>JAKFVH010000212.1 GCA_021732285.1 Reyranella sp. | reverse complement strand
CTCCTGACCCCAGGTCGGCTCCGAGGAATGGTCCTTCGATCCCACCACGGAATATCATCATCCGCGCCGTCACAACTCGTTCAACGTGTGAACCTTCTGCCCTACCCACTCGATTCTCAAAAGAGGCGGAAAGCTAGACGCGCCGCTGCATGATCGTGCGCCGCCACGTCGGATGGCCGTGGCTGTTCCCTCTCAGGAACTGCTGGCGCAAAGCGGCCGGCCAGGCGCCGCGCGGCACTGAAGAGAAGCCGCGTCGCTCGTAGAAGGGCGCATTCCACGGCACGCCGAGATAGGTCGAGAGGTAGAGCGTGTCGTACCCCAACTCGCGCGCGTGACGGGCGGTGCGGTCGATTAGCGCCGCGCCGAACCCGCGTCCCTGCCAGCGATCGAGCACGGAGAGCTGGTCGAGCCATGCCGTGCCGCCCGGCAATTTCATCAGGGCGAAGCCCACGACGCGGTCGAAGGGCGACGTCGCGACCCACAGGCGGCCGTTGCGCCGGCCGTCTTCGAGCGAGGCGATGCTGGCGGGCGGCATGGTCAGGATCCGCGGCAGGCCGACACGTCGATAGCGCTCATCAGCGGCGTTTTCGATCTGCGGCAGAAGCGCGATTTCGTTGGGACGGGCGGCGCGAATCATCGCGGGATTGGTTACGCTGTCGCCAATCCGAAGGGAAGCGCCATGACCATCGACATCGAACCGTTGAAGAAGCAGCTCGGCCGCAAGATCGAGGACGAGGACGTCGTCACCCAGGCGCCGATCAAGGCGATGATCGCGACCTTCGACCGGCCGGACAAGGTGCCGGCCGAGGGCGAGCCGATCGCGCCGGGCTGGCATCTCCTTTACCTGCATTCCTACGCGCGCCCGCCGCAGCTCGGGAAGGACGGCGCGGCCTTCACCGGCGGCGTGCTGCCCGAGATCCCGATGCCGCGACGCATGTACGCCGGTTCGACCTTCACCTTCGACGGCGACATCCGGGTGGGCGACAAGCTCCGCCGCGAGATCGAGTTTTCAGACATCCAGCTGCGCCAGGGCAGCACCGGCAGCCTGATCGTCACCACCCAGACCCGCCGCATCTTCACGCCGCGCGGCCTGGCGCTGACCGAAGCCGCCAACACGGTGTTCCGCGAGGAAGTGAAGGCAGGGGACAAGGCCGGCGTGCCGGTGCGCGATGCCGCGCCCAGCGACGTGCCGTGGCGGCGCACCATCACGCCCAGTTCGGTGATGCTGTTCCGCTACTCGGCGATCACCTTCAACCCGCATCGCATCCACTACGACAAGCCCTACTGCATGGAGGTCGAGGGCTATCCGGGCCTGGTGGTGCATGGGCCGTTCTCCCAGCAGTGCCTGTTCGACCTCTTGCGTGATTCCATGCCGGGCCGCCGCATAAAAACCTTCACCGTGCGCGCGCGGGCGCCGCTGTTCGACAACGCACCGTTCGACGTGATCGGCCGGCCGACCGCCGACGGAAAAGGCGCCGAGCTGTGGACCGTGACGCCCAAGGGCACTATCGCGGCGCAGGCGACGGCGACGCTGCAGTAGCACCGCGCCGCGCCCAGGCGAAGGCGGCGACGAACGCGGCGACCGCCAGGACCTCGAGCAGCAGGCCCAGCGTCGGCGACAGCGGCAGCGTGAGGTCGCGCGTGGCGAAGCCCACGGTCGCCATGATGTTGTCGAGGATCACCGCTGCCACCAGGCTGCGCGTGATGGCGAACAGCGTCGAGACGGCGATCCAAACCACGCCGACCGTGACCGCCGTGTCGAGCACGTTCCACGGCGCGGGATAGGTGAAGTGGAAGAGGCCGAAGAGCAGGCTGGAGGCGACGACCAGCAGGAGCCCGAAGCGCCAGTCGTGACGCCCACCCAGCAGCACGCGCAGGCCCATGCCAAACGCGCCGAGGAACAGCATGACCTCGGCGGTGCTGGCGATCAGGAGCTGGGCGAAGAGCGTCGCCACGCGTTCCATCCCGCCGGGCTGGGCGACGATAGGGCCAAGCGGCTTGGCGGCCAGCGCACAGCCGATCACGAGGGCAGCGAGGACCGCGATCGCGTCGCGCCAACCCAGGGTAACGCCGAGCGGGCGCGCCGCCACAGGCTCGCAGCGCACGGTGCGGCCAAAGGCGAGTGCGGGCAGCACGACGCCGATGCCGATGAAGAAGACGATCGGATAGAAGCCCGGAATGTGTCCCAGCACGCCGCCGAGAGCGGTGTGGTTGTGGATGGCGTTGGCGGCGAAGGCCAGCGCGAGGATCGCCGGGCCGATCAGGCGTTCGGGGATGGTCATGGCTGCAATCCTTGGCTATTATCTATACAGTGTATAAATTATACGTCGTATAAGTAAGAGTCAACATGCCCCGTCAAGCCGATCCGACCCTGCCTTCCCGTATCGCCGAGGCCGCCTATGCGCTGTGGCGCAAGGACGGCGACCAGGCCGTCACCATCCGCGACGTGGCGCGGCGCGCCAAGACGACGACGCCCAGCGTCTATGCGCATTTTGCCGACCGCACGGCGATCCTGCGCGCGGTGCGCGAGCTGGCGCACGAGCATTTCGTGACGGCCCTGGCGAAGTCCAAAAGCGTGACCGACGCCTGCGGGCGCATGCTGGCCTTCGCCGACGAGCATCCGCGCGACTATGAGCTTCTGTTCGGCTACGGCTTTCGCGATCGCGTCGAGCCCGCGGTGCAGGCCGCACAGTTCGCGATCTTCGAAGGCTACGTTCGCCAGGCCGGCGTGCCCGACCGCGACGTGCGGCCGACGGCGCTCGCCATGCGCAGCCTGGTCCATGGTGCCGCGATGTTCCGGCTGGCGCAGGACAAGCCCGGCCCGTGGTGGCCCGAATCGCGGACGGCTTGTCTCGATGCCTGCGCGCTGCTGCTTGAGCAGCGCCGACGCGGCCGCTAGGCGGTGGTCCGCGCCGTGCGCTCGACCGTGGCGAGGCGGGCCCGCACCTGACCGTTGAGCTCGGGATGGGTCAGGATCAGGAACGCGTCCTTCTCGATGCCGGCGAGCACGCGGCTCGCGAGGTCGGTCGGCGCCATCGGTTCGCCCAATGCGGCGGCGAAGGCGGCGCTGATGCGCGCCCGCACCTCGGGCGCGGTTCGCGACTCTGCGGCGAACTCGGCCGGCCGGTTGCGATCCGACTCGAATATGCGGGATCGCACGTGCCCGGGGCAGACGACGGACACGCGGATGGGCGATCCGGCCATCGCAAGTTCTGCCGCCAGGCTTTCGGACAGGCCGACAACGGCATGCTTGGAGGCGACGTAGGGGCCGAGAAACGGCGGCGCGGTCAGGCCGGCCAGGGAGGCGACGTTCACCACGTGGCCCGTCCTCCGCTGCAGCATGCCGGGCAGGAAGGAGCGCACGCCGTTGGCGACGCCGAAGACGTTGACGCCGAAGGTCCACGCTTAGTCGCCGGGCTGGCTGTCCCACAGCGGGCCGAGCCTGCCGCCCACGCCGGCGTTGTTGATTAAAAGGTCGACCTTGCCGCAGCGCGCGATGACGGCTCGCGCGAGCTCGTCCACGGCCGCGGCATTGGCGACGTCGCAGACATGGGCGTGAACGTCGAAGCTTCGGCCGGCGAGGGAAGCCCGTGCGGCCTCGAGCGCGCTCGCTTCGACATCCGCCAGCACGACCGTGAGGCCGCGGGCGCCGAGCGCTTCGGCCAGGCCAAATCCGATTCCGCTGGCCGCACCGGTGACGACGGCGACCTGTCCGTTTTCCAGTTTCATGGGTGCCCTCAGGTGACGTCGCCGGGAAGGGCCGCCGTGAAGCGGCCGAGCAGGCTTGCCAACGTGGCGATGTCCTTGTCGCTCCAGCGGTCGCGGAAGATGCCGGCGGCGCTGCGCTCGAGCGTCGCCCGAGCCTCGGCGACGCGCTGGCGGCCGGCCTTGGTCAGCACGACGTAGCCCACCCGGGCGTCGCGCGGATCGGCTTCCCGCTTCACGAAGCCCAGCTTCTCCAGCGGCAGGGCGAGCCGGGTGACGGTCGACTGGCTGACGTTCAGGCGGGCGGCGAGGTCGACGCGGCGCAGGCGGTTGGCCGGCGCCTGGTCGAGCTGCACCAGGAACATGAACTCGCGCAGCGCCAGGCCGTGGACCGCACCCAGGCCGGGATCGATCCGCGCTTCGACGAAGGACTGCGCGCGCAGGAGCCGCAGGATGGCGGCAAGGGAAGTATCGGACATACGGCGGATATAGTGCGCTATACTTCCTTTCGCAAGTACTTTGAAAGTACTAGTCGTTCGCGGCCCCGAACCTCAGCGGCCGGAAGAAGGCGCGGACGTCGTCGACCAGCAGGTCAGGCTCTTCCAGCGCCGCAAAATGCCCGCCCTTGGGCATCACGGTGTGGCGGCGCAGGTTGAAGGCGCGCTCAATGAACTCCTTGGGCGGCGGCGGGGAGAGATCGGCCGGGAAGGCGGCGAAGCCGGTCGGCGTCTCGACCCGCTGGCCCTCCGGCAGGCCGCGATTCTGCTGCTGGGTGACGCCGCGGTAGAGCCAGGTCGCCGTGCCCGCCGTGCCGGTCAGCCAGTAGACCATGATGTTGTCCAGCAGCAGGTCCATCGAGAAGCGCTTCAGCGGATCGCCATCGCAGTCGCCCCAGGCCTGAAACTTCTCGACGATCCAGGCGGCGAGGCCGACGGGTGAATCGGTGAGCGCCACGCCGAGTGTCTGCGGCCGGGTTGCCTGGATGCGCTGGTAGGCGGTCTTCTCGTCGCGCTCGGCCTGGACCTTGGCGAGCCAGGCTTTCTCGGCCGCGCTGAATTCGGTCTTGCGCAGGTCGATGCCCGGCCGCAGTCCCATCATGTTGAGGTGCAGGCCGACGACGCCCGACTTCCACTCGTCCTTCTCGTCCTTCAGGGGATGGTCGAAGGCGGCCCACGACGACACCACGGCGCCCCAGTCGCCGCCCTGCACGCCGTAGGGACGGCGGTAGTTCAGCGTCTCGTGCACCAGCGTGTGCCACAGGCCGGCGATGGCGCGTGGACCGATCGGGCCCGTGCTGCCGTCCTCGCGGATCGGCGGGCCGGAGAAGCCGTAGCCGGGGAGCGAGGGAACGATGACGTCGAAGGCGTCGAGCGGATCGCCGCCGTGGTTCTCGGGATGGGCCAGCGCATCGATGATGTGCAGGAACTCCACGATCGATCCCGGCCAGCCGTGGGTGACGACCAGCGGCATCGGCCTTGGCGCGCCCTCGACCTCGGAGCCGGGCTCACGGATGAAATGCAGGCGTTGTAGGCCGATATCGACCAGGTAGTTGGGCCAGCGGTTGATCGCCTCCTGGCAGCGGTTCCAGTCGTAGCCGTGGCGCCAGTAGTCGACCAGCTCCGCCAGGAAATCAGGATCGGTGCCGGAGGCCCATGAGCCGTCGTCGGCGATGGCGACGGGCGCGCGCCAGCGGCGCAGCCGCTCGTCGAGATCGATCAGCGCGCGCTCGGGAATGTCGACCTTGAAGGGCTCCGGGGTTTCATGGCGCGACGTCGTCACTGAACGCTCACACCAAGTCATCCAGGTCGACGCGCAGCGCATTCGCCAATTTGCGAAGCACGGCTTGGGAAGCAAGGCGCGTGTTGGCTTCGAGTTGGGAAACGTACGGCTTGGACACGCCGCATGCCTCGGCGAGCGCTTGCTGTGTCAGGCCCCTGTGCACGCGCCAAACCTTGATCTTGTTCTCGCCATCGAGCAGACGGTTGACCACATCAGCTGGAATCGTTTCGCCGGGAGCCGCCCGCCAACGCCGCACCGCGAGTGCATCTTCGGCATCCTCGAGGCGTTCGACGATGCGCTGCCATTCTGCGAGCGGAATGACCGCGAGGCGCGGCTTGCCTTCGACTTCGAGGACTTGTGGCTTTCTAATCTTCATAGACACTGCCCCTGGGCCCGATGCGGATGACGAAGATCGCGATCGTACGACGGTCGACTTCGTAGACGACACGCCAGTCACCCACCCGCAATCTGAAGGCATCCATGCCTTTCAGTCGTTTGACGTTGTTGTTCGGCGCGAACGGATCGGCCGCTAGTTGTTCAATCTTGATCCGAATCAGCCTCGCCGTGTTGGCCGGCATGCGAAGCAGCGTCTTGAGCGCATCGCGGCTGTATTCGATCCGAAACACCAGCCGGAGGTTAGCGCAAAGCTAACCTTCGTGCAAACTCCGCACGCGGCTAGCCTTCCAGCAAATCCGTCCTGAGCCGCTCGCGCGCCCTGCCGTCGAGGCCCAACGCCTTCTCGGCGAACGCCTCGGGGCTGCCGAAGTCGCCGCGCACGACCTCGAAGGCTGCCTCGAGATAGGGCGTGCGCGCCTCGATGATGGCGGCGCGGGTATCGATGTCGAGCTCGGGGTGGCGGCCGATATGGCCGGTCCACAGGTCATTGGTGCGCAGGTAATCGTCCATCACCGTGTCCCACGGCACGCCTAGCAGGGTGAGCAGCAGCGCCGAGGCGAAGCCGGTGCGGTCCTTGCCGGCGGTGCAATGGAACACCAGCGGCCGGTGCGTGCCGTCGCTCAAGGTCGCGAACAAGGTGCGGAAGCCCGGCACACAGCGCCGCGGATAGTCGCGGTAGTGGTCGGTGAAGAGGTCCATCATGAAATGCGGCGTGGCCGTGCCGTCGGCCACGGCGTTCCTGATCTTGTCGCCGAGCTGCGGCTCGATATGGGCGCCGACGACGCGGCAGGCGACGCCGTCGATCAGGTGCGGCGTCTCGGCGGCTTCGTTGACGCCGCGCAGGTCGACGATGGTGCGCACGCCGAGCCTGCTCAGTGCGGCGCGATCCTCGTCGGTCAGGGTGCCGAGATGAGCCGAGCGGAAGACCGCGTGGCGGCGCACGGTACGGCCGTCCGCGGTGCGATAGCCACCAAGGTCGCGGAAATTGGAGCCGCCCTTCAGCGGCACGACATGGGGAAGCGTGTCATCGAGCATGCCGAGCGTTTATCACGTCCGGCAGGCTCAGATCATGTCGTTTAAGGAAGCACATTGTGTCCGGCTGGTTACAGCCGGACACAATGTGCCCTGCCTGACTGGGGCCGACGGCGCGCGCATTCCAGGCCGGATGAAACCGCGAGCGGTTCCATCCGGCCTGGAATCGCTCTGGTCAGAATTTTTGCGACAGCGTCACGAAAAACGCCCGCCGCATGCCGAACTGGGGCGCGCCCACGCCGACGCCGGTTCCGGTGCGCAGCTGGTATTGGCCGTCGGTGATGTTGATGGTGTCGAAACGCACATTGGTGCCCTTGCTGCCGGTGATCGGGAGGCGCTGGGTTACCGAGAGGTTGAGCGTGGCATAAACGGGCAAGGCCGTATCGTTCGGCGTTACGATCGTCTGGCGCAGGCCGTTGCCGTAGAGGACGTCGGCCGAGACCCGGGTTGCCCAATCCGTCTCCATGTTGAACACGTAGGCCGCACCGGCCGAACCCGTCCAGCTCTGGTTATGGTCGGCGAAGATCCAGTTGCTGGCGATGAAGTCGAGCTCCGCCTGCTCGAAGTTGAACTGGGACGAGGTGATGTTGATCGAGTTGACCTGCGACCACGCGAGGTTGGCGTAAAGCGACCACGGCCCCTTGTCGTAGTTGGCGAACAGCTCGAAACCACGCACCTGGGCGTTCGAGTAGTTGAAGGCGGTCTGGAAAATCGGTGCGCCGAACTGGCCTTTGTCGATGTACTTCTCGGCCCACTTGTAGAAGCCGCTGAAACCCACCGTGAGGCCGTCGACCGGCTTCACGGTCAGGCCGACATCGATGTTGTCGGAACGTTCGGCGCGAACCGGATCGTTGGTCAGGACCTCGGGCGCGGCGACCGTGCCGGCGCGCGCCGCCAGCGCGGCGACGGAGACCTGATTCAACGGGGCGGGAACGAAGTAGCGGGCATATCCAGCGCGCAGGGTGATTTCCGGCGTGGGTTCCCAGACCACGTTGACGCGTGGGCTCAGCTGGTTTTCGCTGACGGGGCTGGTGATGGCATCGAAGCGCAAACCGGCATTCACGGTCAGCGTCGGCAGCACCTTCCATTCGTCCTGCAGATAGACGCTGTAGGTCCACCCGGTGAGATCGGAGCTGTCGGTGAGACCGAACGGTTGGTCGCCCGGAATGGCGGGCGCATCCGGATCGGCCGGATCGGGAACCAGCGGCAGGGTGTTGGCCTGCGCGAAGCTTGTGACACGTTCACGCTGGGCGAGGAAGCCGCCACGCAGCGTGTGCTTGGGCGCCAGTTTCCAGCTCGCATCGCCCTGCACGCCGGTGGCGAAGCTGGTGCGTTGCGCCCACGGCGCGAAGCCGTTGTACAAAAGGTCGCCGATCGCGTCGGGCTGGTAGTTGAGCTGGGAATAGCGCGCGAAGCCTGACAGCTGCATGTTGAAGTCCGCGTAGGTCTTCTGCAGCGAGGCGATGCCGAAATAAGTGCTTTCCCACTGGCGCTGGTCGAGGATCGAGCTGTCCCAGGTCGAGTTGCCGAGCACCGTGAAGTTGGGAACCTGGTTGATGTTGTTGGGAATCTGGTAGCGCGCGTTGGCGCCGCCACCGATGAAGGAGAGCCGCGTGCTCTCGTCGACGATGGCCGTGACCTTGGCGAGCGCGTACCACTGGTTGGTGTCGTCATGGATCGGCGACCATGTCGGCGTCGGATTTTCGATGCCGATGCCATTGCTGACGTACTGGCCTACGGCGAAGTAGTCGATGTTGCCGCTGCGGCCGCCATACTGCGCCGACGGCTGCACCCAGTTGTACGAACCGCCCATCAACGAGGCCTCGGCGCCGGGATTGGTCGTGCCCGACTTGACGCCGATATCGACGACGCCCGCGGTGCGCAGGCCGTACTGTGCCGGCAGTGCGCCGGTGAGCAGCGAGATCGAATTGGCGAACCGCGGCGACAGGATCTGGCTGAAGAGCGCCAGCCCTTCCGGCAACTGCACGCCGTCGAGCCGGTACTGCAGGCTGCCGTGGTCGCCACGCACGTGGACCTGGCCGAAGCCGTCCTGCACCACGCCGGGCGCGCGCAGCAGCACCTGATTGAGCGGCGCGTTCTCGCCCTGCGGCGTATTCTGGATGGCGGTGCGGCTGAAATCGTACTTGGTGGCGCCGAGGCTCGGCAGGATGGCGCTGCGCTCCTCGTCCATCTTGGTCGCGGTCACGGTGATGCCGGGCAAGGTGCTGTCGGGCGCCGGTGGCGCGGGCTCCGTCTGGGCCGCAGCCGAGGCGATGCCGGCGAATAGGCTGCTGACCGATATCAAACCACGTACGCGCAACATCGGTCGCCTCTCTCCATCGCTTGATGAGGTAATGTTATAGTATAACAATATTGAAGGTCAACTCATCCGCGGTGGCGCACCGCGAACTGCGTTAGCTAACGCGTGGAAGCACGAATTGTGGAAACAGCCTCGCTGTCATCCCGAGCGCAGCGAGGGACCTTCCCTGCGGCCTTAGAGGCCCCTCGATTCGGTTAGCGCGGAGCAGGCTCCGCGCCGGATGGCAGGTGTCAGACCCGCCCGTGGCAGTGCTTGAACTTCTTGCCTGAGCCGCAGGGGCAGGGCGCGTTGCGCGAGACCTTGCCCCAGGTCGCGGGATCGTTGGGATCCTTGGGCCCGCGCGCCGCCGGCCGCGGCCGCAGCGTGGGCTCGCCGCCGCCGTCGGGATCGGCCGGATCGAAGGCCGGATCGTCGCTCATGCGGCTCGCCAGCGAAGGATCCTCATGGACCTCGTGCATGTTGGTCGGCATCTCCGGCATCGGCGGCTGCTCCATGCGCAGCTGCAGCGTCGCCAGCAGGCCCACCACCTGCTCGCGCAGGCCGGTCAAGAGGTCGTTGAAGAGATTGAACGCCTCGCGCTTGTACTCGTTCAGTGGATCCTTCTGGCCGTAGGCGCGCAAGCCGATGCCCTGGCGCAGATGGTCGAGATGGAGCAGATGCTCCTTCCAGCTCTGGTCGAAGAGCTGCATCAGCACGCTCTTCTCGACCTGGCGCCACACGTCGGTCCCGTACTGCGCCGCACGCTGGGCGAACAGCCGGTCGACCTGGTCGTTCAGCCGGGTCTTGATCTCCTCGTCGGCGATGCCTTCTTCCTTGGCCCAGTCCTCGACCGGCAGGTCGAGCCCGAAGATGCGCTGCACCTCTTCCTTGAGCTCGGCGATCTTCCACTGCTCGGCGTACTGGCCCTCGGGAATGGTGCGGGCGACCAGCGAATCGATCACGTCGCGGCGCATGCCGGCGATGGTGTCCGAGACGTCCTCGGTCGCCATCAGCTCGATGCGCTCCTTGTAGATCTCCTTGCGCTGGCTGTTCATGACGTCGTCGAAGCGCAGCAGGTTCTTGCGGATCTCGAAGTTACGCGCCTCGACCTTGCCCTGCGCCGTCTCCAGCGCCTTGTTGAGCCAGCGATGGGTCAGCGCCTCGTCGTCGGCCATGCCCTTCTTCTGGACCCAGTCGAGCACCTTGTTGTTGCCGAAGATGCGCATCAAGTCGTCTTCCAGCGACAGGAAGAATTTCGACGCACCCGGGTCGCCCTGGCGGCCCGAGCGGCCGCGCAGCTGGTTGTCGATGCGCCGGCTCTCGTGGCGCTCGGTGCCGACTACGTAGAGGCCGCCGGCCTTCAGGACGATTTCGCGGTTGCGCAGGACCTCGGCCTTGATCTCGGCGGCCACGCGCTCGAGCTCGGCCTTGCGAGCGACCTCGTCCGGGAACTTGGCCACGATCTCGGGCTCGGACTGGCGCACCAGCATGTCGGCGTTGCCGCCCAACTGGATGTCGGTGCCGCGGCCCGCCATGTTGGTGGCGATGGTGATGGCGCCCGGGCGGCCCGCCTGGGCGACGATCTGCGCCTCCTGCTCGTGGTAGCGCGCGTTCAGCACGTTGTGCGGGATCTTGGCCTTCTTCAGCTCCTCCGACAGCGCCTCCGACTTCTCGATCGACACCGTGCCGACCAGCATCGGCTGCTGGCGCTCGCGGCAGTCCTGGACGAGCTTGACGATGGCGCGCGTCTTGTCGGCCAGCGTGCGGTAGATCTCGTCGTCGGCGTCCTTGCGGCCGACCGCGACGTTGGTCGGGATCTCGACCACCTCGAGCCTGTAGATCTCGCCGAACTCGGCGGCTTCGGTCAGCGCCGTGCCGGTCATGCCGGCCAGCTTGGGATACATGCGGAACAGGTTCTGGAAGGTGATCGAGGCCAGCGTCTGGTTCTCGCGCTGGATCTCGACCTTCTCCTTGGCCTCGAGCGCCTGGTGCAGGCCCTCGGAGTAGCGCCGGCCGGACATCATGCGGCCGGTGAACTCGTCAATGATGACGACCTGGCCATCCTTGACGATGTAGTCGGTGTCGCGCGCGAACAGCTTGTGGGCGCGCAGTGCCTGGGTGACGTGGTGCAGGACGGTGACCTGGTTCGGCGCGTAGAGGCTGATGCCCTCCGGCAGCAGCCCGTCGCCGCGCAGGATGTCCTCGACCGCCTCGACGCCGGCGTCGGTCAGCACGACGGTGCGATTCTTCTCGTCCTTCTCGTAGGCGTCGGCCTTGAGCCGCGGGATCACCGTGTCGGCGCGGCGATAGAGCTCCGAGGAATCCTCGGCCGGGCCGGAGATGATCAGCG
This sequence comes from Reyranella sp., assembly GCA_021732285.1. Classification (GTDB taxonomy): domain Bacteria; phylum Pseudomonadota; class Alphaproteobacteria; order Reyranellales; family Reyranellaceae; genus Reyranella. The sequence continues at coordinate 288 of JAKFVH010000212.1, read as the reverse complement.
GCGTGCGCGCCTCGTCGATCAGGATCGAATCGACTTCGTCGACGATCGCATAGTTGAAGGGCCGCTGCGCCATGGCGTCCAGGCGGAACTTCATGTTGTCGCGCAGGTAGTCGAAGCCCAGCTCGTTGTTGGTGCCGTAGGTGACGTCGCAGGCATAGGCTGCCTTGCGCTGCTCGTCGTCGAGCTCGTGCACGATCACGCCGACGGTGAGGCCGAGGAACTGGTAGATCTGGCCCATCCATTCGGAATCGCGCTTGGCCAGGTAGTCGTTCACGGTCACGACGTGCA
>JAKFVH010000238.1 GCA_021732285.1 Reyranella sp. | reverse complement strand
GGCCGACCGCATAACCCACGCCAAAGCCGAAACCGCCGACCCATGTGCTGGGCCCGCTCCAGCCGTAGCTCGCCGGCGGATAGTAGTAGGGCGGGTTGTCGGCATAGGGCCACGGGCCATAGGCCACGTTGGGATCGTAGGTCGGCACGTAGACGGTGTCGGGATTGGCCGGCTGGATGACGATGGCGGGCGGTGTCCCATCCGGCGCGCCGGTGCTCGGCGGCTGCGTCGACACCGTCTGCTGCGGCGTGCTTTTAAGCGTCCCAGCGGTCTGCGCCTGCGCTCGCAATCTCTGGATCGACGCAGCGACGTCGGCCTGCTGGGCGATCATCGCGTCGCCGACCTTCTGGGTCCAGTCGAGCTTGCTGTCCATCATCGCCAGGACCTGCGGGAAGGCGACCAGCGATGTGACGCTCGCATCCCAGCCCTTGTCCTTGACCGCGGCCAGGGCGGCATCGCCCGTGAGATTGGGATTGTTCTTGGACCAGTTCGCCGCCTCGAGGACTTCCAGCGGGTAGGTCGCCGCCATCAGGATCTGCGCCAGCAGCGGATCGGGATAGAGGGCGATCGGCGCCAGGAGCTGGTCGAGCTGCGCTGCCGTGAAAGTCTTGCTTTCGTCCGCTGCAGCGGTCTGCGGCTGTCCCGTCGCCGGTGCCGGTGTTTGTGCTGCCGACCCACGGCTGATGCCGGCGACAAGGAATGCCATGGACACGGCAACCCACTCGCGTCTTTTCATACTTACCCTCGTGATCGCGCGACAGCGCGATCCTAGGGGCGTGCCGTTATGCGGTCCAGGCCGAGAAAACGCTCGGCGTTCTTGAACAGCAATTTATCCATGTCGGAGTCGGCCAAGCCGAGATTGCCGGCGCGCCGCGTCGGCTGGCGGTCCATGATGGAGAACGGATAGTCGCTGCCGATCATGAGCTGGCTGGCGCCATAGGAATCGATCAGGAAGCGCAGCGCCGTCTCGTCGTAGACCAGCGTGTCATAAAACAGTTTTTTAGCAATCGTGCGCGGCTCCTCCATGGCGGCCTTGATCGGCGCCATCGCCGTCCAGGCGTGCTGCATGCGCGGCAGCACCTGGCCGAAGGCGCCGCCGCCATGGCTGAAGCCGATGCGCAAGGCAGGATGGCGCCTCATCAGGCCGCCGGTGATCACCGAGGCGATGGCGAGTGCGGTCTCGCAGGGAAAGGCCACGACCTGCTCGAGGTTCGCGGGGCCGACCAGCCGATCCATGCCAGCCGGCCGCAGCGGATGCACGAAGATCGCCGCACCCAATGATTCGGCCGCGGCAAAGAACGGCTCCAGCGAGGGATGGCCCAGCGCCACACCGTTGATGTTGGTTGCGATCTCCACGCCCTTGAGGCCGAGCTGGCGCATGGCATGCTCGAGCTCGCGCTGGGCGGCGTCCATGTCCTGCAACGGCACCATGCCCAGGCCGTGGAAGCGGTCGGGAGCGGCGCGCACCATCTCGGCGATGGTCTCGTTGATGTGCCGCGCCAGCACGGACGCGGCGTTGGTCGGCAGCCAGTAGGATAAAAGCTCGGGCATCGGCGACAGGACCTGCATGCCGACATCCATGCCGGGCATCTGCTCGGTGCGGCGCGGCACGCTCCAGCAGGCGTCGTCGATCGCGCGGTAATTCTTGCCGCTGATGATCACCTGGGCATGGCAGGCGTCGGTGTGCTTGATCGAGGGCCACGGCAGGCCGGCGAACTCCGGTCGCTCGTCGGGCAAATGCGCCGGTACGACGTGCGTGTGCACGTCGATGGTGCAGCAGGGTGTGCTCATTGCTGGCTCTGCGGCACTTTCAGCCGCAAGCCGTCGAGCGCGTCGCTGACCTGGATCTGGCAGGACAGGCGCGAGTTCGCCTGCACGTGCGGACAGAATTCCAGCATCGACTGCTCGGTGCTGTCCTTGGCCGGCAGGCGGCCGAGCCACTCTTCGGGCACATAGACCATGCAGGTGGCGCACGAGCAGGCGCCGCCGCAGTCGGCATCGATGCCGACGATGCCGTTGCGCACCGCGCCTTCCATGATCGACTGCCCGTTGGCGATGTCGATGGCGCGTTCGGTGCCGTCGGGTTCCTCGAAAACGATCTTGGCCATTGGCTGTTCCTAATTCCTCATGTCCTTCATGGCCACGCCTTCATCGCCAAGCCGCGCCGGGTCGATCTTAGCGCGCTCGGCGATGAGCTGCTTGGACATCATGAATTCCGGTGCGCGATTGACCGCGTCGACGGCGATCAGCGTTCCTTCGCGCAGGTAGAACACGGCGAAGGAGCGGCCTGTGTCGGGATTGCCGCGCACGACGGCTTGGTCGTGGCCCGCCGACAGGCCGGCCATCTGCATCTTCACGTCGAACTGGTCGGTCCAGAACCACGGCACCTGGACGGCGGGCGGCTTGCGCCCGCAGATCGCTGCGGCTGCGATGCGCGCCTGTTCGAGCGCGTTGTGCACCGATTCGAGCCGCAGGCGACGGCCGACCAGGTCGTGATGCTGGCTGGTGCAGTCGCCGATGGCGTAGATCGATGCGTCGTCGGTGCGGCACTCAGCATCGACCACGATCCCGTCCTCGACCGCCAACCCGGCTTCGCGGGCAAGCTCGACATTGGGCACTGCGCCGGCGCCGACGACGACGATGTCGGCATCGTACTGCGCATGCTCGCAAACGACGCGCTTGCCTGCCAAGCCGCACACCACCGAGCCGGTGTGGATGACGACGCCTTCCTCGCCGTGCAGCCGGGCATAGAACTGCGAGACGACGGGCCCGACGCCGCGCGCCATCAGGCGCGGCGCCTGCTCCAGCACGGTCACGCCGACCCCGAGCTTCACGGCAACGGCCGCCAGTTCCAGCCCGATATAGCCGCCGCCGATCACCACCAGCGACTTGCCCGGCGCCAGGCGCGGCCGGATGGCGTCGACGTCGGCGATGTTGCGCAGGTAGAACGCGCCCGGCAGGGGCAGTTCACGAGGCCGGCTGCCGGTGGCCAGCACCAGGGTCGAGTAGGTTAGCCGCGACCCGTCAGCCAGGAGGACGGACCGGCCGCTTCGGTCGATGCGCTCGGCGCGCCGTCCCAACAGCAGGTGGCTGCCGGCCTTTTCGTAGAAGGCGGCCGGTTTGACATACAGCCGGTCGAGCGCAAGCTCGCCGGCCAAAAACTTCTTGGAGAGCGGCGGGCGCTGGTAGGGCAGGTGAGGCTCGTCGCCGACCAGGCAGACCTCGCCAGCGAAGCCGTCCTGGGCCAGGCTGGCCATGAGCTGGCTGGCGGCCTGTCCCGCCCCGATGATCACCAGTGGATCGGCCATCGTGCGTCAAAATCTAACGTTTGTTCGGTATTGTTGTTGCCCGGGAAATCGGCCAAAGTCCAGTCCAAGGAAGACGTAGGAGGAAATCATGGACACCATCCTGACCACTCCGCAGATGGTCGTCGAGGATCGCGGCCGGCACCTGTTCCGCGTCGCGCGGCGGGCTTTCACCGACGAGGCCGTGCTGGAGGCCGAGCGCCGCGCCATCTTCGACCGCTGCTGGCTCTATCTCGGCCATTCCTCGGAGATCGCCGGCAATTGCGACTTCATCACGCGGGCGGTCGGCGGCCGCGAGCTGATCTTCAATCGCGATCGCGTCGGCGCGGTGCACGCCTTCCTCAACACCTGCCCGCATCGCGGCGCCATGGTGGTGCGCGAGAAGAAGGGCAATGCGCTGTCGTTCCGCTGCTTCTATCACGGCTGGTCGTTCAACGTGAACGGCCGCTTCGCCTCGCGCTTCGACGAGGGCAACTACGGCAAGGAGCATTACGGCGGCGGCTGCGCCGACCTCGCCCAGGTACCGCGGCTGGAGAGCTATCGCGACTTCTGGTTCGTGAACTTCGACCGCAATGCCGTCTCGCTGTCGGACTATCTCGCCGGCGCCAAGGAATACATCGACCTGGTGGCCGACCAAGCCGAGGCCGGCATGGAGGTCGTGGGCTCGGGCCAGCAGTACATCATCAACGCCAACTGGAAGCTTCTGGCCGAGAACAGCATCGACGCCTTTCACGGCTTCCCGGTGCACAGCACCTACTTCGACTATCTCAAGACGCTGGGTGCTCTGCGTATGGAATCGACCGGCTCGCATTTCTCGGCGAGCGGCATGCACAACCTCGGCAACGGCCATGCCGTGATCGAGTATGCCTCGCCGTGGGGCCGGCCGATCGCGCGCTGGGTGCCGTCGATGGGCGAGGACAAGCGGCCGGTGATGGCCGCGCTGCGTGAGAACCTGATCAAGCGCTTCGGCGAAGAGCGCGGCACGCGCATGTCGGAGTTCAGCCGCAACATGCTGATCTTCCCCAACCTGGTGATCAACGACATCATGGCGATCACCATCCGCACCTTCATGCCGGCGGCGCCGAACAAGATGACGGTGAGCGCCTGGGCGCTCGGCGCGCGCGACGAGGACCGCGACTTGCGCAAGCTGCGCCTGTTCAATTTCCTCGAGTTCCTGGGGCCGGGCGGTTTCGCCACGCCGGACGACCAGGAGGCGCTGGAGAACTGCCAGCGCGGCTATCAGAACCTGCGCGAGGTCGGCTGGAACGACATCTCCAAGGGCATGCCGCGCCAGGGCCCGCCGATGAACGACGACGAGGAGCAGATGCGCTGCTTCTGGCGCCAGTGGCGCGATCGCATCGGGGCCGTGTCGTGAACGGCGATGTGAGCCTGCCGCCGACGCGGCGCAGCGACGGCGCGGCGCTGCGCGGCCGCATCGAAGACTTCCTCTATCTCGAGGCCGAACTGCTCGACGAGTGGAAGATCGAGGAATGGTTCGCGCTGTTCGCCGAGGGAGCGACCTACGAGGTGCCGCCGACCGGCACCGACGAGCACGACCCGGCGACCTCGCTGTTCTACATCGCCGACGACTATGTGCGCCTGCGCGAGCGGGTGGTGCGTCTGACCAAGAAGGAGGCGCATTCGGAGTTCCCGCGCTCCCAGCAGCGCCACATGATCAGCAACGTGCGCATCACCGGCCTTTTAGACGGCGTGGCCGACGTGAGCTGCAACTTCGTCACCTACCGGGCCAAGCGCGGCGTGGTCGACACCTACTACGGCAAGCATCTCTACCGCATCGACGTCAACGCCGAGCCGTTCCGCATCAAGTCCAAGCGCTCGGTGCTCGGTATGGACATGCTTTATCCGGGAAAGCTGACTATCATCATCTGATGCCGAGCGAGAAGTCCGGGAAGGACAGGATCACCAAGGCCGACAGGACCAGGGCACGCCTGATCGAGGTCGCCACCCGGCTCTTCCAGGAGCACGGCTCGGACGAGGTCACGGTGCGCCGCATCGCGGCAGCGGCCAAGATCGAAGCCGGCAGCATCTACTATCACTTCAGCTCGCGCGACCAGATCCTGCGCGCCGTGCTCGAGCGCGGCGTCGGCAACGCCCGCGACGAGGTTTTGGGCGCGGTTGCCGAGGCAGGAGCTGACAGCTCGCCCCTGGTGCGCCTGCGCGCTGCGTTGGGCGCCCATCTCAAATACACGTTGCGGCATCACTTCTCGTCGCGCCTGAAGGCGATCCGCCGGCTGCCCAAGCGCCTGCGCGACCAACACATGCAGCAGGAACGCGACTACGCCGCGATCTTCGCTGGCCTTTTGGCCGAGGCTGGCCGCAAGGGCCTGCTGCAATCCGGCTTCGATCCCTCGGTGGTGCGCATGCTGGCCATGGGCGCCCTGACCTGGGCTGCCGAATGGTACGACCCGGAAGGCGCCATGACGCCGGACGACATCGCCGACGAGCTGATGCGCGTGCTGACGAAGGGGATCGCGAAGTAGCGTCATCCCGAGCGGAGCCGCCCGAAGGGCGGCGCAGTCGAGGGACCTCCTCTTGGCGACGCAGCAACAGAATAGGTCCCTCCACTACGCCTCGCTTCGCTCGGCTCCGGTCGGGATGACGGATATTTTTATAACGTCGCCCCGGCCTTCGGCTCCCACGCCCAGTAGCGCGCTATCGCACCGGCATCGACCCGCAGGTCGGTGCCGGTGATCATCGATGAATCGTCAGAGGCGAGGAACACCGCGGCGCGGCCGTAATCGCTGGGCAGCGGCAGCTTCTTCATCGGGATGCCGTCGCGGAACGGCTTCATGACGCGGTCGAGGCTTTCCGGCTTCTTCACGGTGCGGCCCCAGCGCGCAGCGCGCTCGAAGGATTCCGAGGGATCGGTTGCCGTCGGCGTCAGGCTGTTGACGCGGATGCCGTGGCCGACCAGCTCCATTGCGGCCGACCGCGTGAAGTTCAGAAGGCCGCATTTGGATGTCGAGTAGGCGATGTTGCCGGGCTCGCCCTGATGGCCCGCCGTCGAGATGATGTTGATGATGGTCCCGCCTTTGCCGACCATCGCCTTGGCGACGTACTTGGTGAACAGGAAGGCGCCGCCCAGGATCACGCCGGTCTGTCGGTTCCATTCGTCGTACGGCATGTCTAAGACGCCCTTCTTGTTGAAGAAGGCGGCGTTGTTCACGAGCACGTCGATGCGGCCGAATTCCTTGAGGGCAGTGTCGACCGTGGCCTTCACCTGCCCCTCGTCGGTGACGTCGCAGGTGAGGCCGATGGCGCGGCTGCCCTGGCTCTTGAGATAGTTGGCGCAATCGCGCGCATTCGCCTCGTTGGCGTCGACGGCGACGATGGCCGCGCCCTCGGCGGCCAGCCCCTCGGCGATGCCGCCGCCGATGTTGGGACTGGTGCCGGTGACGACGGCGACGCGGTCTTTCAGCTTCATGGCGGGCCCAGGTGGGAAATTAGTGCGGCGGCGCTATCAGGAACGCCTTGGACGAGTTGAAGATCCAGGTGTCGACGAAGCCTGTCTCCTTGGGCTTGCGCTTGAGCTCGCTCATGGCGCCGGCGATGCACATCCAGTTCAGGATCTCCTGCTGGCCGCTGTCCTCGACCGCCGCGCCTGTGTAGTTGCGCCAGGTCGGCCAGTCGCAGTCGCGCAGCGCTTCGTACATGCGCCGGTCGGACGGCGTGTCAGGCCACAGGAAATGGTTCTTGGCCGTCAGGAAGGCGTGGCTCCAGCCCGACGACGCAAGCAACGCCACGCGGTAGGGCGACTCGGCCAGCACACGCGCCGTCGCCGCGCCCATGTCGAACAGCCGCCGGGGCGTCGGCGCCGGCGGATCGAGGTCGGCATCGTCGATCGTGCGATCGAACACCGGCAGGCCGCCACGCTGGGCCAGCACGCGCCGGCCGTAGCAATTGATGGCGAAGGGCACGATCGGATAGCCGAACCCCTGGCGATGGTAGTCGAGATACATGATCGCGTTGGTGAAGGCGTGGCCCAGCGGATGATGCAACGGTTTGTAGGCGTAGGCCGTGTCGAAGCCTTCCTCGATCAGCCGCGTCGCCAGCATCTTGGCGGCGGCGCGATGACCGGGCAGCTCGTAGGTCTTGTCGGTCTCGCCCCACACGTTGCCCGGCGGCGAGGCGAACTTGAAGCTCTCGTAGGCGCTGATGCAGTAGGGCGGCACCACGTCTTCCTTGAAGTTCTCGTATTGATCGTCGCCCCAGATCAGCACGAAGTCCGGCTTGAAGGCGTCGAGGGCGGCGCGCGTCTTGTCCATCCAGCCCACGAGGTCGGCGCGATGGCGGGCGGCCGACGAGGCGCCCTCGTCGTTGCCCCACTCGGCGCGCATTTCCGCAGGCCAGCCGGCGGGTGTGCGCAGCTCCTGCGGCAGCTTCGGATTCTGCAGCATCCTCTTCAGAATCCACGACATGCGGTCGTCCTTGCCGTGCAGCGGCGGGTAGTGGGAGATCCCGAGGGCTAAGATTTCGGCCATGGCGTTTCCTAACAAATGGTAGAATTTTTGTTTACAAGCCGGACGGACTGTTTTTAACTCCCGGCATAGCGGCCCGTCGAGAGGCCGTTGAAGATCGGGAGGAAATGATGCGCGCAACGACGATGGCGTTGGTCGCGGCCGGGCTGCTGTTGGCAACGGCAGGGCAGGCGCAAGACAAGAAGTACGGGCCGGGCGTCACCGACACCGAGATCACGATCGGCCAGAGCGCCCCGTTCAGCGGGCCGGCGTCGGCCTTCGGCATCTACAGCCGCGTCGAGCAGGCCTATTTCAACGCCGTCAACGAGAAGGGCGGCATCAACAAGCGCAAGATCAAGTTCATCATGCTCGACAACGGTTTCAGCCCGCCCAAGGCGCTCGAAGCCTCGCGCAAGCTCGTCGAGGAGGACAACGTGCTGGCCGAGGTCGGCACCGTCGGCACGCCGACCAACTCGGCGACCCAGCGCTATCTCAACGGCAAGAAGGTGCCGCAGCTCCTGATCTCGGCGGGCGGCAGCAAGTTCAACGATCCCAAGCAGTACCCCTGGACGGTGCCGTTCTATCCCTCGTTCGAGACCGAGGCGATGGGCTTCGCCCGCTATGCGCTGAAGGCCCAGCAGGCGCCCAAGATCGGCGTGCTCTACCAGAACGACGACTACGGCAAGGACTATCTCAAGGGCCTGAAGAAGGCGCTGGGCGACAACTATTCGAAGCTGGTCGTGTCGGAGCAGAGCTACGAGCTCACCGATCCGACCGTCGATTCGCAGGTCATCAGCCTCGCCGGTTCGGGCGCCAACGTGTTCATGAACTTCACCACGCCGAAATTCTCCGCCCAGGCACTGCGCAAGGCCGACGAGCTCAAGTGGAAGCCCATGCAGTTCATCGCCAGCCCCGGCAGCTCGGTGCAGGCGGTGCTGAAGGTCGTGGGCTTCGACAAGGTCGAAGGCGTGATGACGGCGCAGTATTTCAAGGAGCCGGGCGACCCGGCCTGGGAGAAGGACCCGGATATGCAGGCCTACTTCGCCTTCATAAAGAAGTATGCTCCCAACGAATCAGCCCTCGATGCCATCGGCGTGTCGGGCTACGTCAACGGCCAGATGGCCGAGTACGTGCTGAATGCCGCCGGCAATGAGCTGACGCGCGAGAATCTGCTCAAGAAGGCGACGACCCTGAAGGACGTGACGCTGTCGCTGCTGCTGCCCGGCATCAAGCTCAGCAATACGCCGGAGGACTACCGCGCCTATCACGGTTTCCAGCTCTCTCGTTTCGACGGCAAGGGCTGGACGTCGGTCGAATACATCAAGGCGGACTAGCACCATGTCCCTGTCCGCCTTCACGGACGAGCGGCCCGGCAAGCGTACGCGTGCGCCGAAGAAGAAGCGGCGCACGCAGGCCCAACGTACCCAGGAGACGCGCACCCGTATCCTCGACGCTGCCGTCGAGGTGCTGCGCAAGAGGGGCTACGCCCATTTCCGCACCGCCGACGTCGCCAAGGCGGCCGGTGTGTCGCGCGGCGCCCAGCTGCATCATTTCAAGACCAAGGAGAAGCTGGTCTACGCCACCATGGAGCACGTCTTCCACAACGTGCTGGCAACCAGCCAGGTGCGGGCGCGCACGCTAAAGCGTGGCGAAGATCCGCTGGAGCGCGTCATCGCCGACGGCCGCGACTTCTTCTTTTCCACGCCGTTCTTCATCTCGCTCGACATCGCCACGTCGATCAACAGCGCCCGCTTCCGCAAGCAGCTCATGGCCATGGTGCGCAATGCCCGCCTGCCGGCCGAGCGGGCCTGGCACCAGGCGCTGGTGGCCAACGGCATGTCCGAGCAGGTGGCCGACGACGTGCTGTGGCTGACGCTCGGCCTGGTGCGTGGTCTGGCTGTGCGCATGCTGTGGCAGAACGAACCGGAACGGTTCGACCGATTGCTGGAGCTGTGGCGGACGATCGTCGCGGGCTACATCGGCACGAATAGATCTCCTCTCCCCCGCTAGGGGGAGAGGCTGGGTGAGGGGGCTTCGACAGCTCGTGCAACCCCCTCACCTAACCTCTCCCCCTAACGGGGGAGAGGAACAAGACGGAGGATGGCCATGCGCGGATTGATGATGGACGCGCCGCTGCTGGTGACATCGATCATCGAGCATGCCGCGCGCATTCACGGCACCACGGCGGTCGTGGCGCGCACGCCCGAGGGCGGCATTCACCGCACGACCTATGCCGAGGTGCACAGCCGCGCCAAGCGCCTGGCCAAGGCATTGGCGGCGCTGGGCGTGCAGCCGGGCGATCGCGTCGGCTCGCTCGCCTGGAATACCCATCACCATTTCGAACTGTTTTACGGCGTCTCGGGCTCGGGCGCGGTGCTGCACACCATCAACCCGCGCCTGTTCGACGAGCAGCTCGCCTACATCGTCAATCACGCCGAGGACTCCTGGATCTGCCTCGATGCCGGCACGCTGCCGATCGCCGAGCGGCTGGCGCCGTCGGTGCCCGGCGTGAAAGGCTGGATCTACATGAGCGTCGATCCAGAGCCACCCAAGTCGAGCCTGAAGCTCTTGTCGTACGAAAAGCTGCTGGCGGCGCAGGACGACGACTATGTCTGGCCGACCTTCGACGAACGCCAGGCGTCGGTGATCTGCTACACCTCGGGCACGACCGGCCAGCCCAAGGGCGTGGTCAACACCCATCGCTCGACCATCCTCAGCGCGCTCGTCATGAGCACCGCCGACATGATCGGCGGTTACCGCTCGGGCGCGCGCGAGGCGGTGATGCCGATCGCGCCGATGTTCCATGGCAACGGCTGGCAGATGGTCTACACCGCGCCGCTCAGCGGCCATACCCTGGTGCTGCCCGGCCGCAACTTCGAGCCCGACAAGCTCTACGAGCTGATGGCGGCCGAGCGCGTCACCATGGCGGCCTGCGTGCCCACGGTCTGGATCACGCTGGTCGACCATCTCGACCGCAACAACCTGAAACTGCCGGCGATGCGGGCGGCGCTGGTTGCCGGCACGACGCCGCCGCGCGCGCTGGTCGAGGCGCTGGAGCAGCGCCACGGCATCGAAGTCGCCCATTGCTGGGGCATGACCGAGGCGCTGGGCGTCACCAAGACGTCGATGCCACCGGGCCACATCGACCTGCCGTTCGACAAGCGCGTCGACCAGAAGCTGCGCCAGGGCCGCGTCGCCTTCTCGACCCAGCTGCGCGTCGTCGACGACGACGGCAAGGTGCTGCCGAACGACGGCGTGGCCTTCGGCCATCTTCAGGCCAAAGGTCCGCTGGTGACCGGCGCCTACCTCAAGCAGCCGGCGGCGATCGACGATGGCTGGCTGCAGACCGGCGACGTCGCAAAACTCCATCCCGACGGCACGGTCGAGCTGGTCGACCGTTCCAAGGACGTCATCAAGTCTGGCGGCGAATGGATCAGTAGCGCCGCCATCGAAGGCGCGGCCATGGGCCATCCGGCGGTGGCGTTGGCCGCCGTGATCGGCATTCCCCATCCGCGCTGGCAGGAGCGGCCGTTGCTGGTCGTCGTGCGCCGGCCCGACAAGCAGGTGACTGCGCCGGAGCTGATCGAATTCCTGAAACCCAGGATGGCGTCGTGGTGGCTGCCGACCGACGTCACCTTCGTCGAGGCGCTGCCGCTCACTGCCACCGGCAAGGTGCACAAGGTGACGCTGCGCCAGCAGTTCAAGGACTACGTCTCGGTAGCGGCTGCATAGAGTTCGGAGGGCGTCATGGATTTCGAGTTGCCGGGTGAAGACCATCCCAAACGCCAGGCGATCCGCGCCTGGTTCGAGGCCAATCCCCATCCGTCGGGCCTGGCGCTGGCGCAGGCGGGCTTCGCCGTGCCGCACTGGCCCAGGCCGTGGGGACTGGAGGCCGACGCCGAGCTGCAGCTCATCATCGACCAGGAGATGAAGCGCGCCGGCGTGCATGTGCCGAGGAATCCCGTCGCCATCAACAATTGCGCCCAGTCGCTGCTGACGCACGGCACCGAGGCGCAGCGCCAGCACTTCCTGTGGCCGGCGCTGTCGGGCGAGCACACCTGGTGCATGCTGTTCAGCGAGCCGTCGGGCGGCTCCGA
>JAKFVH010000161.1 GCA_021732285.1 Reyranella sp. | reverse complement strand
GCACTGGTGCTCTCGACAATTTCAGATCTGAAACTTTCAGAAGCTTCTCTGCGGCCTTCCCCCTCCCGGCCTCCCCCGTATGACGGGGGAGGTGAAGAGAGCGAAGAGCAGGGTCACCTGAATGTGACCGCCTCCACACCTGTCGGTTGACGCCACCTCGTTCATAGTCCCCGGGCCGATCCACAAGAGACGGTAACCAGGGAGAGACAACGCCATGAACAGGCTCCTGATCGCGGCCGCCATCGCGGCCAGCTTCGTCGCGACGCCGCTTTTCGCCCAGGCTCCGCCGCCACCGCCACCCTATGGTCCCGCCATCACCTTCGACGCCGCCAAGAAGGCGCTCGCGGCTGCCGAAGCCGAGGCCAAGAAGAACAACTGGCCGGTCGCCATCGCCATCGTCGACAGCGCCGGCCAACTCGCGGCCTTCTCGAAGATGGACAACACGCAGCATGCGAGTGTCGACATCGCCATCGGCAAGGCGGTGACGGCCAACAACCTCAAGCGCCCGACCAAGGCGCTGCAGGACACCATCGCCCAGGGCGGGGCCGGCCTGCGCCTGCTCGCCGTCAAGGGCATCACCCCGCTGGAAGGCGGCGTGCCGATCGTGGTCGACGGCAAGATCATCGGTGCCATCGGCGTCTCCGGCGTGATGTCCAACCAGGACGCCGACGTCGCCATGGCCGGCGCGGCCGCCGCCAAATAGCCACCAACTAGGGCATCGCGCCGCCTTGTCGGATGGCCCTCCACCGGTATAGTCCGCCCGACTCGTTCGGGCGGACCCCCAGGTAATGAAGCAGCGTATTTTCGGCTGGATCTCGGCCCTCTTCGGCATCGTTCTGGCGCTGGCGGCGATCGAAATCGCGGCCATCGCCTGGATGTATCTGGAGGATGGCCGCTATACGCCCGCGGCCCAGCTGTTCGAGCGCACGCAGAACACCTATCTGCGCGACGCCACCAAGGGCACGACGTGCCGCTACGTCGATACGCTCTATCCGCATCCCTATGTCGGCTTCGTGCACCATGCCAACCCGCCGTGCGGCCAGCCGTGGGTCAACAATATCGGCCTGTACGGGCCCGACTATCCGACGGTCCGCAATCCCGAGCGCTTCACCGTCATCCTGAGCGGCGGCTCGGTCGCCTCGCAGCTCGCCCAGAACGCCGCGCCGCCCGCGCCGCGCTATCTCGAGGAGGAGCTGAACAAGAAATACGTCAGCCCCAACGGCAAGCCGTGGCTGGTACTGAACGGCGGCGACGGCGCCTGGAAGGAGCCGCAGCCCTTTATCCTGTTCGCGATGTATGCGAGCTCGGTCGACGCCGTGGTCAATCTCGGCGGCTTCAACGAACACTACTTCTTCTGGCCGCACGCCGAGGAGCGGCTGGAGCGGCCGCTCAGCAACTTCATCGAGGTCAATCCGTTCGTGGCCGACGAGAATTTCGGCGACGCCGCCATCGGCTGGGTCATGGGCCGGCTCGCGGGCTCGCTGGCGGCCATGCCGGTGCTCGGCCAGAGCCACGCCGCCTACATGGTGGTGCGCGGCATCGAGCAGGCGGCCAAGGGGCAGGACGTCTTCAAGTCGGCAAAGAAGACCACGCTCAACAGCATCTTCCGCATGCCCGAGGAGATCCGCCGCGACGCCGAGCGCGAGTTCGCCGTCCAGATCGGCCTCTACCAGAAATACCTGCGCGCTACCGAGGTGCTGGCGCGCGAGTACAATCTGAAATCGGCGTTCTTCATCCAGCCCGCGCCGGCCTACGGCAAGGTGCTGACGGAGGACGAGAAGCGCATCGTCGGCGACCTCTCCTACCGCGACATCTATCGCAAGATGGTGGCCGGCCTCCTGACGCTGCGTGAGCGCGGGCTCGCGATCTACGACCTCGGCGACATCTTCGCCAACGAGAAGGGCACGATCTACGCCGACCACATCCACTACTGGCGCGACGACAAGGCGGAGAGCCCCGGCAACCGGATGATGGCGGCCCACATTGCGGCGCAGCTTGCGGAGACGTGGGGGCTGCAGAAGAAGCAGTGAGTCGCCGTCGGGCGCTCATCCTCTTCCAGACCGCGCTGCGCTAGAGATGGTGCTGGATCACTATCGCGGAGGCGAAGGCTTTGCCGGTATTGATAGCGCTCGGATCAGCCATTCTGTTCGGGTTGTCCACGCCGGTGGCGAAGCTGCTGCTGGGCGAGGCGGACCCCTGGATACTTGCGGGCCTCCTGTACGGTGGCGCCGGCGTTGGCTTGTCGATCGTCTTTCTTTTCGGCCGACGGAGTGAAGCGAAGCTGGCGAGCGGTGAGCTGCCGTTCCTTGCAGGGGCTATAGCCGCGGGCGGCATCGTCGGCCCGGTGCTGCTGCTGTTCGGGCTGACGCGCGTTTCTGCATCCGCGGCGTCGCTGTTGCTCACGCTGGAAGGCGTGCTGACTGCCCTGCTGGCCTGGTTCGTCTTCAAGGAGAACTTCGACCGGCGCATAGCCGTGGGAATGACGAGCATCGTTGCGGGCGCCGTGGTGTTGAACTGGCAACCCGGCGTGACGGTCTCCGATCTGCTCGGACCGGCGGCCATTGTCGCTGCCTGCCTCGCCTGGGCGATCGACAACAACCTCACGCGCAAGGTATCGCTTTCTGACCCGGTGCAGATCGCCATGATCAAGGGGCTGGTCGCAGGGCCGGTTAACCTGGCCATCGGACTGCTTGCGGGGGCCGCCCTGCCCGGAGCAGGCACCATCGCCGGGGCGGCGTTGACGGGCTTTCTTGGTTACGGAGTGAGCCTGGTGCTCTTCGTTCTCGCCCTGCGCCATCTCGGCACGGCGCGGACCGGCGCTTATTTCTCCGTGGCTCCCTTCCTCGGCGCGTTGGCTGCGGTGCCGTTGCTGGGCGATGTCGTGTCAGTGCAGCTGATCGCGGCGGGCGCCCTGATGGCCATCGGTGTCTGGCTGCATGTCACCGAACGGCACGAGCACGTGCACGACCACGAGGAGCTGGAGCACGAGCATCGCCATACACACGACGAACATCACGATCACGTCCACGACGGGCCGGTTGACCCGAACCGGCCGCATAGCCACCGCCATCGGCACAGGCGCTTGAGGCATGCGCATGCGCACGCACCCGACAGCCATCATCGGCATTCGCACTGATCGAACAGGGGTCCACCATCGTCAGATCGCGCAGGTCCGGAAACCGGCGAACACGTCGCTGCGGTCGGGTGTGAAGAAGTTGCGGTAAGCGGGCCGTGCGATGCGGGCGCTGGTCGCCCAGCAGCCGCCGCGCAGCACCTTGCGGCTGCCGAACCACGGCTGCGAGTAGTCTTTGTAGGGATCGGCGGCAAAGCCCGCGAAGGGCAGGAAGTCCGACGCGGTCCATTCCCACGCATTGCCGATCATCTGCCGGCACCCGAAGGCGCTGTCGCCATCGGCCAGGGCCGCGACATCGACCGGGCCATCGAAGGCGAAATCGAGGTTGGCGCGCGTCTCTGTCGGCCCGTCATCGCCCCACGGCCATCGACGGCGCTGGTCCGCCAGACGGGTTCCATCGGCCGTCGGCAGGCCGATCGCGGCGGCCTCCCATTCGGCTTCGCTCGGCAGGCGGCGCCCCGCCCAGCGGCACCAGGCCTCGGCCTCGAACCAGCTTACGAACACGACGGGCGCGTGCGGTGCCAGTTCCTCGGCCGCCTGATAACGGCGCGCCGCCCACACGCCGTCGCGCTTGCCCTGCCAGTAGACGGGTTGCTCGGCCCCGCGCTGTTCGCGCCACGCCCAGCCGGCATCGCTCCAGAATTCATGGGTCCGGTAGCCGCCGGCCTCGACGAAAGCGGCAAACTCGGCATTGGTCACGGGCGCGCGGGCGATCTTGAACGGCTGCAGCGCAGCATCGTGCGCCCACTTCTCGTTGTCGAAGATGAAGCCGCCCTCCGAGGTCGAGCCGAGCCGCCAGCGGCCACCCGGCACCGCGACATCGCCGGGCAGCGGCCCGGCACGCGGCCGCTCGACCGCACCGAGGTCGCGCGGTGGCGCATAGCTCAGGGTCTGGCGCATGTAGGTCAGCGCCTCGACATGCATGTCCTCGTGCCGGATGGCGAGGTCGTAGAAATAGCGCGCTTCTGTACCGCCGCCGCCGGCCAGCATGTCCTCCTGGCGCGCCAGCACGTCGGCCATGTAGCCCAAGGTTCCAGCGCGGTCGGGAAGATCGAGATGCCAGCGCGTGGCATGCGCCACCGCGCTCGAATCCCACAACCGATCGCAGCGCTCGATCAGCGGCGGACGGCCATGCGCATGACGCAGCGTCCAGTATTCGTGGAACCAGGCGATGTGGCCGATCTCCCACAGCACGGGATTGACGATGCCGAGATACGGCCCCATCAATTCCGCCCATGACAGATCTTCCGTCAGACGCCGAGTGCGAAGACGGGTCTCGCGCAGTTGCGCCACAAGGTCGGCAGCGGATGCACCGCTGGTCGGCCGATCGGCATGGCCATGGTCCATGAAGATCGTTCTTATCACACCGGCGGGACCGACCTCACGCACCGGCAATCGCGTCGCGGCGACGCGATGGGCGCGCATCCTGGGGCAGCTCGGCCATCGGGTGCAGGTCGCATCGAGCTATGATGGACAATCGGCCGACGCGATGGTCGCTATTCATGCCTGGCGCAGCGCCGCCGCGATCGAGCGTTTCAAGGCGGAATTCCCGAAGCGACCGGTCATCCTGCAGCTGAGCGGCACCGACATCTATCAGTACATCGACACCGACCCCGGTCCGACAGTGCGGGCGATGGAGCAGGCGGATCGGCTCGTCGCCCTGAACGATCTTGCCTGGAAGTCGGTGCCCAAGCGGCTTCGCGGGCGGCTGCGCGTGATCCATCAGTCGGCTCCGCCGTTGGGACAATCGCGCCGGCCGAGCCGGCGGGCTGTCGTGGTCTCGGTGATCGGCCATCTGCGCGACGTGAAGGACCCGCTGCGCGCCGCGGAAGCGGTGCGTCTTCTGCCGGCCGACAGCCGGATCCGCATCGAGCAGGTCGGCCGGGCCTATACGCCGGAGTGGGCCGAGCGGGCCCGCGCCGAGATGGCCATCAATGCGCGCTACACGTGGCGAGACGATGTTCCAGCAGCCGCTGTGCGCCGGCTGCTGTCGCGCAGCCACGCCATGGTCATTTCCTCGCTCAGCGAGGGCGGCGCCAATGTGGTTTCCGAGGCCGTCGTGGCCGGCGTGCCGGTGCTTGCGTCACGCATGGACGGCAATGTCGGCCTGCTCGGCTCCGACTACGCCGGCTATTTCCCGGTTGGCGATACCAAGGCGCTCGCCCGCCTTTTCCTGCGGCTCGAGCGCGAACCGCACCTTGCCGCGACTCTGGGCAAGGCGTTGGCGCGGCGCAGGCCGCTGTTCCGGCCGGCGCGAGAGACGGCGGCGTGGCGACGGCTCCTCGCCGACCTCCGGTAGAATCATCGACGTTGGCGCCATCGCCTTCCTCGATACGGCGCGAGGCGATGAACTTGTCTATCGCCACCGATTTCATGGCGGCCTGATCTCATGACGGGTATGACTTCGGCGGCATGATGGGAACAAGCTTGATAGGCGGTCTCGACACAGGCTTGCGCGGCGCCGGCATCGCGCTCTTCCTGCTCATTGCCGTCGCCGTGTTTCGGCGAGGCGGCGGCCGGCCGGTCGCCTGGCTGGGCGCCGCCCTGTCGGTCGGCGCCGCTGCCTACGCCCTTTGTTCGTTGCCCGACCACCCGCGTTCCCTCTGGTTCATTCCCCTGGCGGCGATTTGCGCCGGAAACGTCGTGGTGTTCTGGCTGTTCACACGCGCGGCGTTCGACGATTCCTTCCGGCCGACACCGTGGCATGCCGTGTGGTGGCTGCTGCTTGTCGTCTGTTCGCGAACAGCTTCATTCGGCATCGATGTCGCCGCGAACTGGCCGCTGGCGGCGGCGTTGCGCCTTGTGCCTGTGGTCTTTGTTCTTCTCGCCGTGGCTCAGACCGTCACGGGCTGGCGCGGTGACCTGGTCGAGGGCCGTCGCCGGCTGCGGTTGTTCATCCTGGCCGCGGTCGTGCTGCACACAGCAGTCACAGCCGCCGTCGACATTTCAATCGGTCCCGACCGCGTTCCTCCGGCTGTCCATCTGCTCAATGCCGCCGCTCTGTCGTTGATCGCCGCGGTGATCGCCGTGGCGTTGCTGCATGCCGATCTGGCGGGATTTCTGGCCGATTCCAGCCAACCGGCAGCGCTGGCGATCCGGGCCGAAGCACCGACGGAGCCGGTCGATCCGGCCGTGCTGAGGGAGCTCGAGCGGCTGATGACGATCGAGCGACTATATCGCCGGGAAGGCCTCACCATCGGCGACCTTGCGGCTAAGCTCGGCCTGCCCGAGCACCGGCTGCGTAGAACCATCAACCGCGGCCTGGGCTTCCGGAACTTCAGCGAGTACCTCAACCGCCATCGCCTGGCCGACGCGAAGCAGGCCCTCGCCGACCCGGCGCAACGGGACGTGCCCATCCTGACCATCGCCTTGGATGCAGGCTTCCAGTCCCTTTCCCCGTTCAATCGTGCCTTCAAGGCCGACACCGGCGTGACCCCTACCGAGTTCCGCCGCCAAGCGGAGGGGACTGGAGGCGGTTGACGCTGGTCGATTTCGAAATCGGCAATCCCATTTGGGCCGGAAGCGGCTGATTTTCGAATGTGCCGCGATGTCCAGGCCGACACCGCGGCAAGCTCTCCTCGCCACGAAGGAGGGCAGCCGATGATCGAACTGTTGCAGAAACATGCCTCCGCGCTGCCGGGTATCTGGGCGATGGACACGGCCCGATACCTGCTGGCGGCAGGGTTGGTGGCGCTTCTGCTGCGCGTGCTCGCGCCGACCGTCCTGAAGCACCGCAAGATCCAGACGCGCGACGCCAGTGCCGCCGATGTCCGCCGCGAGATCCTCTCGTCGCTGCGCTCGGCGCTGATCTTCTCCCTGCTGGGTTTCGTCCTGTACATCGCGGCCCGCGAGGGATGGGTGACGATCTACACCGGCTTCGCCGAGGCGGGGCCGGTCTACCTCGTGCTGTCGCTCGCTCTGATGTTCGTCGCCCACGATGCCTATTTCTACTGGACGCATCGGTTGATGCATCATCGCCGCCTGTTCGGCCTGTTCCATCGCTGGCATCACCTGTCGCGAACGCCGACCGTCTGGACGGCCTATTCGTTCTCTGTCCCCGAGGCGATCGTCCAGGGCGCCTTCGTGGCCTTGTTCGTGGCCATGGTTCCGATGCATGCCCTCGCGCTGTTCATCTTCGTGGCGGTCCAGGTCGTGCGCAACGTGATGGGCCATGCCGGCTACGAGCTGCATCCGGCCGCCTTCACTCCGGGCCGATGGCTGGGGTGGAACAACACCACCACCGCCCACGACCTTCACCACGAGCTCGGGCGCTACAACTACGGCTTCTACTTCAGATGGTGGGACAAGCTCATGGGCACGGAGCATCCCGGCTATCCCGCGAAGTTCGAAGCCATCGTCGCCGGCAAGGTCGCGGCGGAGGCCCGGCCATGATGTCATTGCGTACTATTTTCCTCCTACTGATGCTCCTTCCGGCGCTTCGTCCGGCGCACGCAGCGGACGAGGTTTTTGGACGCTGGGCGACGCCCGGGTTTTCCGCCGTGGTCGAGCTTGCGCCCTGCAGCGATGGCGTGACGCTCTGCGGCACCATCCGCTGGCTGTGGGACGCTCTCGACGAGCGCGGCCGCCCGCGCCTCGACGCGCAGAATAGCGACACCGGACTGCGCACCCGGCCAATGGTCGGCCTCACGATCCTGTCGGGCCTGAAAGCCGATCCGGCCGGCGGCTGGCAGGGGCGGATTTATAATCCGGAGGACGGCCAGACCTACCGGGCCACGGTGAAGCGGCGCGGTGCGGATACCCTGGTCGTGGAGGGTTGCGTGCTGATCGTTTGCAGCAAACAGGTGTGGCGCAAGGTGAGCTCGATTGCGGAGGCGTTGCGCTAGGACGCGCTGCCGGCTTCGACCGGCAATCCTGCAGCGCGCCATTCCGGATAGCCATCCTCGAGCCGCCGAACCTTGAAGCCGCGCGCGCGCAGCTTCGCCACCGCCTCGTAGGACAAGACGCAGTAGGGACCGCGGCAGTAGGCCACGATCTCCTGGCCCGGATCGAGCGTCGACAAGCGCCGCTCGAGCTCGGCCAGGGGGACGTTGATGGCGCCCGGCAGGTGGCCGAGCGCGAACTCATCCTGCGGCCTGACATCGAGCACGGTGACGACGCCGTCGCGCAGCCGGCTCATCAGCTCAGCCCGCGCGACAGGCTCGAGCGCGTCGCGATTTGCAAAGTAGCTGCGCACGACCCGCTCGACCTCGGCCGATTGTGTCTCGGCAACCCGCCGCAACGCCGCGACCAGATCCAGCACGGCGTCGTCGGCCAGCCGATAGAAGACGAACTTGCCGTCGCGCCGCGCCGCGACCAGCCCGCCGCGCCGCATGTGCTGCAGGTGCTGGGAGGTGTTGGCCATGGACAGTTTTAGCCGGTCGGCCAGCACCTCGACGCTGCGCTCGCCCTGCGCCAGCTGCTCCAGAAGTTCCAGGCGATAGGGATGAGCCGCAGCCTTCGCCACGGCCGCGAACTGGCCGAACAGGACGCGTTTGGGGCTCTCGCTTGACATTGGCATCGTATCTCTACATCATTAAATTTATTAATTGAATGATTGAACGACGGGCGTCAAGGCCCGCCTACCGAAGAGCTGATCTTGGCAGACATCCTGTTCGCCCACGAGCCCTGGATCCGTCTGGGAGCCTTTGCCGCCATCTTCGCGACGATGGCGTTGTGGGAACTCGTGGCTCCGCGGCGACGGCAGGCCATCGGCCGGCTTCGCCGCTGGCCGGGCAATCTCGGCGTGGTCGTCATCGACACGCTGCTCGTGCGCCTCATCGTTCCGACAGCGGCCGTTGGCGTGGCGGTGGTGGCCCAGGTGGGCGGTTGGGGGCTGCTGCCTGCGCTGAATGCCCCGTCCTGGCTCGCGATCATCATCGCCGTGATCGTGCTCGACCTCGCCATCTACTTGCAGCACGTGCTGTTTCACGCCGTGCCGGCGCTGTGGCGCCTGCATCGCATGCACCACGCCGACCTCGAGATCGACGTGACCACGGGAGCCCGCTTCCATCCCATCGAGATCCTGCTGTCGATGGCGATCAAGCTTGGCGTCGTGGCGGCACTCGGCGCACCGGCGGTGGCCGTGCTGATCTTCGAGGTGCTGCTCAACGCCACCTCGATGTTCAACCATGGCAACGTCCGCCTGCCGCAGCGTCTCGACCGGGTGGTGCGCTGGCTGGTCGTCACGCCCGACATGCACCGCGTCCACCATTCGATCCTGCCGCGCGAGACCAACAGCAACTTCGGTTTCAATCTTCCCTGGTGGGACCGCTTGTTCGGTACCTATCGGGCGCAGCCGCAAGCCGGCCACGGAGCCATGACGATCGGGACCGAGCAGTTCCGTGATCCCCGCGAGCTCCGCCTCGATCGCATGCTGTTGCAACCCTTTCGTGACGACGACCGCAGCTACCCGATCAGTCGTCGCGAGCCTGCCGCATGACAGCGCGGCGCCTCCTTTTGCGCCTCGCGCTCGTCGTGACAGGCTAAGCGATCCGCCGACCGCCGACTGGCAAATGGAGCGCAATCGATGAGCCCGATGAGCCACAAGTTCGCAGGCGGCTGTCTCTGTGCCGCCGTCCGTTTCCTCGCCACGGGTACTCCCAAGAGCGTGTTCTGGTGTCATTGCCAGAGCTGTCGCCGGCACAGTGGCGCGCCTGTATCGGTGTTCGTCGGCTTCGAACGCGGCGCTTACACGGTGACCAAGGGAGAGATCAGGAAGTTCAAGTCTTCTCCCGGCACGACGCGCGGCTTCTGCCGAACGTGCGGCGCTACGCTGACCTGCGAAGTCGACCAGCTGCCGACCGAGACGCATTTCCACGTCGGTGCATTCGACGAGCCGGGCGCCTTCGAGCCCTCAAGGCATTTCTTTCGCAACGAGCAGCTGCCCTGGCTGCATTTGAAGTGAGCGCAGCGCGGCGCATCTGACAGCATTGCAAGCATTCGCCGGCTTATGGGTCTCCAGGACCACCAGCTGTAGTGTGTCGACATGGTCCTTTATGGCACGAAAAAATTACCCGGGTATTGATCTGAAAAGGGACTTCAGTTATATTCGTCGAATGACCGGTGCCGGCCGTCCCACCCTCTACCGCCGCGATCTTTGTGAGCTCGCGCGCAACTATTGCCTGCTCGGCGCCACCAATGCCGACTTGGCCGGCTTTTTCGATGTAACGACGCGCACGATCGACAACTGGATCGCGGTGCACCCTGAGTTCGCCACGGCCGTGCGCGAGGCCCGCGCCATTGCCGATGCAAAGGTGGCGCGCTGCCTCTACGAGCGTGCGGTGGGCTACGAGCACACGGTCGAGCGCACCGTGTGGCATCTCGGCAAGGAGCGGCCGGTCAGCGAGAAGGTGCGCCTGCCGCCCGATACGCGGGCCTGCATGTTCTGGCTGCGCAATCGCCAGCCCCATTTCTGGAGCGGGCGCGCCACGGCGCCGGAGGCCGATACGGTCGATTTGCTGGCCTTGCTCGACGCTGCCGGCGAGCGAGCGCGGGCAAGTCGATCAAATGTAGATTCATGATATGTTCTCGAGCCGGTGGGCCAGTTGTGCAAAATCAGTAGGAGCGTCGCACGCCCTCTGTCGGATGCTGGCAGGCCTCCCCTAAATGTGTGCTGATTTCTATTGATTCAGCGACTTAGCGGCGTTTCACTAGTCGAGACGCAACATAAAAAAGTCACAACGTGACAAAGAAGCGTCGCGAAGGGATGGAGACAAAACATGGCCGTCACCCGTCGGCAATTCATGAAGGTGAGCGCTGCCGGCCTCGCCGCTTCTTCCGTGGGCGCCCTGGGATTCACGGGCGCAGGCGATGCGCTTGCAGCCGGTGTGAGACCCTTCAAGCTCGAGCGCGCGACTGAGACGCGCAATGCCTGCCCGTACTGCGCCGTCGCCTGCGGCGTGTTGATCTACTCGCTGGGCGACAAGTCGAAGAACGCCAAGTCCTCGATCATCCATGTCGAGGGCGACCCCGATCATCCGGTCAATCGCGGCACGCTCTGCGCGCGCGGGGCCGCGTCGCTGGGTTACATCCACAGCGCCAATCGCCTGAAGTATCCGATGCACCGCAAGCCGGGCACCGACAAGTTCGAGCGCGTGAGCTGGGACTTCGCGCTCGACCGCATTACCAAGCTGATGAAGGAAGACCGCGACAAGAACTTCATCGCCAAGAACCGGGATGGTGTCACGGTCAATCGCTGGCTGAGCACGGGCTTCTTCGGCGGCTCCTCGCTCAGCAACGAGGCGGGATACCTCACCTACAAGTTCGTGCGTGCGACCGGGATACTAGGGTTCGAAGACCAAGCCCGAATTTGACACGGTCCGACGGTGGCCAGTCTTGGCCCCACATTCGGACGCGGCGCGATGACGAACTCGTGGAACGACATCAAGAACACTGATCTCGTTCTGATCATGGGCGGCAATGCCGCCGAGGCACACCCCTGCGGCTTCAAGTGGGTCACCGAAGCCAAGGCCAACAACGGCGCCAAGCTGATCGTGGTCGATCCGCGCTTCACGCGCTCGGCTGCGGTGGCCGACGTCTATGCCCCGATCCGGCCTGGCACCGACATCGCGTTCCTCTCGGGCGTGATGCGCTACCTGCTGGGCAACAACAAGATCCACCAGGAGTACGTCAAGGCGTACACCAACGCCGCCTTCATTGTGAAGGAAGGCTTCGGCTTCAACGACGGCCTGTTCACCGGCTTCAACGCCGAGCGCAAGGCCTATGCCGACCGCTCGACCTGGGACTACGAGCTCGACGACCAGGGCATGGCCAAGGTCGACGAGACGCTGCAGAACCCGCGT
>JAKFVH010000097.1 GCA_021732285.1 Reyranella sp. | reverse complement strand
ACACCGACACGTCGGGCCCGGAAGCCTACAACATGGCGCTGTCGCTGCGTCGTGCGAATGCGGTCAAGGACGCCCTGGTGCGTGAAGGCGTGCCGGCGCAGGCGATCACGGTGATCGGCCGCGGCGAGCAGGGCCTTCTGGTCAAGACCGCCGACGGTGTGCGCGAGCCGCAGAACCGCCGCGTCGAGATCGTCATCCAGTAAACGATCCGAAGCGTAAGTCTTCAGGGACGGCCGGGCTCTGCCCGGCCGTTTCCTTTTGGACCATTCCCGGTTCCGGCCCTGTTTCCGCCCTGCGCTGCCCTTCAACTTTAGGGCGCTTTTCAGGTTGGCGGGGGCAGGGGCGGGCTCTATATCCGGGCTCAGGAGAAGAACCCATGTCACAAGTGTTGATGCCCAAGGCCACCGCGGTCTGGCTGGTCGAGAACAGCACCCTGACGTTCGACCAGATCTCGGCCTTCACCGGCCTGCATCCGCTCGAGGTCCAGGCGATTGCCGACGGCGAAGTTGCAGGCGGCATGACGGGTCTCGATCCGACGACCAACGGCCAGCTCACCAAGGAAGAGATCAAGCGCGCCGAGGCCGATCCAGCGGCCCGCCTGAAGCTCAGCCCGCGCGACGTGCCCATGCCCGTGGCCCGCTCCAAGGGCCCGCGCTACACCCCGGTCGCCAAGCGCCAGGATCGCCCCGACGCCATCGCCTGGCTGCTGAAAGTCCATCCCGAGCTGCAGGATTCGCAGGTCGCCAAGCTGGTCGGCTCGACCAAGAGCACCGTCCAGTCGGTACGCGACCGCAGCCACTGGAACATGCAGAACGTGCGGCCGCGCGATCCGGTGACGCTCGGCTTGTGCTCGCTGAAGGATCTCAACGACGCCGTCGACAAGGCGCGCCGCAAGGCCGCCCGCGAGGACGCCGCCAAGAAGAAGGCGGCGGCGCGGGCCGCGGCTGAAGGCGAGCCGATGCCCGATACCTCGGCCGAGGAACTGGTGCAGACGCCGCCGGCCGTCGAAGGCCCGGTTGATCCGGCCGATGCCGATCAGCCCGACCTGGACGAGACCAACCGGCACTGAACGGACTGGGAGCGCGGGCCTCTGGCCCGCTCATGATCATGATGCGGGCCAGAGGCCCGCGCTCCCGTCAGACAGTCAGCATGACCTTGCCGACATGGTCGGCGCGCTCGAGCTCGGCATGCGCGCCGGCTGCGTCGTTAAGCGGGAAGGTCTTGTAGATGATGGGCTTGATCTTGCCCGCTTCGAGCAACGGCCAGACCTTGTCCTTCAAGCCCTGCGCCATGCGTCCCTTGCTGGCGATGCTCTGCGGGCGCAGCGTCGAACCGGTGAGGGTGAGACGCTTCATCATGACGATGCCGGCGCTGACCGTCGCCGTGGCGCCGCCCTGGAGGGCGATGACGACGCAGCGGCCGTCCTCCTTCAAGAGACCGAGGTTTTTAGGCAGATAGCCGCCCGCCACCATGTCGAGCACGACGTCGACGCTGCCTGAAAGATTCTTCGCTTCGGCCGCCCAGTCGTTGTCCTTGTAGAGGATGGCGTGGTCGGCGCCGAGCGCGCGCACCGCCTTTGCCTTTTCCTCGTTGCGCACCGTCGTCAGCACGGTGGCGCCGAACGCCTTGGCGAGCTGGATCGCCGTCGTGCCGATGCCGCTGGCACCGCCATGGATCAGCACGCTCTCGCCGGCCTTGAGCTGCCCACGCTCGAAGAGATTGTGCCACACCGTGAAATAGTTTTCGGGCAGCGCCGCGGCGCGCAGCATGTCGAAGCCCTTGGGCGGCGGCAGGCATTGCGGCGCGGGCACGGTGCAATACTCGGCGTACGAGCCACCCGGTGTCAGCGCGCATACGGCATCGCCCACCTTCCATCCGCTGACGCCCGCGCCCAGCGCCGCCACCGTGCCCGCAGCCTCGAGGCCTGGCAAATCCGATGCGCCCGGCGGCGGCGGATAGAGGCCGGCGCGCTGGGCGATGTCCGGACGGTTGACGCCCGTCGCCGCGACCTTGATCAAAAGCTCGCCGTCCTTGGGTTGCGGTACCGGCCGCGTCGTCGGCACCAACGCTTCAGGCCCGCCCGGCTTCTTGATCTCGACACAGGTCATCGTTGCGGGCAGCGCGCTCATGGTCGGCCTTTCGGAGCGGTGGGAGCAATGGTAGGTCTCAATTAGCCGCTTCCGTGGAGCCGCGCCATGGCCTTCGACCTCGACGATCTCGATCCCAAGCAGAAGAAACCGCAGCCCAAGAACCTCGATGCCATGAACATCGAGGACCTCAAGGAATACGTCGCTGTACTGAGGGCCGAGCTGGCGCGCGTCGAGGACAAGATCAAGGCCAAGCAGAGCCATGCCGCGGCTGCCGCCTCGCTGTTCAAGAAGTAGGTCGCCGTGGTCGAAGCCAAGTTCCTGAAGCCCGATACGCTCGCCCTGCACGCCGGCCAGCATCCCGATCCCGTCACCGGTGCGCGCGCCGTGCCGATCTACCAGACGACATCGTTTGTCTTCCGCGACGTCGATCATGCCGCGAGCCTGTTCAACCTCGAGGTCGGCGGCCACATCTATAGCCGCATCTCCAATCCGACCGTCGCCGTGTTCGAGGAGCGCGTCGCGGCGCTGGAGGAAGGCTCGGGCGCACTGGGCGTGTCGAGCGGCCAGGCCGCGCTGCACATCGCCATCGCCACGCTGATGGGAGCAGGCGGCCACATCGTCGCCTCGACCTCGCTCTACGGCGGCACGCGCAACATGCTGGGGCTGACCCTGCCGCGCTTCGGCATCACCACCACCTTCGTCAATCCGCGCGACCATGACGGCTTCGCCAAGGCGATCCGGCCCGAGACGCGGCTGGTGCTCGGCGAGACCGTCGGCAACCCCGGCGGCGAGATTTTAGACATCCCGGCCATCGCCGAGATCGCCCACAAGGCGAAGATCCCGCTGATGATCGACAACACCTTCGCCTCGCCGGTGCTGTGCCGGCCGCTCACCTTGGGTGCCGACATCGTTTTCCATTCGGCGACCAAGTTCATCGGCGGCCATGGCGTGGCGATCGGCGGCGTCATCGTCGAATCCGGCCGCTTCGATTGGGAAGGATCGGGCAAGTTCCCGACGCTCACCGAGCCCTACGCCGGCTATCACGGCATCGACTTCGCCGAGGAGTTCGGCCCGCACGCCTTCATCATGCGCGCCCGCACCGAGGGCGTGCGCGACTTCGGCTCGTGCATGGCGCCGCAGACGGCGTTCTATCTGCTGCAGGGCCTGGAGACCCTGCCGTTGCGCATGGCGCGCCACGTCGAGAATGCGCGCAAGGTGGTGGGCTTCCTCAAGGACAATCCCGCGGTCGAGCGCATCGCCTCGCCGGAGCTGCCCGATCATCCCGATCATGCGCTGGGCCAAAAGCTCCTGCCCAAGGGCACCGGCTCGATCTTCAGCTTCGACATCAAGGGCGGCCGCGAGGCCGGACGGCGTTTCATCGAGCGGCTGCGCCTGTTCTCGCACCTCGCCAACGTCGGCGACGCCAAGTCGCTGGTGATCCATCCCGCCTCGACGACCCACGCCCAGCTCGATGCGGCGGCCCTGAAAGAGGCGGGGATCGGCGAGGGCATGATCCGCCTGTCGGTCGGCCTGGAAGACCCTGCCGACCTTCTGGACGATCTAGGACAGGCCCTGCGCGCGGCGGTGAAGGCCTGACCATGAAGCTCACCGTCAACGGCCGCGCCGTCTCCGCGACGACCGGCGGCACCGACTTCGACCCGGCCAAGCCTGCCGTCATCTTCCTGCATGGCGCCGGCTTCGACCGCACCGCCTGGCGCCTGCAGACGCGCTGGTTCGCTCATCATGGCCGCAGCGTGCTGGCGGTCGACTTTCCCGCCCACGGCTGGTCCGACGGACCGGCTCTTGAAACCGTCGCGGCGATGGCCGACTGGACGGCGGCGCTGATCGCGGCGGCCGGCCTGAAGCAGGCGGCACTGGTCGGCCATTCCATGGGCGCGCTGGTCGCCGTCGAGACCGCGGCGCGCTTTGCCGACAAGGTGAGGGCGCTCGGCCTGTGCGGCGTCGCCGCCGAGATGCCGGTCCATCCCGAGATGCTGGAATCGGCCAAGGCCAACACGCTCAAGGTCCAGGAGCTGATGACCTTCTGGGGCATGGGCAACGCCCTGCACAAGGGCGGCATGGTCTCGCCCGGCCTGTGGCTGCGTCGCGAATCGCTTGCCGTGCTGTCGGGCAACCAGCCCGGCGTGATCCACAACGATCTCGCCGCCTGCAACGTCTACAAGGACGCGCTCGCCCGCGCGGCTACGATCAAGTGCCCGACCGTGCTGGTGCTGGGCGACGGCGATCTCATGACGCCCGCCGCGAAGGCCAAGCCGCTGGCCGCCGCCATCGCCGGCGCGCGCGCCGTCGTCATTCCCAACAGCGGGCATTTCATGATCGTCGAGCGGCCGGACGAAACCCTCGAGGCGCTGAAGTCCAGTGTCTGACCGCGTCGCTCTGATCACCGGCTCGACCTCGGGGATCGGCGCCGCCACGGCGCGTCGCCTGGCGCGCGACGGCTACGCGGTCGCGCTGCATTCGCGCAGCTCCGCCGATGTCGGCAAGCGCATGGCCGCTGAGCTTGCCGGCGCGAGCTATCATCAGGCCGACCTCGCCGACGAGCAGGCGACGCGCGATCTGGTGACGTCGGTGCTGCAGCGGCACGGGCGGCTCGATGTGCTGGTCAACAATGCCGGCCAGTCGATCCGCATCCCGCATGCCGATCTCAAGGCGGCGACGCCGGCCGTCTGGCGCCGCATGCTCGACGTCAACCTGATCGCGCCCTTCGTGCTGATCACCGAGGCCGAGCCGGCGCTGCGCAAGTCCGCCGAGGCAGGCCAGCCTGCCGCGATCGTCAATATCGGCACCCATGCCGGCGTGCGGCCCAAGGGGGCGTCCATTCCCTATGCAACGGCCAAGGCAGGCCTGCATCACGTCACGCGCCTGCTCGCGCTGGCGCTGGGGCCGGCTATCCGCGTCAATTGCGTGGCGCCCGGCCTGGTCGAGACGCCGATGGGCGCCAACTGGCCCGAGGCGACCGAGCTCTGGAACACCCGCTCGGCCATGCGTCGGCCAGCGAAACCGGAGGACATCGCCGATCTGGTGGCCGCGCTGGTCGCCAACGATTACGTTACGGGAGAAATCGTCATAGCCGATGGTGGGCTGAACCTCACCTAGCCACTGGAGGAAACCATGAACGTCCAGACGCTGCCGCCGGGCTACAAGGTCGCCCCGTGGACGCCGCCCGAGGAGATCGACGGCAAGATGCTCGCCGACGCCAGCACCAAGCTGATCGACCTCTTGCGCATCCGCACCCAGCCGATCGGCATGCGGCTGTTCGAGGATCCGGCCGACATGGAGAAGATCCAGGGCGTGCGCAAGCCGACCGACGGGTTCAAGTTCACCATGTGCCAGATGGTGACGCAGTCGCGCTGGTACGGTTTTACGCTCGGCATCACCGTCGACAATACGCGCGGCGGCAATTGCGGCGGCGTCGTCGGCCTCAACCATCCCGGCGAAGGCTTCCTGTCGGGCGATCACATGAACGGCGTGTGGTTCGGCAACAAGGAGGCATCGGCCGCGCACCAGGCACAGATGCCGCGCGTGCCGGACGGCAAGTACAACGGCCTCGTGGTGTCGCCTCTGCGCTCGGCGCGGCTCGATCCGCCGGACATCTGTCTGTTCTACG
This sequence comes from Reyranella sp., assembly GCA_021732285.1. Taxonomy (GTDB): domain Bacteria; phylum Pseudomonadota; class Alphaproteobacteria; order Reyranellales; family Reyranellaceae; genus Reyranella. Next base: position 6,290 of record JAKFVH010000097.1, on the reverse strand, counting down.
GCACGCCCGGCCAGATGATCTATTTCATCAACGGCCTGCAGTTCCACCGCTATCGCCGCTACGACTTCACTTGCACCGGCGAGAGCGCCTGCGCCGATTCGTGGGGACGTGCACTGGCCACGCGACAGACCTCGCTGTCGCTGCCCTGCTATGCCGAACGGCGCTACGGCGGCGTCGCCGACGACGAGTTGCTGATGGCCTGCCCGCCCGACGAGTTCCTGCGCGCCATCGAGGGCATGGGCCATCTCGGCAAGAACGGCCTGCGTTATCCGTTCCCACCCTATGGCGCGGCGATGGATCCGGCCTTCGGCATGGCGAAGAGCTACGGCTGACATGCTCTATGTCGTGGCCTGGCCGGTATTGGCGGAGGCCGACGACACCGCACTGCGGCGGCTCAGGGCGCAGTACCATCCGCGCGAGGCCGACCTGATCGGCCCGCATTTCACGCTGGTGTTCGGCGCCGATGCGTCCGAGGAAGCGCGGCTATGCCGCGCTCTCGAGGACATCACGGCGCGGCCGTTCTGGTTCATGCTGGATCGCCTGGTGCGCCATGACATGACGCCGCCGTCGCGGTCTGCGTATCTCTATGCCGTACCGGCCGACGGCGAGGCCGAGCTTACGCAGCTCCACGAGACGCTCAACCCGACACCGGGTCCGGAGACTTTCGAGCCGCACATCACGCTCGGCCTGTTCGGCCACGCTGCCGAAGCCGAGCAGATCGCGCGCATCGTCCAGCGCCAGCATTTGCCCATGCGCGGCCGCGTCGAGGAACTGGCCCTGCTCAGGCGCGACGGCGACAGGCTGGACACCCTGGCAAGCGTCCGCCTCACCGCATGAAGCGGCTCGCGATCCTGCTGTCGGCCGGCGTGGCCACGTTGATCGTGGTCGCCTTCGCGATAGGCCACCCGGTGGCGTGGATGCAGGCCGGCCTGATCATGTGGGATATCGCGGCCGGCGGCGGGCACACCGCCTGGCAGGACGTCACGCCGGCGCCGAGTGAAGAGCCGCTGAGATGGACGGATGGCGAAGGCGATTTCTATCGACCGGCGGGGCAGGCGCGCGCCGCGATGGTCCTGGTGCCGGGTGCGGCAGTGCTCGGGCGCGACGAGCCGCGGCTGAAAGCCCTGGCGCGCACCTTCGCTCGCGCGGGCCTCGCGGTGCTGGTGCCTGAGTTGCCCGAGGTGCGTCGTCTAAAACTGTCGCGCGCCGATGCCGAACGCGTGGCATCGGCGATGCGCCACCTAGCCATGCGCGAGCCGGACGTGCCGCTCGGCGTGGCCGCCGTCTCCTATGCCGTGGCCCCTGCCATCATCGCTGTCCTCCAGGAGGACCTCGCGCCGCGCGTCGGCTTCGTCGTCGGTATCGGCGGCTACCGCGACGCCGAGTCCGTCATCCGCTTCGTCACCACCGGCTCGTTTCGCCCACGCGGCGACAGCCGCGAGCATCGGCGCGAACCCAGCGGCTATGCACGATGGGCCTTCCTGGTGGCCAATGCTGGCCGGCTCGATAACCCGGGCGACGCTTTCCTGCTGGAGGAGATCGGGCGGCTGCGCTTCCATGACCGCAACGCCGACATCTCGCTCCAGGCCGCCGCGCTGGGCGCCCAGGGGCGTGCCGTCCTGGCGCTCGTGGAGAACCGCGACCCCGATGCCGTGACCAGCCTCATTCAGGCGTTGCCAGAAGGAGTGCGCCGCGAGATCGATGGGCTTAACCTCGCTCTCTACGATCTCTCGAAGCTCAATGGCCATCTCATCCTAGTGCACGGCCGCACCGATCCCATGGTGCCCTACAGCGAAAGCCAGGACCTCGCGGTGGCGGCATCACGCGCGCACGTGTCGCTGTTCCTGATCGACGATATCGGCCATGTCGAGTTCACCGCCGTCAACGTCCGCAATGCCTGGACGATGTGGCAGGCGATCATGGCACTGCTCGGCGAGCGCAGCTGACGCTGGGGGCGCGCCACTCCAGTGGCGCGTCTTTTGCTGTCGATACCCTATGACGCGTCACTGGAGTGACGCGCCCCCAGCCTAACGCCACAACGGCGGGAGCGGCGGCAGGCGGACGTTGCCGGGGCGCGCCACGATGCCGAAGCGGGCGAGCGTGTCGCGGACCTCGCGCGGGGCGCGCACCGTCGGGCTCTGGGCGTCGATGCCGGCCAGCCGCAGCAGGCGGTCCACGACCTTCTGCCAGCGGTCGGACTCGGGCGGGTAGGCGCGCAGCTCGACCTGGCGCGTTTCGTCGATGCCACCCTTGGCCTTGGCGATGTTGAGCGCGAGCTGCAGGCCGCCCAGCCCGTCGATCAAGCCGGCCTTCTTGGCGTCGATGCCGGAGAAGACGCGGCCGCGCGCCGCCGCATCGAGACGGCTGCCCTCGAGCTTGCGCGCCTCGCCGACCTGGCGCGTGAAGTCGGCGTAGATCTCGTCGAGCTGGCGCGAGATCGCGACACGCTGCGCCGCGGTCGGCGGCTGGAACACCGAATACATGCCGGCATTGGTGCCGACCGACAGGCGCTCGACGTTGACGCCGAGCGAGGCCAAAAGCCCGGTCGCCACCGGCCAGACGCCGAACACGCCGATTGAGGCCGTGATGGTGGTGGGCTGGGCGACGATGACGTCGGCGCGCATCGCCGCCATGTAGCCGCCCGAGGCCGCGACGTCGCCCATCGACACGATCACCGGCTTGCCGGCCGAGCGGGCGCGCCCGACGGCGTCGGCGATGGCGTCGGCCGCGGGATAGGTGCCGCCCGGTGAATCGATGCGCAGCACGATCGCCTTGACGTCCTTGGCCGAGGCCGCCTGGTCGAGGGCGTCGACCACGTCCTCGGATGTGGCGATGTTGTCGTCGTCGAGCGGGCCGCGGTTCGGCGATCCCGACATGATCGCGCCGGTGATGCGCACCAGCGCCAGCGTGTCGCCGCGCGGCTTGGGCCGCCCCGGATCGCTGGCATAGTCCGACAGGGTGACGAGGGTGCGGTTCTTGCCGGCGCGAGTCGTGACCTCGTCGAGCGCATCGGCGCGATAGCCGATCCGGTCGACCAGCTTCTCCTCACGCGCCTTTTCGGAATCGAAGGGCACCGAGTCGATGAGCTGGCGGACCTTCGCCGGCTCGAGATGGCGCTCGCGCGCGACGTCGCTCACGAACTGGCCGTAGAGGCTGTCGAGCAGCTGCTGCAGGTTCTCGCGGGCCGGCGGCGGATAGGCGGTGTTGGTGAAGCTATCGGGCGCGCTCTTGTATTCGTAGCGCTTGCCGCCTTCGATGCGCACGCCCAGCCGATCGAGCCCGTCCTTGAGGAACGGCGTCTCGATGGCGAGGCCGGCCACCGCGAAGCCGCCGCTCGGCTGCAGCCAGATCTGCTCCAGCGCCGAGGCGAGATAGTAATCGGAGAAATGCGTGCCGCCGCTGCCCAGCGAATCGGCGAAGCCCAGCGCGAACTTGCCCTTGCCGCGGAAATGGGCGATCGCCTGGCGCAGCTCCTGGACGCGGCCGAGGCCGGCCGATTCGTCGCCGATGTCGACGAACATGCCGACGACGCGCGGATCGTCGGCCGCCTGCCACAGGAGCTGCACGGTCTCGACGATGTCGCGCTTGCCGCCGAACAGGTCGCCGCCCAGCAGGCTGCTGCCGCTCGTTTCCGACGGCACGTCGCGCAGGTCGAGCGACAGGACCAGGTTCTGCGGCAGCGTCTTGGTGGTGAAGGGCGCCGACGCAAGGAAGGCGGCGCAACCGCCGATTCCGAGCAGGGTGAGGGTGCCCACGGTCGCCAGCAGGCCAACGATAAATCGCCACATGGCGAGTCTCCGTTCAGAGCTCTTCAGGATTTGACGAGATTCGGCCGGAAGGCCTTGACGGCGTCAAGCATCGCCGACGCCTTGGTGTCGAGCCCGTTGTCGCGCACCAGCACCGTCGTCGGCTGCCCGCGCACCGGGCGCAGGCTGTCATCAAAGCTCCACATGGTGAGGCGCAGGTTGGCGGAGATGAAGGCCTGGTCGACGAGGCCGATTTCGAGTTGCGGGCGCAACGCCAGGCGGCGCAGGCGCACCCAGATGATGTCATCCCAGGTGAAGCGACTGTTGCGGCCGAAGCCGAGCCGGATGCCGTCCTGGTCGATGACGACCTGCGGCTCGCGATTGCGCATGCGGCTGACGCCCAGGACGACGTAGTAGAGCACCGCCATCGCCAGCATGGCGAACAGCACGAAGCGCTGGTCGTTCAGCGACAGCGTCGGCGCATTGGCCGGATTGTTTATGAAGTGCACGACCGCCACGACGACCATGGCCAGCGCGAATACGGCCATGCTGCCGTTGTGCAGCGTGCTGTAGCGAGCCGTCATCGGCTGGACGGCCACCGCCACCTCAGCCGCACTGCGCGCGATGGCGCAGCAGATGGTCGGCCAGCACCACGGCCAGCATCGCCTCGGCGACCGGCGTGGCGCGGATGCCGACGCAGGGGTCGTGGCGGCCCTTGGTGCGCAATTCGACCTCGTTGCCGAAGCGGTCGATGCTACGCACGTTGTGCAGGATCGAGCTGGTCGGTTTCACCACCAGGCGGCAGACGATGTCCTGCCCGGTCGAGATGCCGCCTAGAATGCCGCCGGCGTGGTTGCTGAGGAACGCCGGCGCGCCGTCCTTCATGCGCATCTCGTCGGCGTTCTCCTCGCCGCTCATCGCCGCGGTGGCGAAGCCGTCGCCGATCTCCACGCCCTTCACGGCGTTGATGCTCATCAGCGCCTTGGCAAGGTCGGCATCGAGCTTGTCGTAGACCGGGTCGCCCAGGCCGACGGCGATGCCGGAGGCCACGACCTCGATGACCGCGCCAACCGAGCTGCCGCGCTTGCGCACGTCGTCGAGATAGCCTTCCCAGCCCTGCGCCGCCTGGCGGTCGGGGCACCAGAAGGGATTGTCGCCCGTGGCGTCCCAGTCCCACTTGGCGCGGTCGATCTTCTGGGTGCCGAGCTGGATCACCGCGCCGCGGATTTTGACGTCGTCACCCAGGATCTTGCGGGCGATGGCGCCGGCGGCGACACGCACCGCCGTCTCGCGCGCCGACTGCCGCCCGCCGCCGCGATAGTCGCGCACGCCGTATTTCTTGAAATAGGTGTAGTCGGCGTGGGAGGGGCGGAACTTGTCCTTGATCTCCCCGTAGTCGCGCGAGCGCTGGTCGACATTGTCGATGTGCAGCGCGATCGGCGTGCCGGTGGTGACTCCCTCGAACACGCCGGACAGGATCTTCACCGTGTCCGGCTCCTGGCGCTGGGTGACGAAGCGCGACTGGCCGGGCCGGCGCTTTTCCATCCACACCTGGATGTCGGCTTCGCTCAGCGGGATGCGCGGCGGCGTGCCGTCGACCACGCAGCCGATCGCCGGCCCGTGGCTTTCGCCCCAGCTGGTGAACCGGAAGAGGGTGCCGAAACTGCTGCCGGCCATGGCTGCCGGCCTCCGTCCTACTCGCCCTCGAAGTTGCCCAGCAGTTCGGCGATCTGCTTGGCCGACGAGGTCTTGATCATGCCGACGACGTGGTAGCCGCCATCGACATGCATCACTTCACCGGTCATGCCGGTGCCGAGATCGGACAACAGGTAGAGGGCGGCGTTGCCGACTTCTTCCTGGGTAATGTTGCGCTTGAGGGGAGAGTTGAGCTCGTTCCACTTCAGTATATAGCGGCCGTCGTTGATGCCGGCGAAGGCCAGCGTCTTGATCGGGCCGGCCGAGATGGCGTTGACGCGGATCTTCTGCTCGCCGAGGTCGGCCGCGAGGTAGCGCACGCTCGCCTCGAGCGCGGCCTTGGCCACGCCCATGACATTGTAGTGCGGAATGACGCGCTCGGCGCCGTAGTAGGTCAGCGTGAGGAGGCTGCCGCCGTCCTTCATCAGCGGCACGGCGCGCTGCGCCACCGCCGTCAGGGAGTAGCAGCTCACGTTCATGGTGAGCTGGAAGTTCTCCGCCGTGGTGTCGAGGTAGCGGCCGCGCAATTCGTCCTTGTTGGAGAAGGCGATGGCGTGGACCACGAAGTCCAGCTTGCCCCACTGCTTCTCGATCTCGGCGAAGGTCGCGTCGATGCTGGCGGCGTTGGTGACGTCGCAGGGCGCGATGATCTTGGCGCCGACCGAGTTGGCCAATGGCCGGACGCGCCGTTCCAGGGCCTCGCCCTGGAAGGTGAAGGCCAGTTCTGCGCCATGGTCGTGGCAGGCCTTGGCGATGCCCCAGGCGATCGAGCGCTCGTTGGCGACGCCCATGACGAGGCCCTTTTTACCGGCCATCAATTGTCCAGCTACGGTCATGCTCCGGTTCTAG
>JAKFVH010000291.1 GCA_021732285.1 Reyranella sp. | reverse complement strand
GCCGCGATCGCCTTCTCGACGAACATCTTCTTGTCGAAGTCGTCGGCGACCTTGCCGTCGTTGGCGAGCTGCTCGGTGACGTCGATGTTGGCGTAGTCCATCACGCCCATCTCGGCGAAGGTCTTCTGCACGCGCTCGCCCCACAGGCCGATGTCCTTGACCGTGGGCACGACGCGGCTGAACAGGCGGCCGCGGAACGAGGCCATCTGCTTGGAATTGTAGTGCAGCTCGTTCAACGCGTCGGCCGGCAGGCCAAGCCGCTCCCACACTTCGGCGTTGTTGAAGCGGTCACGCATGAAATAGAGCGCCTCGACCACGAACTGCTCGCGCTCGTCGCGCTCGGCATCGGAGAGGTGCGGATAGTATTCGCGCAGCGCCAGGCGGCCGAACGAGACGTGCCGCGCCTCGTCCTGCATGACATAGGCGTTCACGGCGCTGGCCAGCGTATTGCCGGCCTTGTCGCGGATCGACTGGAAGGCGGCGAGCGCCAGGCCCTCGATCAGCACCTGCATGCCGAGATAGGTCATGTCCCAGCGCCGGTCCGTCAGCGTCTGCTCCAGGAGCGTCTTCAGGGAGGGATTGATCGGATAGGCAAGATCGAACTTCTCGTGCAGCAGGCGCTTGTACGCCTCGACGTGGCGCGCCTCGTCCATCACCTGCGTCGCGGCATAGAACTTGGCGTTCATGTCGGGCACGGTGCCGACGATCTTGGCGGTGGCGATCAGCGCACCCTGCTCGCCGTGCATGAACTGGGAGATCTGGTTGGCCTGCAGGTTCTGGCGCAGCCAACCCTTCTCCTTGTCGGTCATCTTGCGCCAGTAGTCGGTATCGTGGATCGACAGCGCCTCGTCCTTGAGGGCCATCGGGTTCTCGGGATCGAGCTCGAGCGACCAGTCGATCCGCGAGCTGGCGTCCCACTGCTGCTTCTTGCCCTTCTCGTAGAGCTCCAGCAGCGCGTCCGAGCCGTCGTCGTATTCCCAGTTGAACTGGATCTCGGTGGCGCCGTCGAACTTCCACTCGGTGGTCTCGATGGGCAGGGCGTAGATGCGCTGCGTGCTCATGAGGGAGCCCTCCCGGGCGGGTTATCGTCGGGTTTAGGAAAAGGTGACGCATTGGTCACCTTCTGGCAAGAGCGCCCTCTCAGGGCTGCAACCGGTAGCCGCCGCGGTCGGTGATCAGGATGGCGGCGCTGGCCGGGTCGCGTTCGATCTTCTGGCGCAGGCGGTAGATATGCGTTTCCAGCGTGTGGGTGGTGACGCCGGCGTTGTAGCCCCAGACCTCGTTCAACAGGACGTCGCGCGCCACCGGACGGTCGCCGGCGCGGAACAGGTATTTCAGGATCGAGGCTTCCTTGTCGGTCAGCCGGATCTTCTTCTTGCCGGTCTTCTCCATCAGCATCTTGGCGGCGGGATGGAATTCGTAGGGGCCGATGGTCATCACCGCATCCTCGCTGCGCTCGTGCTGGCGCAGATGGGCGCGGAGCCGCGCGAGCAGGACGTTGATGCGGAAGGGTTTGGTGACGTAGTCGTTGGCGCCCGATTCCAGGCCCAGGATCGTGTCGGCGTCGGAATCGGCCGCTGTCAGCATGATCACCGGTGCCCGCACGCCCTGGCGACGCATCAGCTTGCAGAGCTCGCGACCGTCCATGTCGGGCAGGCCGATATCGAGCAGGATGGCGTCATAGTGGGCAAGCTTGGCCTTCTCCATGCCCTCCGCCGCCGTGCCGACCTGGATGGTGGTGAAGCCATCGTAGAGGTCGAGCTGCTCGGCGAGCACGGTGCGCAAGCCCTGGTCGTCATCGACCAGCAGAATCTTCTTGCCGCGATTGTTTACCGACATGCTGGTGCTACCTGCTGGAGCGGCGGCTTGCGCGCGCCCTCGAACGCCATGAATTGCAAGGCACATTCCGTCCGGCTGATGCCAGCCGGACGGAATGCGCCCTAGCGCATTAGAAATACTCTATCTGGTACGAAAAGATGGCAAAAGCGGTTCACTTCGGCAAAAAGGCCCGCGCCGTGCTAAGGATGGCGGCAGGTAAAGCATGATTCCGGGTCAAGTTCATTCCCGTACTGCCACCGCCCTGGCCGCCGTCGAGCGCGCCCTGGCCGAGCTGCGGCGCGGCGGCATCGTCGTCCTGCGCGACGACGACGGCGCCGGCGGGCTGGTGATCGCGGCCGAAGCCTGCGGCCCGCGCGCCTTGCAGCGCCTGCAAGGCCTGGCCCAGCAGGCCCCCGTGCTGGTGACCACACGCCGCCGGGCCGAGGCGATCGGCATGGAGATCCCGCCGCACATCGCAGGCGGCATGGGCGAGACCAACAAGCCGATCACCTTGGACCTGCCCGAGGGCGTGCCGGCCGACGTCATCCTGCAGCCGCACGAGACCGAGGAGGCCGGCCGCCATGCCGCGCTGCGCTACCTCTCGCGGCCCGTCGCCAGCCACGCGCCGCTGATCGCCGAGACCGCGATCGAGCTCGCCAAGCTCGCCCGTCTGCTGCCCGCTGTCGTGCTGGGGCCTCTGACCGGCGATCCCAAGAACAAGCGCCGTGACTGGGCGCGCGACCAGGACCTGATCTACGTCGATACCGCCGACGTGCTGGCCTACGAGGAGATCTCGGCGCGCAACCTCCAGCAGGTGGCGCAGGCGCACGTGCCGCTCGAGGGGGCGGAGAACGCCCGCATCCTGGCCTGGCGGCCGAGCGACGGCGGCAAGGAGCATCTCGCCATCGTCGTCGGCGAGATCGATCCCACCGAGCCGGTGCTGATCCGGCTGCACTCCGAATGCTTCACCGGCGACCTTTTGGGCTCGCTGCGCTGCGACTGCGGCGTGCAATTGCGCGGCGCCATCGCCGAGATCGCCAAGCGCGGATCGGGCGTGCTGCTCTATCTCGCCCAGGAGGGCCGCGGCATCGGCCTGGTCAACAAGCTGCGCGCCTACGAGCTGCAGGACGAGGGCTTCGACACGATCGACGCCAACGAGCAGCTGGGTTTCGACGCCGACGAGCGCATCTATGCGCCGGCCGCCACCATGCTGGCGCGCATGGGCATCAAGCGCGTGCGGCTGATGACCAACAACCCGCAGAAGATCAGCCAGCTCGAGCGCTATGGCATCGAGGTGGCCGAGCGAGTGGCCCACTCCTTCCCGGCCAATGGGCATAACGAAAACTACCTGCGCACCAAGGCCGAGCGCGCGGGCCACCTGCTTTGAGCGAGCAATGCGCGTAGGCGTTCCAAAGGAAATCAAGGATCACGAAGACCGCGTCGGGCTGGTGCCCTCGTCGGTCGCCGAGCTGGTGCATCACGGCCACGAGGTCCTGGTCGAACGCGGCGCAGGCGTCGGCGCGGGGCTGGGTGACGACCAGTACACCGCCGCCGGGGCGCGCATCGTCGGCAGCGCCGAGGAGGTCTTCACCCAGAGCGAGATGATCGTGAAGGTGAAGGAGCCGCTGGCGGTCGAGCGCAAGCGGCTGCGCCGCGGCCAGGTGCTGTTCACCTATCTGCATCTCGCGCCCGATCGCGAGCAGACCGAGGACCTGTTGAAGAGCGGCGTCACGGCCATCGCCTACGAGACTGTGACCTCGCCCACCGGCACCCTGCCGCTGCTGACGCCGATGTCGGAGGTCGCCGGCCGGCTGGCGCCACAGGTCGGCGCGCACTACCTCGAACGCGCTGCCGGCGGCCGCGGCGTGCTTTTGGGCGGCGTGCCGGGCGTGCCGCCGGCCGAGGTCGTGGTGCTGGGCGGCGGCGTGTCAGGCACGCATGCCGCGACCATCGCGCTCGGCATGGGCGCCACGGTGTTCGTCGTCGACCGCTCGGCCGAGGTGCTGCGCCGGCTGGCGGCGCAGTTCCCCGGCCTGCGCACCATCTTCTCCACCCGCGATGCGCTCGGCGCCATCCTGCGCCGTGCCGACCTTTTGGTCGGCGCCGTGTTGGTCCCCGGAGCTGCCGCACCGAAACTCGTCACGCGCGAGATGGTCGCCTCGATGAAGCCCAACAGCGTCATCGTCGACATCGCCATCGACCAGGGCGGCTGCTGCGAGACGTCGAAGCCGACCTCGCACTCGCACCCGACCTATGTCGAGGAAGGCGTGATCCACTACTGCGTCACCAACATGCCGGGCGCGGTGGCGCGCACCTCGACCTTCGCGCTGAACAACGCCACCCTGCCCTTCGCGCTGGCACTCGCCGACAAGGGCTGGCGCAAGGCCATCGCCGAGGATTCCCATCTGCGAAACGGGCTGAACGTGCACGAAGGCAAGGTGACCTGCCGGCCGGTCGCCGAGGCGCTGGCGCTGCCCTTCACGTCGCCCGAAGCGCTCTGAGGCGCTACACTCCCGGCACGACTCCGAGGGAACGGGGCGGTCGAGGAGGAAACACATGTCGAAGATCAATCGTCGGACGCTGGTCGCGTCCGCATCGGCGTTCGCTCTGGCTGCGCCCGGCATCGTGCGGGCGCAGAAGAAGTACGACCCGGGCGTCAGCGACAAGGAGATCAAGCTCGGCCACACCAATCCGTATTCCGGACCGCTCTCGGCGTATGGCGTGATCGGCAAGGGCATCACCGCCTACTGGAACATGGTCAACGACCAGGGCGGGGTGAACGGCCGCAAGATCAACTTCATCACCTACGATGACGGCTTCCAGCCGCCCAAGACCGTCGAGATGGTGCGCAAGCTCGTGGAGGACGATCAGGTCTTCGCGATCTACCAGCTGCTCGGCACGCCGACCAACACGGTGGTGCAGAAGTACCTGAACCAGAAGAAGGTGCCGCAGCTCTTCGTCGCCACCGGCGCGTCGAAGTGGGGCATGCCCAAGGAATTCCCGTGGACCATGGGCTGGCAGCCCGACTACGCCACCGAGGCCGCGATCTACGCCAAGCACATCATGGCCAACCATCCCAACGCCAAGGTGGCCATGCTCTACCAGAACGACGATTCCGGTAAGGACTACCTGCACGGCTTCCAGGCGGGCTTCGGCGACAAAAAGGACAAGTTCCTGATCAAGACGGTGAGCTACGAGGTCACCGATCCCACGGTCGACAGCCAGGTCATCCAGCTGAAGGATTCAGGCGCCGACGTCTTCTTCAACGATGCCGCGCCCAAGGCCGCGGCCCAGGCGATCCGCAAGGTCGCCGACCTCGGCTGGAAGCCCAAGCACTACCTGGCCAACGTCTCGGCCTCGGTCGCCTCGACCCTCAAGCCCGCCGGGCTGGAGAACAGCAAGGACATCATCACCGCGGCGTACCTGAAAGATCCGACCGACCCGCAGTGGGAGACCGCGCCCGACTTCATCGAATGGAAGGCGTGGATGGGCAAGTACATGCCGGGCGCCAACCTGTCGGACGCCTCCTACGTCTACGCCTATGCCGTGTCGGCCACGATGCGCCACGTGCTGACGCAATGCGGCGACCTTTTAACGCGCGAGAACCTGATGAAGCAGGCGGCCAGCATGAAGAACCTCACGGTTCCACTGCTGCTGCCCGGCATCAGGATCAACACCAGCCCGACCGACTTCTATCCCATCCAGGCCGTCCGGCTCGCCCGCTTCGACGGCGAGACCTGGCGCCTGTTCGGCGACGTGCTGGCGAACGAGAGCACCTGACGGCAAACGCTTTTCTTTGCCGCCAGGACCATTATCTTGGCGGCAAAGAGACATGGCCAACCGCAAACCCAACCAGGACGGCAAGGAGGCGCTGATCGGCCGCCTCATGCTGGCGATGCGCCGCTCCTCGGCGGCGGGGGTCCTGCATGGCCAGGCGATCGCCAAGCGGGTGGGCGTCAATTCGAGCGACCTCGAATGCCTCGACCTCATCCTGCTGAACGGACCGTCGACGGCAGGCGACATCGCCCGCCGCACCGGCCTCACCAGCGGCGCCGTCACCGGCCTGATCGACCGGCTGGAACGGCAGGGCCTGGTCGAGCGCACGGCCGATGCCCAGGACCGGCGCAAGGTGCTGGTGCGGGTGCGCGAGGACAGGATCGCCCCCATCGGCGCGCTGTTCGCGCCCATGGAGAAGTCGATGCAGGGATTGCTTGCGGGCTACAGCCGCGACGAGCTCAAGACCCTGCTCGATTTTGCCGAGCGCGCCGGCGAATTCATGCTGGCGCGCGTTGCCGAGCTCAACGACGGCAAGTAAGAGTCCGGCATGACCATCACCCGCCGCAGCGCGCTCGCGGGCGCGTTGTTCGCCGCTGCTCCGGCTTTCGCGCAGAGGTGGCCGAGCCGGCCGATCCGCTATGTCGTGCCGTTCGCCGCCGGCGCGGGCGTGCTCGACATCATGGCGCGCATCGTGGCGCAGCGCCTGATGGAGAGGCTCGACCAGCAGGTGGTGGTCGACAACAAGCCGGGCGCCGGCGGCAATGTCGGCGCCGACATCGTGGCCAAGGCGACGCCCGACGGCTACACCATGCTGATGGCCAACACGGCGTTGGTCGTGAGCCCTTATCTCTACGCCAAGATGACGTTCGACCCGCTTGCCGACCTGGTGCCGGTGACGATGGTCAATTCCGCGCCGCTGATGCTGGTCGTGCATCCGTCGCTGCCGGTGAAGTCGGTGACGGCGTTTCTGGCCTACGCCAAGGCCAATCCGGGCAAGCTCAACTATGGCTCGGGCGGCGTCGGCACCACGCCGTTCCTGGCAGCCGAGCTCCTGAAGTCGATGACCGGCATCGATGCCGTGCACGTGCCCTACAAGGGCGGCGCGCCGGCATTGGCCGACCTGGTCGCGGGCCAGCTCGCCTTCATGATCGAGAACGTGCCCGGCACCTTGCCCCTGGTGAAGGACGGCAAGCTGCGCGCGCTTGCCATCACCAGCCGCAAGCGCTCGCCCCTGGTGCCCGACCTTCCGACCATGGAGGAGGCGGGTGTGGCGGGCTACGAGATGGTCGGCTGGAACGGCGTGTTCCTGCCCAAGGGCACGCCCAGCGAGATCGGCGACAAGCTGCACGGCGCTCTCGTCGATGTGCTGCGCTCGAAGCCGGTGCAGGAACAAATGGCGGCGCTCGGCGCCGAGGCGGTCGGCAATCGCCAAGCGACATTCGCCGCTTTCGTGAAGTCGGAATCCCTGCGCTGGGGTGCCATCATCCGCGAGAAGGGCATCAAGCCCGAGTAGTCTCTAGCATTTCATTCCTTCCGCAGGTCGGGTTCTGGAAATCATTTCCGCCGACGACCCGATCTCGCTGGAATATAAAAAATCCTGGCGTGCTTGGCGTGCCAAGATGCGCCACGCTGGGGAGCGAGAGGGGTTTTAGATGACATTGCCGGCGGCAACGCTCGACCACGTGGTCATCAATGCGCGCGACGACATGGATCGCGCCGCAGACATCTATCGGCGGCTGGGCTTCACGCTCACCGAGCGCGGCTATCATTCGCTGGGCTCGATCAATCATCTCGCCATGTTCGGCACCGACTATCTCGAGCTGATCGCCGTGCCGAAGGGCGCCACGACCGGCCGCATGGACCTGCTGAACTTTCCGTTCGGCCTGAACGGCCTGGTGTTCGGCTCCGAGGACTCCGCCGTCACCTACGAATCGCTCGCCAAGGTCGGCGTGCCGGTCGATCCGCCCGTCGAGTTCACTCGGCCGGTCAAGGTCGCGGGCAAGGAGCACGATGCCCGCTTCCGCACGGTGCGCATGAAGGCGGGCGTCGTGCCCTACGGCCGCGTCTACTACTGCCACCACTTCACGCGCGATCTGGTGTGGCGCGACGAGTGGCGCCATCACGCCAACGGCACGGTCGCCGTCGTGCGCACCCTGATCGTCGAGCCCGATCCCGCGGCCGGCGCCAAGCTCTATGCCGACATGTTCGGCGTCGAGGCCGTGCGCGACATCAAGGGCGGCAAGACCGTGGTCATCGGCAATTCGCGCTTCGACATCGTCACCGAGGCCGAGCTCAAGTCGCAGTTCGGCGATGCCGTACCCGATGCCGAGGGGCGCAAGGCCTACATGGCGGGCCTCACGTTCCGTACCGTCTCCGTCAACAAGGCGGCACGGGCGTTGCAAGAGGGCAAGGTCGTGGGCGTGGTCCAGACATCCGGCCGGCTGGTCGTGCCGGCCAAGCAGGCCGTGAATGCCGTGTTGGAGTTCGTCGAATAGCCATCCGCTCGCGGCAGGCGCGATGGTGGGGAATCGCATGGTGAGCATTAAATACGACAACCAGGGCGACGCGATCTCGCGCGACGTGCCGCGCGAGGCGCTGGCCCTGATCGATGCCGGCGGCAACGGCAGCGAGCGCCTTTATTCCTACGGCGACATCTTCCGCCTGAGCGGCGCCGTCGCGCGCGGCCTGCTGAAGCGCGGCCTGAAGCGCGGCGATCGCGTCGCCATCCTGTCGGCCAACCGCGCCGAGTTTCTGCTCACCTTCCTCGGCACCATGCAGGCCGGCCTGGTGTCGGTGCCGGTGAACTACAAACTGCCGACCGAGACCGTGGCCTACATCGTGGGCGATTGCGACGCCAAGCTGGTGATCGGCGACGACACGCGGCTCCGGCTCGCGCCCGACACCGTCCCCAAGATCTCCTTCGACAAGGACTTCGCGGCGCTGCTCGACGAGGGCCCGTTCACGCCCATCAAGATGCAGCCCGAGGAACCGGCGATGTTCCTCTACACCTCGGGCTCGACCGGCCGGCCCAAGGGCGTGGTGCTGTCGCACTACTCGCACCTCTGGGCGATCGCCCAGCGTCCGCGCCGGCTGGTGCCGGAGGGCCAGCGCTCGCTGGTGGCGGCGCCGCTCTATCACATGAACGGTCTCGCCATGTGCCAGACCACACTCAGCCACGGCGACACCATCGTGCTGCTGCCGCAGTTCACGACCAGGGGCTACATCGAGGCCGCCGCGCGCCATCACGTCGCCTTCCTCACTTCCGTACCGACCATGATCGCCATGATGCTGCGCGAGAAGGAGCTTTTAGCCACCAACGACCTCTCGGCGGTCGAGGCGGTGCGCATGGGGTCGGCGCCCATCACCCAGTCGCTGATCGACCAGGTGCGCGCGGCGTTTCCCAAGGCTGCGATCAGCAACGGCTACGGCACCACCGAGGCCGGGCCCGTGGTGTTCGGCCCGCATCCCGACGGTGTCCCACAGCCCGAGCTGTCGACCGGCTATCCGCATCCGGAAGTGCAGTTGCGCTTGGTGCGCGACGGCAAGGAAGTGCAGGACGAAGGCGTCCTCGAAATGAAGTGCGGTGCACTGATGACGCACTATCACAAGCTGCCCGAGGTCACGGCCAAGGCGATGACGCCGGACGGCTACTACCGCACCGGCGACGTGTTCCGCCGCGGCGAGAACGGCTTCTTCTTCTTCGTCGGCCGCGCCGACGACATGTTCGTGTGCGGTGGCGAGAACATCTATCCCGGCGAGGTCGAGAAGATGCTGGAGCGCCATCCCGGCATCCATCAGGCGGCAGTCATCCCGATCCCCGACGAACTGAAGGGCCACAAGCCCATCGCCTTCGTCGTGCGTGCGGGCGGCGCCGAGCTCGACGAGCAGGCGGTGAAGAGCTACGCGCTTGCCAACGCGCCGGCCTACCAGCATCCGCGCCAGGTCATCTTCATCGACGAGATGCCGCTTGCCGGCACCAACAAGATCGACAAGCGCGTGCTCGCCAAGCAGATCTCAACCGGAGGAGAATCCTAAAAATGAAAGCCGCAGTCGTCCGCGAGCATGGCGGACCCGACCGCCTGAATTTCGAAACCGGCTTCCCCGATCCCAAGCCCGGCGAGGGCGACGTGATCGTGGCGGTCAAGGCCGCGTCGCTGAACTACCACGACGTCTTCACCCGCCGCGGCATGCCCGGCATCAAGGTGCCGATGCCGGCCATCATGGGCCTCGACGTTGCCGGCGAGATCGCCGAGGTCGGGCCGGGCGTGAGCGGCTGGAAGAAGGGCGATCGCGTCGTGGTCGATCCCATCAACCGCGTCGAGGGCGGGCTGATGGGCGAGACGATCCATGGCGGTCTGGCCGAGCTGTGCAGGGCGCGCGCCCACCAGCTGGTCCGCATTCCCGACGGCGTGAGCTACGCCGACGCGGCCGCCTTGCCCTGCGCCTACGGCACGGCGCTGCGCATGATGACGACCAACGGCCATGTCGCCAAAGGCGAGAAGGTGCTGATCCTGGGCGCTTCGGGCGGCGTCGGCGTGTGCTGCCTGCAGATCGCCAAGCTCGCAGGCGCCGAGGTCATCGCCTGCGCCGGCACCGACGCCAAGGCCCAGCGCCTGATCGAGCTCGGCGCCGACAAGACGATCAATTACATCACCCACGACTTCCAGGACGAGGTCTACAAGCTCTACGGCAAGCCGACGCGGCGCGG
The DNA here is from genome assembly GCA_021732285.1 of Reyranella sp. Classification (GTDB taxonomy): domain Bacteria; phylum Pseudomonadota; class Alphaproteobacteria; order Reyranellales; family Reyranellaceae; genus Reyranella. The sequence continues at coordinate 1,807 of JAKFVH010000291.1, read as the reverse complement.
CGGCGGCACCGACCGCGGCGTCGACATGGTGGTGAACTACACCGGCGGCGACACCTGGGTGAAGTCGCTGAAAGTCCTGAAGGTCGGTGGCCGCTTGGTGACCTGCGGCGCCACGGCCGGCTACGCGCCGACCGAGGACATCCGCTTCATCTGGACCTTTGAGCTCAAGGTGCTGGGCTCCAACGGCTGGATGCGTACCGACATCGAGCAGCTCCTGAAGCTCGTCCAGGAGGGCAAGCTAAAAGTGTTGGTCGACAAGGTCTTCCCGCTGAGCGAGGCGCGCGAGGCGTTGCGCGTCATCGAGGAGCGCGAAGTGTTCGGCAAGGTCGTGGTGTCCCCATGAGCGATAAAGGGGGGACCGACAAGATCGTTCCGCTGACCAAGGACGAGCTGCAGAAGATGCTCGACAACTCGCCCTTCATCGCCTTTCTCGGCCTGAAGGTCACCGAGGCCGATCCGGCCAACGAGCAGCTCACCATGACCTGCGCCATGCGGCCGGAGTTCGAGCGCGGCAAGGGCACCGGCCAATGGCATGGCGGCCCGCTGGCGGCGATCATCGACACGGTGGGCGACTACGTGCTGATCATGGCGCTGCGCCGGGGACTCCCGACCATCAACTTCCGCGTCGACTACCTGCGGCCTGCCATCAAGACCGGGCTGGTCATCACCGCCAAGGTTCGGCGCGCCGGCAAGAGCGTGGGCGTGGTCGATATCGACGTGTTCAACGAACAAAAAGCGTTGCTGGCCGTCGGCCGCGCCACCTACTCGACGCTGCCGGCCTGACATTTGCTTCATCGTCGTCGGGGGGTGTTGGGGACTGAGGAGGGGCTCATGAGGACCAAGGTTTCACGTCGCGCGTTCGGCGCCGGCGTTCTGACGGCCGGCATCGTCGGCAAGGCTGCGTTCGCCCAGGAGACGCCCAAGCGCGGCGGCACGCTGGTCGCCACCTGGGGCGGCGGCGAACCGCAGGCCTGCTACGTGCCGGCGGGCGGCGGCTCCTCGCCCACCTTCTCCTCGTCCAAGCTGTTCGAGCGGCTGGGCAACCGCCGGATGGACGGCGTCTTCGTTGGCGAATTGGCCGAAGCCTGGAAGCCCGCCGCCGACTTCAAGTCCTACACCATCAAGATCCGCAAGGGCGTGAAGTTCCACGACGGCAAGGACCTGACCACGGGCGACGTCGTCTATTCGATCGACGAGATCTGGAAGAAGTACGCCGCCGCCGCCGCGCTGACCGACTTTGCCGGCGTCGCCTCGCCCGATGCGGACACCGTCGTGGTGACCTTCAACAAGCCGACCCCGGAGTTCTTCTTCTCCTCGCTGCTCTGCGGCAACGTGAACTACATCGTTCCCAAGCACGTCTATGCCGGCAGCGATCCCGTCACCAATCCGGCCAACAATGCGCCGGTCGGCACGGGCCCGTGGAAGTTCAAGGAATGGGTGCGCGGCAGCCATTTCGAGTACGTCAAGAACGACGCCTACTGGCGCAAGGACCAGCCCTACATGGACCGGCTGATCATCCGCTACGTGCGCGATCCGGCCGGCCGCGCCGCCGCCATGGAGGCGGGCGACATCCATATCGGCGTGTTCAATCCCGTGGCGCCGCCCGACATCAAGCGCCTGACCGCGACCGGCAAGTTCGTCGCCACGCCCAAGGGCTACGAGGAAGCCGTGTGGTCGACCACGCTGGAATGCAACATGCGCAATCCGATCTTCGCCAAGAAGGAAGTGCGCCAGGCGATGTTCTTCGCCGTCGACCGCAACCTGATCGCCAAGACCGTCTACTACGGCTATGCGCGGCCGGGCACGA
>JAKFVH010000199.1 GCA_021732285.1 Reyranella sp. | reverse complement strand
GCGGGCCTCTGGCCCGCTCATGATCATGATGCGGGCCAGAGGCCCGCGCTCCCAGGACTACTTGAAGCGCGGCATGACCTCCTGGCAGAGCAGCCGCAGCGCCTCGAGCACGCGGGCATGCGGGATCAGGCTGCCGGGATTGAGCTCGGCTAAAATGCCGTTGAGGCCGAGTTCGCCGCGCAATTGTTCCAGGCGATCGATGACGCGGGCGGGCGTGCCGACGATCATGCGTTCGCGCAGCACCTCTTCGTAGTCGATGCTCTGCATCTTGGCCGCGCGTTCGGCACGGTTCTCGATGGCGCGCGCGCCGGAGGCGCTGGCCGAGGCGGCCAGCCGATCGCCGATGTAGCGCAGCAGGTGCATGATGCTCTCGCGCGGTTCCTCGCGGGCCTTCTCGTCGGTGTCGGCGACATAGACCGGCACGCGCAGATAGACTTCGCCCTCGCCGGGATGGCCCGCCTTCTTCCAGCCCTCGCGGTAGGTCTTCACCAGCGGCGCCAGCTCGGAGATGTTGCCGGTGCGGGCGGCGACGAAGATCGGATGGCCGAGCTCGGCCACCTCGACGTAGGTGTCGGGGCTCGCCGCGGCGACGCGGATCTCGGGCCACGGCTGCTGCAGGGACTTGGGTGCCAGCCGGACGTTCTCGTAGGTGAAGTACTTGCCTGAGTGGCTGAAGCGCTCCTCGGTAAAAGCGCGCTTCAGTATGTGCAGCGTCTCGGAGAAGCGCTCGCGGCTCTCGCCGTAGTCGACGCCGTAGGTCTTGTAGGTGTGGGCAAAGCCCGAGCGGCCGACGCCGAAGATCAGGCGGCCATTGCTGAGCTGGTCGACGGTGGCGACCTCCTCGGCGAGGCGCAGCGGATGGCAGAGCGGCAGCACCTGCACCGCCGTGCCGATCTTCATGCGCTCGGTGCGCTGGGCGATGGTCGCGGCGATCATCATCGGCGAGGAGAGCACCGAGCGCTCGGGCGCGAAGTGCAGCTCGGCGAGCCACATCGCGTCGAGGCCCCAGCGCTCCGCCGCATCGACCTGGGCCAGCGAGTTGGCGAAGGACTGCGCGGCAGTCTCGCCGGGCAGCGCCTGAAACTCGTGGAACATTCCGAATTCCATCGATCCTCCTCGGCAGGGGGACATGGTATGACCTAATCGTGCCGTCCAAAAGGGTCCTGATCGCCGGCGCGACCGGTCTCGTGGGCTATGCCGCCCTGAAACACTTCGGCTCGCAGACGGACTGCGAGGTGATCGCCGTCTCGCGTCGCCAGCCGGACGAGACTTTCGGGGCGCGATGGCATCCCCTCGACCTCACCGATGCCGCAGCCTGCGGCCGGCTCGTTTCCGAGCTCGGCGACGTCACTCATCTCGTCTATGCGGCCCTCTACGAGCGGCCGGGACTGGTCGCGGGCTGGCAGGAAGAGGAGCAGATCCGCACCAACGACCTGATGCTGCGCAATCTCCTGGGCCCCATCGAGCGCTCGCCCTCGTTGCGCCACGTGGCGTTGCTGCAGGGCACCAAGGCCTATGGCGTGCATGTCCGGCCGCTCGCCGTGCCGGCGCGCGAGAACCGCTCGGAGATGCACGAGCAGCCCAACTTCTACTGGAATCAGGAGCGCTACCTGCGCGAGGCGCAGGCGGGCAAGGCGTGGAGTTGGTCGATCCTGCGGCCGGTGCTGATCGTGGGCTGCTCGCAGGGCAGCGCCATGAACGTCATCCCGGCGCTCGGCGTCTATGCCGCCCTGATGCGACGCGCGGGCAGCACGAAACTGGACTATCCCGGCGGCGTCGGCCGCGTGGCCCAGGCGGTCGATGCCGACCTGCTGGCGCGGGCGATCGCTTGGTCGGGCGAATCGGCGAAAGCGCGCAACGAGATCTTCAACGTCACCAACGGCGACGTGTTCGTCTGGCCCAATGTGTGGCCCGCCATCGCCGACGCGCTGGGCTTCGCGGCCGGCGAGCACGTGCCGCTGAGACTCGATACCGAGATCCGCCCGCAGGAAGCGGCGTGGGCGGAGATCCGCGCCGGGCACGGATTGAGATCGGGAAAACCTGAAGCAGTTCGTCGGACTCTCCTTCGAGTATGCCGACTACACGATGGGCTACGGCCGCGACCGGCCGGGGCCGCCCGCCATCGTGTCGACCATCAAGCTGATGCAGGCGGGCTTCTGCGCGGTCATGGATACCGAGGCGATGTTCCGAAAGGCCTTCGCCGAGATGCAGGACCGGAAGCTGCTGCCGCCGCGGTGACCTGGCCGCGTGTCGTTCATGTTCCTCCTGGCGGGGGAGAGGAACATGAGGCGTCGTCTCCACTCGCGAATGGCGATATGATCCGATGGCGCAATACAACTGGCGGGGGCTCGTGCAATGCGCTGGATATCGCACATCACGGTGCCACGGCTGGGCGTGGCGCTGCAGGCCGTCATGGTGTCCATGCTGGGGCTCAGCGCTGTCGTCGCCTGGTCGACCTGGACGGCAGAGACCAACAAGCGCCAGACCGACGCCACGCTGCGCTACATCGATCCGCTGATGGACCGCGACTACATCCGCTATCTGTGGGAGTTCGAGGAGTTCACCCTGTGCTTCGAGCGTCAGACGGGCAGGCACATCTCCTATGCGCGTTACGCTGAAGTCCAGAAGAAACCCGAGTCCTTCAAGCTCGCGGCCGCCTGGTGGGACCTCCTCGAGAACGACCACAAGCAACACGAGGAATGCGGCAAGCCGCTCAACGCCGAGGAAAAGCTGATGGTCATCTACGGCCGTCTCGAGGCGCTGTCCTCGTGCGCGCGCCAGAAGCTCTGCAGCTTCGGCCGGATCGAGGACATGATCGAGGCCTTCGACCACATGACCCTGCTGGCGATCTCCAACTATTTTCTGCTCACCCGTCACTACGACAAGGCCATCTCTCGCGCCTGGACGATGGATGGTGCGCTGATCGACCTGATCGGACTGGCCGAGAAGCACGTGTTCGAGGGCCGCGCCAGCGCCACGGCCCATGCCGCCACGCTCGATTCCCGGGGCAAGCTCGTCGAGGGCCAGCCGGCGATCACGCCCGAAGCGATCAATGCGATGCGCAGCAAGCGCACGCGCTGCGACCAACCGGTGGGAGGCGCTTCGGCGGAGTGGCGCCGCTGCGCGACGGCCGAACGGTAGAGCACATTCCGTTCGGCTGGAATCAGCCGAACGGAATATGCCCGTTGAAACCTCGATCGCCTGTGCGCTCCAGCCACCGACCGATCGGGATCGCCCCACTGTCGCGAAACTGTCATGACGGTCGCCCATTTTCGGCCCGACCATGGACTTCTTCCGCCGCTTCACTGTCCTGATCGCCGCCCCCGCCTTCGACGCCGACGATCTGGAGGGCCACCGCCTCGACGAGATCTCGCGCGCCATCGAGAAGCTCGGCTTCCAGGTGGTGCGCGCCCGGCGCATCGAGGATGCCGAGATCGCCGTGCAGACCGACACCGCTATCGGCTGCATGCTGGTCGACTGGGGCAAGAAGGGCCTTGAAGGCAAGACAGCGGCGTTGATCAACCTGATGCGCAAGCGCGGCCTGGAATTGCCCATCGTCATCCTGGTCCGACGCAAGCGCCTGGAGGACATCCCGGTCGAGGTGATGGACTACATCGACGGCTACATCTTCCTCGCCGAGGAGACGCCGGAGTTCATCGCCCGGAACCTGGTGAGCCGGCTCAAGCAATATGCCGAGACTCTCAAGACGCCGTTCTTCGGCGCCCTGGTCGACTATGCCGAGGAAGGCAACCAGCTCTGGACCTGCCCCGGCCACAATGGCGGCGTGTTCTACAATCGCAGCCCGATTGGCCGCATCTTCGTCGAGCATCTCGGCGAGGCGGTGTTCCGCGACGATCTCGACAACTCGGTGCTGGAGCTGGGCGACCTGCTGGTTCATGAGGGTCCGGCGCTCAAGGCGCAGCAGGAGGCGGCGGCGATCTTTGGCGCGGAGAAGACCTACTTCGTGCTGAACGGCACCTCGTCGTCCAACAAGATCGTGCTGCAGGCGCTGGTCGCCGAGGGCGACCTGGTGCTGTTCGACCGCAACAACCACAAGGCCGCCCATCACGGCGCCCTGTTCCTGGGGCAAGGCATCCCGATCTACCTCGAGACCGACCGCAACGCCCACGGCCTGATCGGCCCGATCTTCCACGAGGCGTTCGACGAGGCAGCGATCCGCGACAAGATCCGCCGCCACCCGCTGGTGACCGACAAGGACGCCTGGAAGCGCGAGCGGCCGTTCCGGGTGGCGGTGATCGAGCAGTGCACCTACGACGGCACGATCAACGACGCCCGCCTGATCGTCGAGAAGATCGGCCGGCTGTGCGACTACATCCTGTTCGACGAGGCCTGGGCGGGCTTCATGAAGTTCCATCCGATCTATGCCGGCCGCTTCGCCATGGGGCTGGACGGGCTCGGTCCCGACCATCCCGGCATCATCGCCACCCAGTCGACCCACAAGCAGCTTGCGAGCTTCAGCCAGGCCTCGCAGATCCACGTCAAGGACAGCCACATCATGGGCCAGCGGCGGCGCATCGAGCATCGCCGCTTCAACGAGTTCTTCATGCTGCACGCCTCGACCTCGCCGTTCTACCCGCTGTTCGCCTCGCTCGACGTCGGCGCGCAGATGATGAAGGGCAGGTCCGGCGAGGTGCTGTGGGACGACACGATCCGGCTCGGCATCGAGCTGCGCAAGAAAGTGCGCGCCATCCGCCGCGAGTTCGAGGAGCGCGAGCGCGATCCGGCGCGGCGCTGGATCTTCGAGGCCTTCGTGCCCGACCAGATCGGCAACGTGCCATGGGAGGACATGCCGACCGACGAGCTCGCCTCCAATCCGCGCCATTGGGAGCTGGCACCGGGGGCGACGTGGCACGGCTTCAGCCAGGTGGCGCCGGGCTATGCCATCACCGATCCCAACAAGCTGATCCTGCTGACGCCGGGCTTCGACGGCGCCAGCGGCCGCTACGCCGAATGGGGCATCCCGGCGCCGGTGGTGGCGCAGTACCTGCGCGAGAACCAGGTCGTCCCCGAGAAGAACGACCTCAATTCGATGCTGTTCCTGCTGACGCCCGGCGTGGAATCGAGCAAGGCCGGCACGCTCTTGAGCTCGCTGGTCGCCTTCAAGCGGCTGTTCGACGACAATGCCAAGCTCGACGATGCGATCGGCGAGTTCGTGCGCCGCCGGCCGCAGCGCTATTCGGGCGTGCGCCTGCGCGACCTGTGCGGCGACATGCACGACTTCTTCCGCGACAGTGGCGTCAGTACCTTGCAGCGCGCGCAGTTCCAGCCCGAGCACCTGCCGACGCCGGCGATGGCGCCGCACGAGGCGGTCCGCCTGCTGGTGCGCAACGACGTCGACTATGTGCCGATCGAAGAGGCCTACGGCCGCATCGCCACGACGCTGTTCGTGGTCTATCCGCCCGGCATCGCCAGCATCGTGCCGGGCGAGCGGCTCGACGAGCGCGCCAAGCCGATGCTCGACTATCTGAAGATGTTCGAGACCAGCGCCAACCTGTTCCCCGGCTTCGAGGTCGAGATCCAGGGCATCTATCGCGAGGTCGAAGGCGACGGGCGAGTGCGCTTCCACACCTACGTGGCGCGGGAATAGCTCTTTGCTCTTCCGGACCGCGAGCCTCCGGCTCGCTCAAGCTCATGAGCGAGCCGGAGGCTCGCGGTCCGGAAGATCCTGAGGGTCCGTCGCTGGTGGCGTCGCACCGCCCTCGCCCAGCGCGCGTTGCATCAGGAGCGTGTCCGTCCAGCGCCCGAACTTGTAGCCGACGCCTTGAAGCAGCCCGGCCTGATGAAAGCCGAACGCTTCGTGCAGCTGCTGCGACGGCTGGTTCTCGGCATCGACATAGCCGATCATCTGGCGGAAGCCCTCGGCCGTGCAGGCCTCTATGAGGGCCGGCAGCAGCAGCCGTCCGACGCCGGAGCGCAGGTGATCGGGATGGACGTAGATGGAATGCTTGACGGCGTGACGATAGGCCGGCCGCTTGCGAAACGGCACGGCATAGGCGTAGCCCACGATCAGGCCCGAACGCTCGGCCACCAGATGCGGCAGGCGGCGCTTCATCATGTTCTTGCGGCGGCGCTTGATATCGTCGTCGTGCAACGGCTCGGGATCGAAGGTGCCGAGGCCGTTGCGCACGTGATGGGCATAGATCGCCACCATGGCCGGCACGTCGATCTCGGTCGACGGCCGCACAACGATGTCGCTGATGACCGGTGTGTCCAAGGCTGTTCCTCTGCGGCCGCCGCCGATCAAACACATGCCGGTGACGGTTTGATGTCAGGGCATCGGCCTTGCCGCGCCCAGCAAAAAATGAGCCCGGGTCGCGATCCGAAGATCGGCGGCCCGGGCCCATCGACGCCCCCTCAAACGCTGGCGTGATCTACTTGAAGCTGTCGGAAATCTGCTTGAAGCCGGTCTGCGTCTTGTTCGCGATGTCGCTGACCTGGTTGTTGCGCTCGACCCACTGGCGGGCCGGGGCCGGCACCTCGAAGCCCAGCACTGTCTCAGGCAGCTGGACCTTCAGGTTCCCGGTCATAGTGAGATAGACGACGGCCAGGAAGCCCAGCTTGACCGTCCATCCGAGAAGAAATCGCATGCCCGGATGATAGTTTCACAGGCTCCGCGATGACAGCAAACGATCGTATCAATTGTGTAGAGCGTTTCGCGAAGTCTGGGAGCGCGGGCCTCCGGCCCGCATCATGAGCGGGCCAGAGGCCCGCGCTCCCGGCAAAGACATCACCGCACCGCGAAGCTCGCCCGCACATGATCGGCGAGATCGCGCGCGGCCGGTGAAAGTCCCGGTGGGGCATAGAGATTGATGCGGAACTCGGGCAGTGCGGGCAGACGTGCCTCACGCGCAGCCTTGCCTTCGAAGATTTCGAAGCGCGGCGGCACCGACGAGCGCAGCAGCGGCGCTACCGCCAGCCCGGCTTCGATCGCGGCATAGACGGGCTCGAGCCGGCTCACCTCGCAGACCGCGCGCCAGTCGCGCCGCATGCGGCCCAGCGCCTCGACGGCAACGGGCCGGAACACGCAGGTCGGCGCGCCCAGCGACACCGGCAGCGGATCGCGCAGATGGGCCTCGCCACCCGGCACGCCGACCCACACCAGCCGGTCGGTGCGCAGCGTCTCGCCATGGCGGCCGCAGTCGGTCTCGGTAGTGAGCGCGAGATCAACGCCGCCTGATCGCAGTTCGTTACGCACGACCGCTGAGTCCTCGCACACCAGGCTGACGCGCACGCGCGGCTGGGCCTTGGCGAAGCGGCGCAGGATTGGCGGCACGAAGCTGCCGATGATGTCGTAGGGCACGCCGAGGCGCACCTCGCCCTCGAACGAGGGCGTGCGCATGGCCGACCACACCTCGTCGTTCAGCGCCAGCAGGCGGCGCGCCTGGGCAAGCAGCCGCTCGCCGGCCGGCGCCAGCGCGAGCTTGCGGCCGCGGCGCTCGAACAGGCGGCAGTCGAGCGCCTCCTCCAGCCGCTTGATCTGCTGGCTGGCGGCGGCCTGGCTGACGCCCAGCGCCGAGGCCGCGGCGGTGACGCCGTCGGCGTCGACGACCGCCAGGAAGGCGCGGATCAGGGAAATGTCGAGGTCTCTGCGCATAAGGGTACGTGAACGATTATATCCAAAACATTCGTTTTTATTATATCCAATTTCCTCTTACCGTCATCCCGACCGGAGCGCCGTAGGCGCGGAGTGGAGGGACCTCCTCATCCGGTCAGGCACCACATGGCAAGGTCCCTCGACTACTTGCGCTCGGGATGACGACAATGATCACAGGTCTCTGGCTGCCAATCATCACGCCGTTCAAGGACAACGCCGTCGACTTCAAGAGCTACGAGCGGCTGATCGAGCATTACCTGGCGCTGGGCGTCGACGGGCTGTTCCCGCTCGGCACCACGGGCGAATCGCCGACCCTCGAGGAAGCCGAGATCGACGAGCTCGTCGAGCGTACCGTGGCGACAGTGGCGGGCCGCGTGCCGGTGTTCGTCGGCGTCGGCAGCAACGCCACCGCCAAGGTCGAGAAGGCCTTGAAGCGGCTGGAGCGCCATGCCTTCGAGGGCATCGTCTCGGTCTGTCCCTACTACAACCGGCCGAGCCAGGACGGGCTTTTAGCCCATTTCCGCGCCATCGCCGCGGCGACCGACCGCGACGTGCTGATCTACAACATCCCCTATCGCACGGCGGTGAACCTCTCCAACGACTCGCTGATCGAGCTTGCCGAGGTGAGCAACATCGCGGGCGTCAAGGACAGCTCGGGCAGCATCGCCCAATCGCTCGAGCTGCTGGCCCGCAAGCCCAAGGACTTCTCGGTGCTGACCGGCGAAGACGCGCTCTATTTCACCATGATGGCCAACGGTGCGGAGGGCGGCATCCTGGCGGCGAGCCACGTCATGACCGAGCGCTTCGTCGAAGTCGGCCGGCGCTTTGCCGGCAACGACCTCGCCGGCGCCCGTGCCGCCTGGGCGCCGCTTGCGCCCCTGGTGCCGCTGCTGTTTGCCGAGGCCAATCCCATGCCGATCAAGTACCTGTTGTGGCGGCAAGGCCTGATCGCCTCGCCGGAATGCCGCCTGCCGTTGACGCGGATATCCGACGGCTTGGCACGTCGGCTCGATGCCGTTGTCGGCGAGCGGCTGGCGGCATAACACACTGCGCTGATGGAGGAGATACAGCCGCTCGATCCCGCGCAGGCTTCGCGCGTGCTGGCGCTCAACAACGAGCATGCCAAGGAGCTGTCGTGGCTCGATGCCGATCGCCTGGTCGAGCTGGCAGGCCGGGCCTTCCTGGCCCGCCGTATCGGCGCCGTCGACGCCTTCCTGCTCGCGTTCGACCAGGACGCCGACTACGACAGCCCCAACTTCCTGTGGTTCCGCTCGCGCTATCCGCGCTTCGTCTATGTCGACCGGATCGTCGTCGCACCCTCGGCGCGCGGACGCGGCCATGCCCGTCGGCTGTACGACGATCTTTTCCAGCACGCTCTTCGCTGTGGCCACGACCGCGTCGTCTGCGAGGTCAACCGCGAGCCGCCCAATCCCGCGTCGGATGCCTTCCATGCGGCGCTGGGCTTCAGCGAGGTCGGCCTCGCCGCCATCCACGGCGGAGCCAAAACCGTCAGATATCTGGCGCGCGTGCTCTAAGCGCGCGCCTTCAGGAGATCACGAATCTCCGTCAGCAGCTCCTGCTCCTTGGTCGGCGGGGCGGGCGGCGGCGGGGCGGCCTGTTCCTGCGCAAACACGCGGTTCATGCCTCTGATCACCAGGAACAGGATCCAGGCGATGATGACGAAGTTCACCGTGACGGTGAGGAACTGGCCGTAGCCCAAGGTGGCGCCGGCCTTCTTGGCGGCGTCGTAGGTCGCGGCCTGGCTCGCCGCCGGGGTCAGCCCGATGAAGTAGTTGCTGAAATCGAGCCCGCCGAAGATGCGGCCGATGATCGGCATCATGATGTCGTTGACCATCGAATCGATGATCTTGCCGAACGCCGCGCCGATGATGACGCCGATAGCGAGATCGACGACGCTGCCGCGCATCGCGAATTTCTTGAACTCCTGGAGCATCTCCACCCTCCGTCGGTTAAGGCACATTCCGAACGGAATGTGCCCTGTCAGGACACGCGAAGCAGGACAAGCAAAGCAGAAACCGTGATCACCGAGAAGGCCGTGGAAAGCAGAACTGACGCCGAATTCTGCTCGACCGCGATGTCGAACTGCTTGGCCAGTACGAAGGCGTTGGCCGCCGTCGGCAGGGCCGCCATCAGGAGCGCCACCTTGCCCGGCACCGAGGCGAGGTCGACGAAGAAGGGCAGCACCAGCCAGGCCGCAAGCGGCTGCAGCAGGAGCTTGATGAGCGTGGCGCAACCCGCCTCGGCAAGCCCGCTCCTGATCGACTTGTCCGACAGGAAGAGGCCGATGGCGAACAGAGCGCAGGGCGCGGCCGCCGCGCCCAAAAGGTCGAGCCACTTCTCGACCGGCGTCGGGATCGGCAGGCCGACCGCCGACACCGCGATGCCGAGCGCGATCGACACGGGCAGCGGATTGCGCGCCACGTTGAAGGCCGCGCGTAGGCAGGTTTTCAGCGGCCCGTGCCCCGCCGCCACCTCGAGCTCGATCAGCATGACGCCGATCACCATGGCGACGATGGCGGTCACGATGACCGTCAGCATGGCCGGCGGCAGCCCGGCCTCGCCGAACGCCGCCAGGCAGAGCGGCACACCCATGTAGCCGACATTGCCCCAGGAGGCGGCGATGCCCTGCAGGCTCATGGATGCAAGACCGCCCCCCTTCCCAGTCACCCGCGAAACGAGCCGGGTCGTCGCCATGCCGAGCAGGAAGGTCGCCAGGACGACGATGCCGAAGCCCAGCATCAGGGCCGGATCGAGCACCGCCGCGACAGGCGTGCGCGCCAGGGTGCCGAAGAACAGCACCGGCAGGGCGAAGTAGCTCACGAATGCGTTGAGGGCGGTCGTCGATTCGCCGCCCAGGATGCGCCAGCGGCCGGCCAGGTACCCGGCCAGGATGACGCCGAAGATAGGCAAAGCGACGTTGAGGATGGCCTGCACGGCTCAAAAGGCCTTCATTTCAGTTCTTGTAACTCATTAAGAAATTGACATAAATGACACAAATCCCATAACATTTTACCGCCATAACGAGGCCGCACCCGTCCCCTCCGCCAGCGGCCCGGGAGAAGTCGAAAATGCGTCTGTTGATCGCCAGCCTGGCCGCCTTGGCGGCTGTCGCCTTTGCCGCCCCGTCCTACGCCCAGACCTCGGATGATAGCTCGCCGGCGCCGGCCCCGGTGCCGACCGCCAAGCCCAAGCCGGGCACGGCGGCCTACTGCCAGAGCCTCAAGACCTCGAGCTCGCGCAGCGCCTGCCTCAAGAAGGTGAGCGCCAGCGCCAAGCCCACGACGACCAAGGCTGCCGCCACGACGACGGCGAAGAAGACCAAGAAGACCACGACGACACCGGCCGCGCCCAAGCAGCCCGATGTCGGCCAGCTCAGCACCCCGGCCGCTCCGGCTCCCGCGGCCGCGCCGTCCGGCACCGTCGCCGTTCCGCCGCTGCCGCAGAAGACCATTTAAGCTCGCTTCGCTTCGCGCCGGCTGACGGATAGAGTCGCCTCCCTTTTTCGGGAGAGCGACATGGCTGCCCACTCCGCTGCGCTGATTTCGACTGAAGAACTTGCGCGTCGCATGGACGCGCCCGCGCTCCGCCTCTTCGACTGCACGACCTATCTGCGCCCCCGGCCCGAGGGCGGCTACAACGTCGAAAGCGGCCGCGCCAACTACGACAAGGGGCACATTCCCGGCGCCGCCTTCCTCGACCTGCCCGGCGAGCTTTCCGAGCCCGACACCAAGCTGCGCTTCACCCTGCCCTCGCTCGGCGAGCTCACCAAGGCGTTTGCCGCCAAGGGCATCGGGCACGGCACTTTCGTCGTGCTCTACAGCCACGCGACGCCGAACTGGGCGACGCGCGTGTGGTGGATGCTGCGCGCCGTGGGCTTCGATGACGCCGCAATCCTCGATGGCGGTCTCGACAAATGGAAGGCCGAGAACCGGCCGCTGGCGACCGAGGCCACGACCTATCCGCCGGCGACGCTGACGTTGCGCGGACGCCCCGAGATCTTCGTCGACAAGAACGACATCAAGGCCGCGATCGGCAAGACCGACACCCTCACGCTGAACGCGCTCAGCCACGAGCAACACAAGGGCACGGGCGGCGTGGTCTACGGCCGCGCCGGCCGCATCGCCGGATCGTCGTGCGTGCCGGCGGCGAGCCTGTTCGGGCCGGACAAGACCCTGAAGCCGATCGCCGAGCTACGGGCAGCCTTCGAGGGCGTCGGCGCGGCGCCGGACAAGCGCGTGCTGGTCTATTGCGGCGGCGGCATCGCCGCTACGCTCGATGCCTTCGTGCTGACGGCCCTGCTCGGCCACAAGAACGTCTCGGTGTATGACAACTCGATGCAGGAATGGTCCAACGATGCCAGCCTGCCGATGGAAACCGGTTGATCGAGGAGGAAGCCGTGCCCGCTTATATGATCGTCGAGGTCGAGACGACCGACGAGGCCCTGATGGCCGAATACCGCAAGCACACGCCGGGGCTGGTCGCCAAGTTCGGCGGCAAGTTCATCGTGCGCGGCGGCAAGACGCGCACGCTCGAAGGCGGCTGGA
>JAKFVH010000295.1 GCA_021732285.1 Reyranella sp. | reverse complement strand
GCGGCCGGCCTCGATCCCAACGGCATCGAGATCATGATCGTCCAGGACAACTCGCTCAACGCTTTCGTGGCGGGTGGCCAGCGCATCTTCATCAACACCGGCCTGATCATGCGGACTGAAACGCCGAATCAGCTGATCGGCGTCATGGCGCATGAAAGCGGTCATATTGGCGGCGGGCATCTGGTGCGCATGCAGGAGGAGCTGCGCAACCTCTCGACCCTGCAGATCCTCGAGGCGATCCTGGGTGCGGGCGCAATGGCGGGCGGTGCCGTGTCAGGCAGCGGCATGGGCCGCGGCGGCGGCTCGACCGGCGGCGTGGGGGGCGGTCCCAAGGCGCCGGGCTCGCTGATGTCGTTCCTGCACTACACCCAGACGCAGGAGAGCGCCGCCGACCAGGCGGCGATGAGCTACCTGCAGCGCACCGGCCAGTCGCCCAAGGGCACGATCGACTTCCTGAAGATCCTGCAGAAGGAAGAGCGCCTGCAGATCAACCGGCGCGATCCCTACCTGACCACGCATCCGCTGACGCCCGAGCGCATCAGCGCCTTCGAGCAGGCGGCGGCGCAGTCGCCCTACGTCAACACGCCGGACACGCCGCAGAACCTCAACATGCACCACCGCATGGTGGCCAAGCTGATGGGCTTCGTCACGCCCGAGACCGCACTGGCGCGCTTTGCCGAAGCCGACCGCTCGGTGCCGGCGCGCTATGCCCGCGCCATCGCCTGGTACCGCAAGGGCGCGCTGGGTTCGGCCCTGCTCGGCATCGACGGGCTGATCAAGGAATACCCGAACGATCCCTACTTCCACGAAGTGCGCGGCCAGATGCTGTACGACAACGGCCGCTCCGCCGAAGCAGTGACCTCGTACCGCAAGGCCGCCCAGCTCCTGCCGAGCTCGGGGCTGATCAAGATCGACTTCGCCCGCGCGCTGCTCGCCACCAACAACACCGACAACGACCGCGAGGCGATGCGCAACCTCGAGCTCGCCTCGCAGCAGGAGCCCGACAGCTTCGACCTGTGGCGCATGATGGCCGAAGGCTATTCCAAGCTGAACAACCCCGGCATGACCTCGCTGGCGCGCGCCGAGATGGCCGCACTGCGCGGCAACAAGTCCGAGGCGGCGACCCATGCCGACACCGCCACCCGGCAGCTCCAGGCCGGCACGCCGGCCTGGCAGCGCGCCCAGGACCTCAAGGCCTATATCAGCACGCGGCCCAAGGGAGGCCGCTAGTAGGGTATAATCAGTGAAACGAGACCACCTCACCCTGAGGAGCATCGCTAGAGCGCATGTGAATGCGCGTAAGCGATGCGTCTCGAAGGGTGGGCAACCTACCTCGGTGTTGCCCACCCTTCGAGACGCGCACTTCGTGCGCTCCTCAGGGTGAGGTGGATTTGCTGAAACGCACTACCCATTCTGGAGACTGTCATGCGTTGGCTCCTTCTCACTGTCTGCGGCGGCCTCGTGCTCGCCGGCGCCATCGTCGCGGCCACGGCGACCTCGCCGCGCCGTCTCGCCACCGCGCCCGCCGGCTCGGCCATGCCGCTCACGGCCGACCAGGCCGAGCTCGGCAAGTCGATCCGCGCCTATCTGCTGGCCAATCCCGAGGTGCTGGTCGACGCCATGCAGGAGCTCGAGCGCAAGCAGGACAGCCAGCGCGACGCGGTCGCCCTGAAGGGCGTGGCCGAGAACCAGGCCGAGCTCTATCGCGATCCCGACAGCCCGGTCGGCGGCAATCCCAACGGCGACGTCGTCATCGTCGAGTTCAACGACTACCAATGCCCTTACTGCAAGCGCGCCTACCAGGCGCTGAAGTCGGTTGTCGGCTCCGATGGCAAGGTGAAGATCGTCTACAAGGACATCCCGATCCTGGGCGAAGCCTCCAAGATCGCGGCCCTCGCCGCGTTGGCCGCGGCCAAGCAGGGCAAGCACCAGCCGCTGCACAACGCGCTGATGGAATTCACCGGCAAGCTCGACCGCGACAAGATCCTCGAGATCGCCGTCGGCGTCGGCATCGACCGCGCCCAGCTCGAGAAGGACATGGAAGATCCCAAGCTGAAGGCGATCATCGACCGCAACATGGCGCTGGCGAGTGCGCTCGGCGTGCGCGGCACGCCGGCCTTCGTGATCGGCAAGCAGTTCGTGCCCGGCGCCGTCGACGCCGCCGCACTGAAGCAGCTGATCGCCGACGCTCGCAAGAGCCAGGGCTGATCCTGGGAGCGCGGGCCTCCGGCCCGCTCATGTCTTCCGGACCGCGCGCGTCCCGCGCGCTCATGATCATGAGGCGCGCGGGACGCGCGCGGTCCGGAAGAGCATGACCATGAGCGGGCCGGAGGCCCGCGCTCCCTTACTTTAATAGCGTCGCCTTCAGCCCCAGCACGCTGACCAGGTCGGCGCCGGGATTCAGCAGGTAATCCAGCCGGTCGAAGCCGACCGGCGGGTCGGGCTTGGCTTCGACGACGAGCGTGCCGCCCTGCTCGACGAAGCGCGCCGCGGTGTCGAGGAGCTGGGTCATCGCCTGCGAGATCAGCACCCCTGACGGCTGGTAGAGGCGCACGTCGCGCGCCCATTCCGCGCGCAGCGTCGCCACCGGCTGGCGGGTCATGGTGGCGACGGCGCGCAGGCTGCGCTCCAGCAGGCTCTTGTCGGCCAGCACCAGCCGCGCCGAGCCCAGCGCCGCTGTCGAATCCTGCAGCAGCAGGATGTCGCCTTCGTCCAGCGCGTTCCAGAAGGTCGCATCGGCATTGACGATGCGCGCGGAGAGCTCGACCTCGCCCAGGCCCGGGCTCGTCAGCGCGCAGCGGTCGAGCGTCAGCTCGCCCTTGCCCTGGTCTTCCGTGCCGTAGCAGTCGAAATCGGCCTTCACTTCCTTGATGCCCATCGACTGCAGGGCCATGCGCATCGACAGGCCTTCGAGGCCGCGCAACGGCGGCGCCAGCACGAAGCCCTCGACGAGCGTGCGCGTGCGGCTCACCTTGTCCCTGACCTGGGCGGTCTGGAAGCTCGCACCGGCGAGCGAGATGCCGTAGCGCTTGAACAGCTCGCCGCCGAAGCCTGTGGCCTTGGCCGTCTCGATGTGGATGCGGCCGGACGGCGCGCCGGGGTACCACTTGTCGGACGACATGGCAGCGATCGTGCGGCTGAAGTCGATCTTGGTG
Organism: Reyranella sp.; assembly: GCA_021732285.1. Classification (GTDB taxonomy): domain Bacteria; phylum Pseudomonadota; class Alphaproteobacteria; order Reyranellales; family Reyranellaceae; genus Reyranella. Next base: position 9,049 of record JAKFVH010000295.1, on the reverse strand, counting down.
GCCTTGTTCTCGGCGATGCTGAGCTGCGCGGGTTGTCCCTCGCCCGCCGCGATCTCCATGCCGACCATCGCCAAGGTGGCGATGCGGCCGCGCTCGTAACCGTCCAGCACCACCGACGCCAGGCCGACCGCCTCGCCGCTGTCCGGCAGGGTGACGCGGGTGTTGCGCTGCTCGAGACGACGCACGCTGAGCGCGCCCATGGCGCGGGTGGTGAGCACGGCAAAACGGAACATCCCGTCGTAGGCTGCGTCGTAGCGCGCCAGGTCGAAGCCCTCGATCAGCAGCGCGTCCATGCTCCATCGGCCGCCGGTCGCCTTGTCGGCCATCTGCACGTTCTCGAGCTCGACCTTGCCGGCCCTGAGCGGATCGCCCCAGCGAAAGCCCGCCAGCGGCGTGCGGCCGGCCAGCAGCTCGCCGATCGGCCAGGCCAGTCCCGACGCCTCCCAGCGTCCGACGTTCAGCTCCTCCGCCGTGGTCTTGGACTTCAGGTTCAGCAACGTGACGCGCCGGGAGAGCAGACTCACGCTCACTTCATCGACCTTGGCCGTGCCGTTGCGCTCGATCTCGCCCTTGATGCTGGCCGCGGCGTGCCGCTCGATCACCGGCACGGCGGCGACCGCCGCGCCGGCGAGAACGACGACGGCGATCAACGCAATGACGCTTTTTTTCACGGTTCGGCGTCCGGCTGCTTGGCAGGCCGGGCGGCGTCGAAGGCGGGATGCTGCATGCAGGCGGCGTGGATGCGCTGGATGGTCGGATAGCGCGCCATGTCGACCTTGAAGCGGGCGGCATTGAAGACCTGCGGCGCCAGGCAAAGATCGGCGAAGGTCGGCGTGTCGCCGTGGCTGAAGGCGCCGGTCTTGCGGTCGTTGGCAATGGTGGCCTCGTAGGCCTCGAAGCCGGTCTCGATCCAGTGGCGCGACCAGGCGAAGGCGCTCTCCTCGGTCTGGCCGAATTTTTCGCGCAGGTAACCCATGACCCGCAGGTTCTGGATGGGATGGATGTCGGCGCACACGATCAGCGACAGCGCGCGCACGCGGGCGCGGCCGACCGCATCCTTGGGCAGCAGCGGCGGCTCAGGATGGGTCTCCTCGAGATATTCCAGGATGGCCAGGGACTGGGTCAGCACCTCGCCCGAATCGAGCACCAGGGCCGGCACCAGCTTCTGCGGGTTGAGTGCGACATAGTCGGGCGCCGCCTGCTCGCCCTTGCGCAGATGGCGCGAGGCATGCTCGACCTTGAGGCCTTTGTAGTTGAGCGCGATGCGCACGCGAAACGCCGCCGACGAGCGAAAATAACCGATGAGCTTCATGACCGCCTCCGCGGTCACCTTAGCACGGCTTATGCCGCCGGCGTGTAGCGCGCGACTTTCTGGTCGATGGCACCGAAGATCGACTGGCCAGCGCGATCGAACATTTCGATGCGGATGCGATCGCCGAACGACATGAACGGCGTCACCGGTTTGCCACTATCGATGGTCTCGCGAACGCGCCGCTCGGCGACGCAGGAGCAGCCGACGCCGGCATCGCGATTGGCGACGGTGCCCGAGCCCACGACCGTGCCCGCTTCGAGATGCCGCGTCTTCGCGGCATGGGCGATGAGCTGGCCGAAATCGAAGGTGAGATCGGTGGCGGCGTTGGGATGGCCGAACTCCTTGCCGTTGAAGGTCGAGATCAGCGGCAGGTTGAGCTTGCCGCCGTCCCAGGCGTCGCCCAGCTCGTCGGGCGTGACGGCGACGGGTGCGAAGGCCGTCGCGGGCTTGCCGTGGAAGAAGCCAAAGCCCTTGGCCAGCTCGGTGACGATGAGGTTGCGCAGCGACACATCGTTCAGGATGGTGACCAGCCTGATGTGCCGGCGCGCGGCCTCGGGCGACACGCCCATCGGCACGTCGTCGACGATCACGCCGATCTCGCCCTCGAAATCGATGCCGTGCGCCTCGTCGACCGCCTCGATGTCGTCGTTGGGGCCGATGAAGGAATCGGAGCCGCCCTGGTACATCAGCGGGTCGGTCCAGAACGACGGCGGCATTTCCACGCCGCGCGCCTTGCGCACCAGCTCGACGTGCACGACGTAGGCCGAGCCGTCGGCCCATTGATAGGCGCGCGGCAGCGGGGCGGCGAGCGCCTTGGTGTCGAGGTCGAAGGCGCCGGAGGCGTTGCCGTCGGCGAGCTGCTTGGCGAGCGCGCGCAGCTTGGGCGCGGTCGTCGCCCAGTCGTCGAGCGCCTTCTGCAAGGTCGCTGCGACGCTGCTCGCGCGCACGGCTTTTTTGACGGCGCGGTCGACCACGATCAGCGTGCCGTCGCGGCCGCCTTCTTTGAGTGAGCCTAGCTTCATCACACACCCTCCCCTTCGTCATCCCGAGCGGAGCCGCCCGAAGGGCGGCGCAGTCGAGGGACCTCCTCTTGTCGATGCATCAAAAAAACAGGTCCCTCCACTACGCCGAGCTGCGCTCGGCTCCGGTCGGGATGACGGCTGTGTTGTTGTCCCTACTCCGCCGCCTGCTTGACCTCGGCCGGCCGCCACGACTTCACGTAGCCCTCGAACTCCACGCCGGCCGGCATGTTGGCGATGTCTATGGCGTCGCGGGTGTCGATCATGACGGCGACCTCGTCGGTCTCGGTCCGGCCGCCACTCGCCGGCGTCTTGGTCGCGGCGTTGAAGGCCTTGGGATGCGGGCCGTGGGTGAAGCCCGACGGGTGCACCGTCATCATCCCGGGATGGATGTTGTCGCGGCTGAAGAAGCTGCCCTTGTGATAGAAGATGATCTCCTCGAAATCATCGTTGTTGTGGAAGAACGGCAGGCGCAGCGCCTCCGGATCGCTCTCGAACGGCCGCGGCACGAAGGTGCAGACCACGAACCGGCCGGCCACGAAGGTGGTGTGCGCCGACGGCGGCAGATGAGCGCGATGGCTCATCAGCGGCCTTATATCGCGCCAGTTGATGCGCACGACGCTGAGATCGCCATGCCAGCCGATCGCATCCAGCGGATTGAACGGGAAGGTCACCGTCGAGAGCTGCCCTCGTCGCTTCACCGAGACCTTCCAGGTGCGCTCGTCCTGCTGGGCCTTGAAGGCGTCGTCGATTTTCGGCGTGTCGAGCATGGCCGGATCGAAGATCGCGTGGCGGCCGACCAGACCCTTCTCCGGCAGGGTGAAGTGATCGTTGGTCGCCTCGATCATCAGCGACATGGTGGGCTTGGCCGGCGACAGCCGCCACATCGTGCCGCGCGGGATCACGATGTAGTCGCCGTCGCGGTAGTCGAGATGGCCGTAGTCGCAGAACAGCGCGCCCTCGCCTTCGTGGATGAACAGCAGCTGGTCGCCGTCGCTGTTGCGCGCCAGCTCGGCCATCGGCTGCTCGAGCTTCCAGATGCGCACCTGGATGTGCCCGTTGTTCAGCACCGGCTGCGCCGCCCACGGGTTGCCCTTGCCGGCGACCAGCTTGTTGAGGTCGAAGGCGCGCGGCCGGATGGCGCCGTCGAACTCGATCCAGTCGGTCGGCTTGTGCTTGTGATGGAACTGCGCCGAGGGACCGAAGAAGCCCTCCTTGCTGATCTCGCGCTCGTAGGTGCCCTCGGGCAGGCGGACATGGGCCTGGCGCGAGGCGGTGCCCTCGACCTGGCGCAGCGGAATCCAGTTCTTGGCCATGGTTTCCTCCTTATGCCTTCAGCACGCCGCGGCGGATCTGGTCGAGCTCGATGGACTCGAACAGGGCGCGGAAATTGCCCTCGCCAAAGCCTTCGTTGCCGCGGCGCTGGATGATCTCGAAGAAGATCGGGCCGATCACCGTCTGGGTGAATATCTGCAGCAGGAGCCCGCCGCCCTTGGTCGGCGCACCGTCGATCAGGATGCGGTCGGCGGCCAGGCGCTTCAGGTCCTCGCCGTGGCCCGGCAGGCGGTCATCGACCTGCTCGTAGTAGGTATCGGGCACGGTCTGGAACGGCACGTCCCTGAGCTTCAGCGCCTCGACGGTCTCGTAGATGCCGTCGGTGCCGAGCGCGATGTGCTGGATGCCCTCGCCGTGATAGGCCGAGAGATATTCCTGGATCTGCGACTTGTCGTCGGTGCTCTCGTTGATCGGAATGCGGATCTTGCCGCACGGGCTGGTCATCGCCTTGGATTTCAGCCCCGTGAGCTTGCCCTCGATGTCGAAGTAGCGGATCTCGCGGAAATTGAAGAGCCGCTCGTAGAACTCCGCCCACTCCGCCATGCGGCCGCGATGCACGTTGTGTGTCAGATGGTCGATGTAGGTGAGACCCACACCCTTGGGGTGACGCTCGACACCGGGCAGGTACTCGAAATCGACGTCATAGATCGTGCCGCGCTCGCCGTATCGGTCGACCAGGTAGATCAGCGAATCGCCGATGCCCTTGATGGCCGGGATGTTGAGCTCCATCGGCCCGACCTTGCCCTCGACGCCCCAGGCGCCCAGCGACTGCGCCCGCTTGTAGGCGAAGGCAGAGTTCTTCACGCGCAGCGCGATGGCGCAGATCGACGGGCCGTGCACGCGGGCAAAGCCCTGGGCGAAGCTGTCCTTCTCGGCATTGACGATGAAGTTCACGTCACCCTGGCGATAGAGCGAGACGTCCTTGGAGCGGTGTTTCGCGACCTTCACGAAGCCCATGCTCTCGAACAGCGCGCCGAGGGCGGCCGGATCGGGCGCGGCATACTCGACGAACTCGAAGCCGTCGGTGCCCATGGGATTGACGTCGTCGATCGCAACGATGGGTTCCATTACGCTGGCCATGTCGACCTCCCGAATTGACCCAAACCCTGAATTAGTTTCAAATGTAACTATTATGCCCAGCCCTTCGCAAGCCCTCGAACTGGAGAATTTTCTCCCCTATCGGCTGTCGATTCTGGCCCAAATCGTGTCGGAATCGTTGCACGACCTTTATGCCGGGCCATTCGACCTCACGGTCACGCAGTGGCGGGTGATGGCGGCCCTGGGCCGCTTTGCGCCCCTCACCGCCTCCGATGTGGGACAGCGCATCGTCATGGACAAGGTGGCGGTGAGCCGGGCGTTGTCCGGCCTGACGAAGCGCGGCCTGGTCGAACGGGCGACCGACCGCACCGACCGCCGCCGCGCCTCACTCCGGCTCAGTGCCCGCGGGCGCGCCATACACGCCCGCATCGTGCCGATTGCGCTCGGCTACGAGGAGCGCCTCTATAAGGTGCTGACCGCGGAGGAAAGACGCAGCTTCGATGAACTGACAGCGCGGCTGTTTGCCCACGCCGGCACGCTCAGGGAGGCCGGCTGAGCCTGCCTTGTGGCTCGGATTCGCCATGCTATAAGGCCCGGCACTTCTAAAGGACGGGGAGGCAGCATTTGGCCGCAAAGGCCGCCCGGCGCCCGCCGGCTGGAAAGCCGGTGCTGGTGCTCAACGGGCCCAACCTCAACATGCTGGGCAAGCGGCAGCCCGAGATCTACGGACGCGAGACGCTCGCCGACGTCGAGAAGGCGTGCCGTGCCGAGGCCGACCGCCTGGGGATAAAAGTCGAGTTCTTCCAGAGCAACCACGAGGGCGCGCTGGTCGACCGCATCCAGGCCGGCCGCGAAGCCAATGCCGGCATCGTCATCAATGCCGGCGCCTACACTCATACGTCGGTCGCCCTGCTCGATGCGCTGAACGCCGCCGAACTGCCGGTGGTCGAGGTGCACCTTTCAAACATCTACAAGCGTGAAAGCTTCCGGCATCACTCCTATATCAGCCCGGCCGCGGTCGGCGTGATCGCCGGGCTCGGCAGCCACGGCTATCTTCTGGCGTTGCAGGCATTGTCCCGCCTGCTGGCGCGCTGACCCCTCACCCCGCGGAGCGCTCCTCCATGGCAAAATTCGACATCGATACCGAGTTCGTCCGCAAGCTGGCGCAACTCCTCCAGGAGACAGGCCTCGGCGAGATCGAGCTGGCCGATGGCGACAAGCGCATTCGCGTCGCCCGCCCGGCCGTCACCGTGGCCGCGGCGCCGGTTGCCGCCCCGGTCGCCGTCGCTGCACCTGCCGCCGCGGCCGCGCCGGGCGCTGCCGCAAGCGCCAATGGCGACCTCGGCAAGCATCCGGGTGCGGTGAAGTCGCCGATGGTCGGCACCGCCTATCTCGCGCCCGAACCGGGCAAGCCCAACTTCGTCGTGGTCGGCGACAAGGTGACGGCGGGTCAGACGCTGCTGATCATCGAGGCGATGAAGACTTTTAATCCGATCAAGGCGCCCAAGGCCGGCACCGTGACCCAGATCCTGATCGACAACGCCCGGCCGGTGGAGTTCGGCGAGCCGTTGATGATCGTCGAATAGGGACGACGATGTTCGACAAGGTCCTGATCGCCAACCGCGGGGAGATCGCGCTACGCATCCACCGCGCCTGCCGCGAGATGGGCATCCAGACCGTGGCGGTGCACTCGACCGCCGACAGCGACGCCATGCATGTGCGCCTGGCCGACGAATCGGTCTGCATCGGCCCGCCGCCGGCGCGCGACAGCTACCTCAACATCCCGGCAATCCTGTCGGCCGCGACCATCGCCGGCGCCGACGCCATCCATCCCGGCTACGGCTTCCTGTCGGAGAACGCCCGCTTCGCCGAGGCGGTCGAGGCGCACGGCTTCACCTTCATCGGTCCCACGCCGCAGCACATCAGCATGATGGGCGACAAGATCGTGGCCAAGCAGACCGCCCAGGAACTCGGCCTGCCCCTGGTGCCGGGCTCGCCCGGTCCGGTCGGCTCCGTCGACGAGGTCGTAGCGCTCGGCAAGAAGATCGGCTTTCCGGTGCTGATCAAGGCCGTCGCGGGCGGCGGCGGCCGCGGCATGAAGGTGGTCGAGGATGCCGAGTCAGCGAGCGAGGCTTTCTCCCTGGCCCGCACCGAGGCAAAGGCCGCGTTCAGCAACGACGCCGTCTATCTCGAAAAGTATCTCGGCCGGCCGCGGCACATCGAGATCCAGGTGCTGGGCGACGGCCTGGGTGCGGGCGTGCATCTCGGCGAGCGCGACTGCTCGCTGCAGCGCCGCCATCAGAAGGTGCTCGAGGAAGCCCCCTCGCCCGCACTCAATGCCGAGCAGCGCAAGAAGATCGGCGAGCTCGCCGCAGCGGCGGTGCGTAAGCTGAAATACCGCGGCGCCGGCACCATGGAGTTCCTGTTCCAGGACGGCGAATTCTACTTCATCGAGATGAACACCCGGCTCCAGGTCGAGCATCCCATCACCGAGGCCATCACCGGCATCGACCTGGTGCGCGAGCAGATCCGCATCGCCGCCGGCGCGCCGCTCGGCATGACCCAGGACGACATCAAGTTCCAGGGCCATGCCATCGAGTGCCGCATCAACGCCGAGAACCCCGAGACCTTCGTGCCGAGCCCCGGCCGCATCGCCGACTACCATCCGCCGGGCGGGCTGGGCGTGCGCGTCGATTCCGGCCTCTACACCGGCTATGCGATCCCGCCCTACTACGATTCGATGGTCGCCAAGCTGATCGTCAACGGCGCCACCCGCAACGAGTGCCTGATGCGGCTGCGCCGCTCACTGGAAGAGTTCGTGATCGGCGGCATCGAGACCACCATCCCGCTCCACCAGCGCATCATCGGCCAGCAGGCCTTCATCGACGGCGACTACGATATCCACTGGCTGGAGAAGCTGGTCGGTTTGAAGAAGTAGAGTTCGATGCGAGCGGAGACCTGCCTTTCCTCCCCACGTCATACGTGGGGAGGTGCCCGCGCAGCGGGCGGAGGGGTCATGAGCATCAACACGGCTGCTCATGACCCCTCCGGCCCTGCGGGCCACCTCCCCAGCTTCGCTGGGGAGGAATGAGTCATGGAAATCACGCCCGACCTCCTGCTGCAGGCCTACCGCATCGGCGTCTTCCCCATGGGAGAGCGCCGCGATGATCCAAAACTCTACTGGCTCGATCCGCGGCTGCGCGCCGTCCTGCCGCTCGACGGCTTTCACCTGCCGCAGCGGCTGAAGCGCACGATCCGCGCCGGCCACTTCGAGGTTTCGGCCGACACCGCCTTCGCCGAAACGGTGCGCGCCTGCGCCGAGCCGCGGCCGGGCCACCCCGAGAGCTGGATCAACGAGCCGATCGTCGACCTCTATGGCGAGCTGCACCGGCGCGGCCATGCCCACAGCGTCGAATGCCGGGTCGCGGGCCGGCTGGTCGGCGGCCTCTATGGCGTGTCGATCGGTGCGGTGTTCTTCGGCGAGAGCATGTTCAGCCGGGAACGCGATGCCTCCAAGGTGGCGCTGGTCCATCTGGTGGCGCGCCTGATCAAGGGCGGCTTCCGGCTGCTCGACTGCCAGTTCATGACCGAGCATCTCCGGATCTTCGGCGCCATCGAGATCCCGCGCGAGGAATTCCGCGGCCTTTTGGCCGACGCCATCGACGGCACGGCGAGCTTTCAGCGCGAGCTGGGCGGCGAGGATCCCTGCGCCATCGTGCAGGACAACACCCGCACGTCGTAGACGCCGTGGTCAAGCGCCGACAGGGACGGCGTCGAGGCGAACATCCAGCCGGCGAACAGCTTCTCGGCCGCCTGCCCCGGCTTGTTGTCGACGATGGTGAGGTAGGCCACCGATTCCGGCGGCGCCTCGGGCACGTTCACCAGGCAATCGCTGACGGTGATGGCGAGGGTGCCGAAGCGCGTCGCCTCGCCCACCGGCGCATAGAAGCGCTGGGTGCGCGCCGTCACCTTGTCGAGGCCCTGCAGCTCGGCGACCCGCTTGCCCGGGCCGTCGGGGATCGGCCGCAGGTTGACGTTGGCCGTGCTCGGTGGCTGCGGCTGCGGTTGCGTCGGCCGCGTCTGGGCTGCAGCCGCGCTGCTGAAGACGGCCAGGGCCGCCAGAAGGAGCGGAAGGCGCACGCCTACTTTTTGTGCGAGTGAGGTGCCTTGAGCCCGTCGATCAGCTCGTGCAGGGCGGCTTTGATCTGGTCGGCGTCGCATCCCATCAGGACTCCGTCCTCCAGCGCATCGGCGCAGAGGGTTTCGATTTCCTGGATGTTCTGGTTCAGCACTTTGATCTTTTCGAGGCAGGACACCGGCTTGCCGTCGGGTTGACGCCAGACCG
>JAKFVH010000290.1 GCA_021732285.1 Reyranella sp. | reverse complement strand
CGAACAGCGGCCGTTCGCGGTGCGTGTAGGGCATGAGGGCGCTCGACAGGCCGCTCACGAACACGAAGGGGATGTTGAGCACCGCCAGCACGTCGGCCAGCGGAAACGACGTCTCGTTGCGCAGGCGAATGTCGAGCAGCGCGCCATCCAGCCGGTTGTCCGCCATCGCCGCATGGGCGCCGGCCACCGAGGCGACGGGGCCGATCACGATGCCGCCGGCCTGCTGGACCGCTGCCGCGAGGTTGAGGGCGATGGGAGCCTCGTCCTCGACGATCAGGATCTTTCGACCGCTGAGCGGCGTTTCGGAGGGCGGAGGCTCAGTCGACATTAGGACTATAACGCCGAGCCCCGGCATGCGGTTCCGCGCAATCCCCGCCGCTGCCTGGCGCCGCCCTTGGCGCGTGCAGCGTCAAGGAAGAGAAGACCGTCCAACAGCCGAGCGCTTCGGCGCCGGCCTCGACCGCTCCAGCGGGTACTGATCGCGTGGGGTTGCTGTTGGGAACGATCTGTGACCTTCGCCGTTTCACGGAGACCCTCCAAGAGGAGATACCATGCCCGACTATGACCCCAAGACCGACATCCATGTGACAGCCGGGCCGCCCAGCGGTGGCGGTGGTCTGTACTTCATCGTCGGCGCGCTGGTCGTGGCCGTTCTGGTGGGCGCCTATTTCATGTTCGGCGCGCCGGGCCTGCACAGCAACGTTGCCCGTGCGCCCGACCGCAACATCAACGTCACCGTCGAGCAGCCGCGCGCGCCGGCTCAGCCGGCCCCGGCCACGCCTGCTCCGGCACCGCAGCAGCGCCAGCAGTAGTCATCTGATTTGGATCGCACGACGACAGCGCAGCAGGCTATGCTGCGCCGTCGTCACATCAGGAGCGGGTCCAAGTCGATGAAGCGTTCTGTCATTGCCGCAGCGATTGCGGCCACGTTGGTCAGCGGCCCGACTTTCGGCCAGACGGCGATCCAAGCGGGTCTGTGGGAGGTCACCGACAAGACCACCCTCGAAGGCATGCAGCCGATGCCGTCGACCTCCAAGAAAGTCTGCATCAAAGGCGGCGAGGCGACCCTGGAGCGCCTGCTCTATCCGACGCCCGACGACTTCGCCAAGCACGGCTGCACCTTCAGCCCGGGGCCCAAGCAGCCCGGCATCTTCAAGGCGACCACGGTCTGCCCGCCGATCGACCAGACGCCCGGCGTCACCGCCGAGGCCGAGATCAGCTATAAGACCGACAGCTACGAGGGCCTGGGCCAGCTTACGGTCAAGGACAAGGCCGGCACGACGGTCAAGGGCAGCAGCGTGCTGAGCGGCAAGCGGGTGGGGGACTGCTAGCCTCATCCACCTCCCCCGTCATCCGGGGGAGGCCGGGAGGGGGCGGGCCTCAGTAAGAACGTCAGCCCATTTCAGATCAGGATCATGATCTTGATCTTCGCCTTTTCACACATTGCCTCTGTTGCTTTCCCCCTCCCGGCCTCCCCCGTAAGACGGGGGAGGTGATGAGGTCGGCTCGGGATGACAGACGCCACGAAGTTGCCCTGATTCGATCAGGGATAGCGCCAGTCGGATCCCCGTATACCCGCCGTAGGAGCGGGGTTCCCGGTGCGCCTGACGCGTCTCGTAACGGTATTGATGGCTTCCGGCCTGGCGCTGCTGGCCCTCGCTGTCGCGCTTTCGCTCATGAGCGCGTCGGCAGCACCCGGCGAGCCGCGCTACGACACCTCCGCCTATCGCTACACCGACAAGCCGTCAGCTGCCGCGATGGCCTCCCGCATGCTGACCGTCTACATCGACGGCGACTTCGATGCCGCGGAGCGCGAGCGTATCGGGCTGGCATTGCGGCAGTGGAACCACGTGCTGAACGGCTTCATACGCCTGCGCCCGGTGCTGCTGCCCGCCGACGCGTCCGACGGCGCCGTGGCGCAGCTCCGCCGTCCCGGGGCCTGGATCGTCGCCAAGGTCGACGGCCGTCACCCCGCCGCCCGTGACCGCAACGCCGTCGCCATGACGGTGGGCAGTCGCGGCAGCGGCTTCGTCTACGTCATCGCCGATCGCTTCGCCATGCGCGACCTGACGGCAGTGATGCTGCATGAGGTCGGTCATGTGCTGGGCGCCGGCCATGACCCGCACGGCCATCTGATGGCCCCGGTGTACGACCGCAACAACGGCCACTGCATCGATCGCGGTGCCGCGGCGATGGTCGCATCTGCTCAGCGCCTGCCGCTCAATCAGCTCAACTGGTGCGTCGGGCCCGGCCTCGACGGTGGTCGCACCAGCTATCGTTAGTGCCTGTGGGGCAGATTCATGCTCTTCCGGACCGCGCGCATCCTGCGCGCCTCAAGCTCATGAGCGCGCAGGATGCGCGCGGTCCGGAAGACCCCTAATCCTTGAACGCCGGCATCACCTGCTCGCCGAAGCGGCGCATCGAGGCCATGTTCTGCGCGTGGTCCATGGCGCCGAAGCCGGTCTGGCAGAGCAGGTGCTGGACGCCGACGTCGCGCAGCTCCGCCACCTGCTCGCGCACGCGCTTCGGCGAGCCGTAGAGCGACCCGGTCTGCAGGGCAAAGGGAATGGCGACGGAATCCGGCACCTTGGGATCCGTCCAGGCATTGAGCGTCGCCGGCTCGGGCTCGAAGTCGGCCGGATTGTAGGCCTCGCGCACATGCATCATGTGGGCGCGCGTCTCGGTGAGCAGCCCGGCGAGTTCGTCCTCGGCCTGCGCGTCCGATTCGGCGACATAGACGTTGCGCCACAGCGCGCTCTGCGTCAGCAGCCGCGCCCGCGTGCGCTCGTCGTGGCCGCCCTCGGCGATGCCGGCCTCGTAGGTCGCCCATCGCTCCTTGATGCGCTCGACAGGCAGGCGCGCCGTCAGGATCGGCACGCCGAGCCGCCCGCATTCCTTGAACGATCCCGGCGAGATCACCGAGCGCCACAGCGGCGGGCCGGGCTGCTGCACCGGCTTGGGCCGGATGGCCGGAATATGGACCTTGTGGAACCGGCCGTCGTAGCTCAGCGGCGCCTCGCGCCAGGCACGCTCGATGATGTCGACGGCTTCTTCCATGCGCTCGCGGCTGTCGGTGCTGCGCAGCCCGTGACCCACGAACTCGTACTCGTTGTAGACCGTGCCCTTGCCGATGCCGACGTCGATGCGGCCCTTGCTGAGATTGTCGAGCAGGGCGAGCTGCACGGCGAGGCGCACCGGATGGTGGAACGGCATCTGCACCACGGCGAAGCCGATGCGGATGCGCTCGGTCTTCATGGCGAGTGCTGCTGCGAACATCAGCGAGTCCGAGTAGACGCTCTCGCCGGTGAAATAGTGCTCCGTCAGCCACACGTCGGAGAAGTCCAGGCGCTCGGCGCTGCAGGCCTGGTCGATCAGATTGTCGATGCGTTGGGCGTCCTCGTCAGGCGAGGGCGACAGGGAAAGGGTGAGCCAACCGAACTGCATGCGCCCAATTCACCCGCTTTGGGCGGACGAGGCAAGGCAGCTGTTTCTCGTCGCGCAGTCAGACGGCGCGCAGGAAGCGCGATCGTATGCTGATGCCGGTCGCGAAGGCCGAGGGATCGTAGCTTTCCTGATAGCTCTTCAACCAGGAGCGCGCCGCGCCGATGCTGATGAAGATGCGAAACGGGCGATCACCGGCCTTCTGCTTCAACAACACCGCCATGTCGAGCGTGAGAGCAGAACCCACGACCATGGCGACCGGACCCGGCCGATTGCCCCTGCCGTACTGCATGAGGCGATGGGCTACCGTGTCCAGATCGTCGGAGTCGAGCGCCAGCGTGCAGGCCGTGATGTCGACCAGCTTGGCGTAGCCCTTGGTACCTTCGGCGATGGTGCGGGCGAGATAGGTGTAGATGTCGGAACGTGTCACCGTGCCCTCGCCGCTGACGATGCACAGTTGAGAGTCTGGAAGGGTGGACCAACTGAGAGGCATTACGCGCAATCCTCGTGAGCTAGGGTCAATGCAAAAAGTCGGTGCAGAACAGGCAGTTACCACTCGGCCTCCAACGCCGAGCGAAGGGTAATGGTTGCTGCAAATACATAGGGAGTGACACGCCGTCTTTTTGCATCCGATCGACCCGAGGGCAGTCGCGGCTCGATGACCTGACGACCCGGCTCGACGAATCGTGTAGGAGCGAGGTCGTGCGAAGGCTTTGGTTGAACGTTTTACTGGTCGTGGTCTCGGTTGCGCTGTGCACCGCCGCGGCCGAATTTGTCGTGCGTCAGCTCGATACGAACGCCGACAACGCGCCTGTGGGGCGCCATCTCGACGAGATCGCGCTCGCGCCCGGCGTCGATCGCGCGTGGTTCTTCGCCGATCCACCCCCTCTGCCGAATCGCAGAGCGATACCGAAGGAATGGTTCGACCTCGTTCAAAAGGTCGAACAGAGCGGCATCACCGAAGGGACGCGCCGCGCCGACATGTTCAAGGCCTGGAACGCCACCTTTGTCGGCGATCCCTGCCGGCATGCCTATCTCTGCGGCGCACCGGGTCATCTCTATGTGTATGACCCGCCGTCGGGCGAGGCGCGGCCGCCCTATCGCTTCTTGCCCAACGCGACGACGCCGATCGGCCTGGTGACCAACGAGTACGGCTTTCGCGGACCGCCGGTGCCGTTCGCGCGCCAGCCGCGGACGGTGCGCATCGCCTTCATCGGCGCCTCGACCACCGTCGGCAATCACTACTTTCCCTATTCGTATCCCGAGTTCGTCGGCAACTGGCTGAACATGTGGGCCGCGTCGCGCAAGCTCGACGTGAAGTTCGAGATCCTCAATGCCGGCCGTGAAAGCATCACCTCGAGCGACAATGTCGTGATCGTGCGCGACGAGGTCTTGCCGCTGCAGCCTGACTTGCTCGTCTACTACGAAGGCGCCAACCAGTTCGATCTGCGCACCCTCGCAGAGGTGCCGGATAGCGGTGATATGGCGGTGGCGAGCAGCGGGCGTTGTCCGGCGCAGCCGGCCGGCGGCGGGACGGCCGAGGCCTCCTGCGGCTGGCTGGCGAGCCTGGAAAGCGAGTCGGCCCTTGTGCGGCGTGTGCGAGCGTTGCTGGCGGCGGGCAATCCGGCCGTAGGCGGTGACGAATGGCCCAAGAAAGACTACACGCTGCGGTGGCCCAAGGGCGTCGACGAGCGCGATCCCGACATCAAGCGGCCAGATCTGCCGGTGCACTTGTCGACCATCCTGCACGACCTCGACACCATCCGCGCCACAGGCGATGCAGCGGGTGCCGAGCTAGTCCTGGCGTCATTCATCTGGCTGGTGAAGGACGGCATGGTTCTCCATCCGATCCGCCATCGCTCGATCCTCGAATACCTCAACCAGGGTTATGCGCCGTTCCGCTATCGCGACCTCGAGCGGTTGGCGGCGTTCGAGAACCGCGTGTTCGCGAAGTATGCCCGCGCACATGACCTCGCCTTCATCGACGTGGCGCGTCTGATGCCGTTCGATCCCGATCTCTATGTCGACGCGATTCACAACAGCTATGGCGGCGAGCGTCTGCGGGCCTGGGTGTTCCTGCAGGGTCTGGTGCCGATCGTGGAGCGCCATCTGAAGAGCGGCGCGTGGCCCAGGAAATTCGAGGCGACGAAAAAGTCCGCGCCGGCTTTCAAGCCGCGCCCGATCACCTTCACCTGCACCGGCAAGTCCTAATCGCCTCACCCTGTGGAGCCGCGCGCGTCGCGCGGCGTCTCGAATGCGCGCGGTAAACCGCGCGCGGGTGGATCGAGCACCTTGCCTGTTGCCATGCTTCGAGACGCCACGCTTCGCGTGGCTCCTCAGCATGAGTTTTGTCAAAGGAAGAGGGGAGATGCCGGCGAGTCCACCCCGAACGCGCCGGCACACTCCACACAATTGCCAACCCATCGAGGAGGCCGAACTCCCCCAAGCACCTCGGCGCCCGCGATCAGCTGACCCTGGCTTTATGAATTAATTGCACCTGAGGCGCAATCATTTTTATTGGCAGACTTGCCCTTTGACCGGCTCGCGCAGGCGCCAGCACAGCACGTCATTGTCCAAGGCCCGGCCGGAATTGCAGAAATACACCTCGCGGTCTTTCTGCACCCAAAGGCCCCCCGGGACGGCGGCCTTGATGTCATAGCCCCGGGTGATCAGCGCGGCGGCCGACACGCCGGGCGCCTCGACATGCTGGGACATGCACATCGGTTGTCCGGCAGGCGCCTGCTGCTGCGCCGCCGGCTGCTGCTGGGCGTGGGCGGTTCCCATCAACACGGACACGAAGGCGATGGCGACAAGCGCTTTCATTGGAGTCTCCTTGAGCGCAGTTTAATCTAATTTGCATCAAAGAGGCAAATACTTGCGATCCTATTTCAAGGACACGGTGAGATTGTAGGGCCCTGGCGTTGCTGCCGTGGCGAGACGCATCGCGACCAGGATCAGGTAGTTGCCGTCGACAGGGATCGCGCCGATCCACGCGGTCGCGTTGTCGGTTGGCCCGGCGTCCGGCAGCGTGCCGCCGTTGACGACAGGCAGGCCGTCGGCGCCTTTGGCCAGGCTCGCATCGGCCTTGAAGACCTGGAAGCTGACGCCAGTGGCGACGGGCATCACCGACACCATGAGAGACTGCCCCGCCTTGGCCTGCACGTAATAGACGGTGCGGCCGCCCGGAGCCAATTGGCCGGCAAGCGTCGATGTGCTGGAGCCGGGCGGGAAGGTGACGGTCGTCATCGCCGGCAGGGTGTTGACCGGTTGGGCGATGGCCCGAGCCGAAGCAAGAGAAACGAGAGGAAGCGCGAAGAGGGTACGACGATGGATCATACCCGTGACAATCGCATCCCGACTGTCCTTCAGCAACGTCACCCAGCAACGTCGGCACGTCGGCTGGATGCAGGCTACGACGAGGCGTCGCGCCTGGTCCTGACCGCGTTGGTGATGGCATAGGCCAAGGCATCCTGACGATAGGGCTTGGCCAGGCGAGGCAGGGTGGCGTCCGTGCTGGCCGGCAGTTCGGCATAGCCGGTCGCCAGGATGATCGGCATGTCGGGGCGGCGCGCCGTGATCCGCTTGGCTAGGTCGCTGCCGGTCATCTTGGGCATGGCGTGATCGGTGATCACCAGGTCGACGCCGGATGTGCGTTCGAGCTGCTCGAGCGCCTGCTCACCCGAGTAGGCCAGGATGACGGTATGGCCGAGGTCCTCGAGCATGGCGCGCGTGTTGGCGAGCACCAGCGCGTCGTCGTCGACGGTCAGGATGGTGAGTGCCTGCATCCGCTCGATTGCCGCAGTCGGCGCCTCTGCATCCCCGGTCGCGGCCGGCTGCTCGGCCGCCGGCAGCCATATTTCGGCGGCCGTGCCTTCGCCCGGCTTGCTGTGCAGGATCACTTGTCCGCCGAGCTGCTCGACCATGCCGTGAACCATGGAGAGGCCGAGGCCGGTTCCCTTGCCCGTGCCTTTGGTCGTGAAGAACGGCTCGGTGGCGCGCGCCAGCGTGTCGGCGTCCATGCCCTCGCCGGTGTCGCTGAGCGTCAGCCTGACATAGCGGCCAGGACGCAGCTTGGCGTCGCCCACCGTGACCTCGTTGCGGGCGGCGATGGTCAGGATGCCGCCAGCCGGCATGGCATCGCGCGCATTGACGGCAAGATTGAGCAACGACGTCTCGAGCTGGTGCGGATCGGCCATCACACTGCTGAGAGCGAGCGGAAAGCGGGTTTCGATGGCGATCTGCGGCCCGAGCGAGCGCTGCAGGAGGTCGCGCATGCCGTGCGTCAGCTCGACCAGGTCGACCGGCCGCAGGTCGAGCTCCTGCCGCCGCGCGAAGGCCAGCATGCGCTGCGTCAGGGTGGCGCCGCGTTGCGCCCCCTGCAGGGCGTTGTCGAGCAGCCGGGTGACGCGCGGATCGTCATTGGGCACGTAGCGGCGCAGGAGATCGAGGCTGCCCAGCACGACAGTCAGCAGGTTGTTGAAGTCGTGCGCCACGCCGCCGGTCAGCTTGCCGATCGCCTCGATCTTCTGCGCGTGCATCAGCGCCTCGCGCGTGCGGTCGAGCGCGAGCTGAGCTTCGCGGCGCTCGCTGATGTCGCGCGTGATCTTGGCGAAACCGATCAGCCGGCCCGACGGCTCGCGGATGGCGTCGATCACCACGTTGGCCCAGAAGCGCGTGCCGTCCTTGCGCTGCCGCCACGCCTCGGCCTCGAAGCGGCCTTCGCGTTCGGCGATCGCCAGGCTGCGCGCCGGCTCGCCGCGGCTGCGGTCCTCGTCGGTGTAGAAGATCGAGAAGTGCTGGCCGACGATCTCGTCCGGCCCGTAGCCCTTGATGCGCTGGGCGCCGGCGTTCCAGTTGCTGACGATGCCGCTGGGGTCGAGCATGTAGATCGCGTAGTCGGTGACCCCCTCGACCAGCCGGCGGAAGAGTTCTTCGCTGCGTCGCAGCTCCTCCTCGGCCTGCCGTCGCTCCGTGAGGTCGCGCGTGATCTTGGCGAAGCCTATCAGCTCGCCGCGGTCGTAGATGGCGTCGATGATGACGAACGCCCAGAAGCGGGTGCCGTCCTTGCGCACGCGCCAGCCTTCGGCCTGGAACTTGCCGTCGCGCCGGGCGATGGCGAGCACGCGCTGCGGCACGCCCGCCCTGCGGTCGGCTTCTTCATAGAAGTTGGCGAAGCTGCGGCCCAGGATCTCGCTCGCCTTGTAGCCCTTGATGCGCTCGGCGCCGGCATTCCAGCTGGTCACGATGCCGTTGGTATCGAGCATGTAGATCGCATAGTCGGTGACAGCCTCGACCAGAAGGCGAAACCGCTCGGCCTCGGTCGTGCCTTCCAGCAATGCTTGTTTGGCCATGACCGCTGCGTTCATGCACTCCCCGTCGACGGACAACGCCTAGAGCGCTTCCAGGTTGCGGGCGACGGCAACCCAGGCCGAGCTGCTGGCGCGCATCGTGGCCAGCCACGCCTAGCCCTGTTTGCGCGGCAGATGGCCGGTTTACCGCACTTTGCTGCGTCTTCCCTTTGCCATCCACAGGGCATAAAATGCCTCGCTTTCCCGGCTTTTGGCATCTGGAAAGCACATGGCTCACATCAGACTGAATACTCACCCCTCCCAGGGCGGCCAGGCGGCTCCCCCGGTGATCTGGGGTGCGCCCGATCCCAAGATTCGCGGGCCCGTCGTGGGCACCGTGGGCGATCCCGCCAAGCGCAATGCCATCGGCGTGCATTCCGGGTCCTACGGCATCTACCGGGCGCTGGCGATCGCGGCCCAGGAGCTGAAGCCCGGCCATCGCCCCGACTTCACCAACACCTCGCCGGCCGAGCCGATCGGCCCGTTCGAGAGCTGGTTCGATCCCAAGAAGATCGTTTCGCTCGATCCGTGGGGTCACATGGTAGCCGAGGTGTTCGCCGACAAGCTCGCCGCCGGCTGGGACATCCGCCCGACCATCGCCGTTACCAAGGCGCATGTGAACATGCCGGAGATCATGGACGCCATGGCCGCCGGCCGGCTCAGGCCCGACAACGACATCCTGAGCGGCTCGGGCGACGTGAAGGTGACCAAGGCGGCGATCGAGCCGGTGTGGTGGCTGCCCGGCATCGCCGAGCGCTTCGGCGTCAAGGAGGTCGACCTGCGTCGCACGCTCTTCGAGCAGACCGGCGGCATGTACACCGAGCTGGTGACGCGACCCGACCTCGAGCTGTTCCTGCCGCCGATCGGCGGGTCGACGATCTATTTCTTCGGCGACGTGTCGAAGCTCGGCAAGCCCGAGACGACGATCGCCTGCCGCCTCCACGACGAGTGCAACGGCTCGGACGTGTTCGGCTCCGATATCTGCACCTGCCGGCCCTACCTCGCGCACGGCATCGAGATCTGCATCGAGATGGCGCAGAAGGGCGGCGTCGGCGTCGTCATCTACAATCGCAAGGAAGGCCGCGCGCTGGGCGAGGTCACCAAGTTCCTGGTCTACAACGCGCGCAAGCGCCAGCCCGGCGGCGATTCGGCGGCGCAGTACTTCAATCGCACCGAATGCGTGGCCGGCGTCCAGGACATGCGCCTCCAGGAGCTGATGCCCGACGTCTTCCATTGGCTGGGCATCGCCCGCATCGACCGCTTCGCCTCGATGAGCAACATGAAGTCCGATGCGCTGCGCGAGCAGGGGATCGAGATCGTCGAGCAGGTGGCGATCCCCGACGAACTGATCCCCGCCGACGCCCAGGTCGAAATGGATGCCAAGAAGGCCGCCGGCTACTTCACGTCCAAGAAGCCGGAGACGGCCGAGCTCGCCAAGGCGAAGGGACGGGGTCTCGATGAGTAACGCTGGGGTCGCGCCACTCCAGTGGCGCGTCATGTCATGCTCTTCCGGACCGCGAGCCTCTGGCTCGCTCATGAATCGTGAGCGCGCAGGGAGGTCGCGTCAGACGCGACCCAGCGCACGGTCCGAAAGACCATGACGCGTCACTGGAGTGACGCGCCCCCAGCCATGAGCGACTCCCTCGAATATCTGCGTACGCCCGCGGCCATCCGCGAGCGGGCGGAGGCGATGCTGAAATATGCCGAGGACGGGCGATCGGCCTGGTTCTCGGTCGATCCCAACGGGCTCGAGGCAGCCGTGCAGGCGACGCTCAGCGTCACGCGGCAGCGCTTCGCCAATCCGGCGGCGATCCCCTTCCATTCGCGCTGGCGGCATTTCGAGGCCGGCGGTCATGCCCGCTGGCCGGCGCTGGCCGAGCGCCTGTCCGGATTGCCGAAGGAAGAGATCGCGCGGCGGCGCATGGACCTCGCTGTGGTGTCGGTGCTGCTCGATGCCGGCGCGGGGCCGGCCTGGTCGTATCGCGAGCCGGGGACCGGCGAGACCTATGCGCGCTCCGAAGGGCTGGGCGTGGCGAGCTTCCACATGTTCGCCAACGGCGCCTTCAGCCGCGATGCCAAGGGCGATCCGTTGCGCGTCGATGCCGAGCGGCTCGCCGCCCTCGCGCCGATGGACATCGCCATGGGCTTCCAGGTGAAGGCGCACAATCCGCTGACTGGCCTGGAAGGCCGCGCCGAGCTGTTGCGCAAGCTGGGCGGCGTCGGCCTGTCGCGGCCGGGCGACCTGTTCGACATCGTTGCCCGCCCCGAGGTGAAGGCGGCGAGCATCCTGGCCGCCGTGCTCGACAAGCTGTCGCCGATCTGGCCATTGCCCATGGGCGACGTCTGGCAGCACGCGGCGCTCGGCTGGGTGCCGTTCCACAAGCTGTCGCAGTGGCTGTCCTATTCCCTGGTCGAACCGATCGAAGGCACGGGCCTCAAGGTCACGGACCTCGATGAGCTCACCGGCCTGCCCGAGTATCGTAATGGCGGCCTGCTGGTCGATGCCGGCGCGCTTCGGCCCAAGCAGAAGGCGCTACTGGAGAAGGCCTTTGGCGCCGGAGACGAGCCGATCGTCGAGTGGCGCGCTTTGACCGTGGCGCTGCTCGATCGCATCGCCCAACACGTGCGCGGCCATCTCGACCTGGATGCCGAACGTTTGCCGTTGGTGAAAGTCCTGGAGGCCGGCACCTGGTTCGCCGGCCGCGTGCTTGCCGCCGAGCGCCGTCCGGGTGGCGGTCCGCCGATCGCCGTCGTCAGCGACGGCACTGTGTTTTAAACGTCCGTTGTCATCCCGAGCGTAGCGAGGGACCTTTAAGGCCATGAGCAAAGGTCCCTCGCTGCGCTCGGGATGACAGGGTTATTGGGGAGATAGAGATGTCCTTGCCGCATTCGATCCACGTCGTCAGCCATCCGCTGGTGCAGCACAAGCTCTCAAAGATGCGCGACAAGGAGACGTCGAGCACCAACTTCCGCCGCCTGCTGCGCGAGATCGGCCTGCTGCTGGGCTACGACGCCACGCGCGACCTGCCGCTGGTCGAGCGCGACATCACCACGCCGATCGAGGCGATGAAGGCGCCCCTGCTCGAGGGCAAGAAGCTGGTGGTTGTGCCGATCCTGCGCGCCGGGCTGGGGCTCGCCGAGGGCATCATCGATCTCGTGCCGCTGGCGCGCGTCGGCCATGTCGGTCTCTACCGCGATCCCAAGACGCTGCAGGCGGTCGAGTACTACTTCAAGATCCCGCAGGACATCTCCGATCGCGACGTCATCGTCTGCGATCCCATGCTGGCGACCGCGCATTCCGCCATCGCCGCGGTCGACCGCCTGAAGGAGTCGGGCGCCAAGCGCATCAAATTCATCTGCGTGCTGGGCTCCGAGCAGGGCGCGCGCGCCTTCGCCGAGGTCCATCCCGACGTGCCGGTATTCGCGGCGGCGATCGATGCCAAGCTCAACGATCACGGGTATATTG
>JAKFVH010000251.1 GCA_021732285.1 Reyranella sp. | reverse complement strand
CTCGCTGCCGGGCTCGGTGCCGGGCTTGAAGACCTCGTCGATCGTGCCGCTCTCGTAGGTCCACTTGACCATGCGCAGGCCGGGCGGGATGCGGAACGGCGTCGGCGCCTTGTCCTTGAAGATCTGCCTGGCCATGGCCTCGTAGATCGGCGCGGCATTGCCTCCGCCGGTCTCGAGGTTGCCGTGGCCGAGCGTGCGCGGCTCGTCGAAGCCGATAAAGATGCCGATGGTGATGTCGGGCGTCGAGCCCAGGAACCAATTGTCGCGCGCATCGTTGGTCGTGCCGGTCTTGCCGGCGATCGGCCGGCCAAGCGTTGCCAGGCGGCCGGCGGTGCCGCGCGTCGTCACGCCCAGCATCATGTGCACGACCTGATAGACCGACGCCGGATCGTGGAAGGGCTTGCGCGAATCGACGATCTCGGGTGCCGCGGGCTTGCCACCGGCCTGCTCGCCGCACCCTTTGCAGGCGCGCGGCTCGTGGCGGTAGACGGTCTTGCCGTTGCGGTCCTGCACGCGATCGACCAGCGAGGGCGTGATCTCCAGCGCGCCGTTGGCCAGCATGGCGTAGGCCATGGTCATGCGCAGCAAGGTCGTCTCGCCCGCGCCCAGCGCCATCGGCAGGTAGGCGCCCATCTGGTCGACGACGCCGAATTCCTTGGCGACCTCGACCACCTTCTTCATGCCGACCTGCTGGGCCATACGCACGGTCATGAGGTTGCGCGACATCTCCAGGCCCTTGCGGACCGTGGTCGGGCCGAGGAAGTCGCCGCCGTAGTTCTTGGGCGTCCAGATCGGCTGGCCGTAGCCCGGATCGTAGGAGAACGGCGCGTCGAGCACGACCGAGGCCGGCGTGAAGCCCGAATCCATGGCCGCGAGATAGACGAACGGCTTGAACGCCGAGCCCGGCTGGCGCGCCGCCTGGACGGCGCGGTTGAACTGGCTGCGGCCGTAGGACCAGCCGCCCGACATGGCGAGCACGCGGCCGGTCTGAGTGTCCATCACGACGACGCCGCCCTCGACGTTGGGCACCTGGCGCAGCGCATAGGTCTTGGGCGGGTAAGGCTTGGCGTCCTTGCCGGCGGGCTTCTCGATCTTCTCGACCACGATCACGTCGCCGACATTGACGACATCCTTCGGGCTGCGCGGCGGCACGCCGGTACGCTGTTCGGCCAAGGTCGGCGCGGCCCAGGTCATCTCGGCGAAGGGCACGGTGCCCTCGCCGCCCCCTCCGTCGCTTGAGGGCAATCCCATGATCTGCACGGCCTGCGGCTCGACCTTGCTGACCACGGCGAGCTGCCAGCTCGGCGGTCCGGTCAGCGGCCGGCGCTGGGCGATGCGGGCGAACTCCTCCTCCCATACGCTCATGTCGGGGATCTTGGCGTAGGGCCCGCGCCAGCCGTGGCGGCGGTCGTAGGTGATCAGGCCGTCGCGCAGGGCGTTGTCGGCGACCGCTTGGATGGCAGGGTCGAGCGTGGTCGAGACGGTGAGGCCGCCTTCATAGAGGCCCTTCTCGCCGTAGGCCGCCATCAGGTTGCGGCGAACCTCCTCGGCGAAGAAGTCGGCCTGCACGACCTCGGTGTTGCCGCGGCGGCGGTATTGCAGCTTCTCGGCCTTGGCCTGCTCCAATTCGGCCTGGGTGATGTAGCCGTCGTCGCGCATGCGGCTCAGCACATAGTCGCGCCGGGCGTAGGCTTCCTTCTCGTTGCGCGCGATGTTGTAGCGGTTGGGCGCCTTGGGCAGCGCCGCCAGATAGGCGATCTCCGACAGGGTCAGCTCGTTCAGCGACCGGTCGAAGTAGTTGATGGCCGCCTGGGCCACGCCGTAGTTGCCCGAGCCGAGATAAATCTCGTTGAGATAGAGCTCGAGGATGCGCTCCTTGGAGTAGGTCTCCTCGATGCGGAAGGCGAGGATGGCCTCGCGGATCTTGCGCGCCAGCGTCGCCTGGTTGGACAGCAGGAAGTTCTTGGCAACCTGCTGGGTCAGCCCCGACGCGCCCTCCGGCCGCTTGCCGGGATTGGCCACATTGGCGATCACCGCACGCACCACGCCGATGAAGTCGACGCCGGGATGGGAGAAGAAGCGCTGGTCCTCGGCGGCGACGAAGGCCTCCAGGACGCGCTTGGGCATGGCGGCCACCGGCACGAACACGCGCTTCTCGCGCGCATATTCCGCCAACAGGCGGCCGTCGGCGGCATACAGGCGCGAGGAGATCGCCGGCTGGTAGTCGGCGAGCTGCTTGTGGTCGGGCAAACCGTGGCTGAAGTGCCAGAACAGGCCTGCCACTGTGCCAGTGCCAACGATCAGAGCGGCCGTTGCAAAGGCCAGCAGGATTTTGAAAAGGTTCAACACTTTCATTTCTTGTACGCGGCCAGCCCTGGGGGCAGCAACGTCGAGCGTGAAAGAAAGTTACGCCTTTCTTGTGGCAATTCCGGCACCGAAGTGCGCATCGACCGAGGCCCTGAGCGCCCGTGCCAGGGCAATCTGGTGCTGCCGCACTGTCAAAAGCTTCTCGTCCTGTGAATTGGACAGGTAGCCGAGCTCGACCAGGGCGGCCGGGATGTCGGGCGAGGTCAGGACGGCAAAGCCCGCCTGGCGATGGGTCCGGGGCAGCAGGCGCACGCCGCTGCTGGCGAAGGTGCGCACGATGGTGTCGGCCAGACGCCTGGAATCGTTCACGGTCCCGCGCTGGCTCATAGCCACCAGGGTGCGCGCGACATTGTCCGGCTGGTCGGCCAGGCGAACGCCTGAAACCATGGCATCGGCCCGGTTCTCGCGCGCTGCCAATGCCGCCGCCTCGCGATCGCTCGCGTCCTCCGACAGCGTATAGACCGAGGCGCCGCGCACGTCGGAATCGGGATGGGCGTCGGCATGCAGCGACAGGAAAAGATCGGCCTTGGCCGCCTGGGCGCGCGCCACGCGCTCACGCAGGGCGACGAAGCTGTCGGAGGCCCGTGTCAGCAGCACGCGATAGCGGCCGCCGACCAGCAGCTCGCGCTGCAATTCGCGGGCGATCGCCATCACCACGACCTTCTCCTGGGTGCCGCGGACACCCAGCGCGCCAGGATCCCTGCCGCCATGGCCGGGGTCGAGGAAGACCAGCTTGGGCTTGGGCGGCGGCGTCGGCGTCGGCTTGGCGATGGACTTCTTGGCCGGCTGATTGGCCCAGGCCCCAGGCATGCCAAGGCCAAAGGCGGTCAGGCCGGCGAGCCCGGCAATGACATTTCGGCGATAGGGAGCGGCCATTGAGACAGCCAGCTTAAAGAGAGGGGGACCAATTATTGTTTTGATATGCTCAACCAAATACAGAAGAACGGAAATAATTTCAAGATAATTCAACTATTTAACGGCCGAAACTCATCTACCCCAACGTTTTGATTGTGAGCGCCAAGCGAACCCCGTATGTTGCGATCCGCGAGCAGTCGCCGTCGTTCGACCCCCTCCGCCCTTCGGGCACCTCCCCCACATGTGGGGGAGGCCGGGTGGGGGGCGACGGCAGTCTTCTAAGCCGGGCTGGCGCCTCACAAATGATGGGAGCGGCGGGCCTGCGGAGGGACTGTCAGGCAGGCGGTGGCTATAGGAAACCCGAGGTCGGCAGGACCCAGTTGTGGTCCGGCGGCGCGATGCTTCCCCGTCTTGGCCTAAAAGTTGGCCGTTCGGCGGGTCGATGGCGCACCGTCCCCCTCGCCCCAAGGAGGCGGCTCAGCCGCCGGTCGCTCGCGCCGGTTGGACCAGAACGCCTCGGAGCGAGCCATGGCACGGCGCATGCTCATCGATGCGAGCCACCCCGAAGAGACCCGGGTGGTCGTCGTTGATGGAACACGACTGGAAGAATTCGATTTCGAGACGGCGACCCGCAAGCCCCTCAAGGGCAACATCTATCTCGCCAAGGTCATCCGCATCGAGCCGTCATTGCAGGCGGCCTTCGTGGAATATGGCGGCAACCGCCATGGCTTCCTGGCCTTCTCGGAAATCCATCCCGACTACTATCAGATCCCCGTCGCCGACCGCGAAAGGCTTATAGCCGAGCAGCAGCGCCTGCAGGCCGAAGCCGACGACGACGAGCCGCGCCGCCGCGACCGGGTCGACCGCACCGACATCGAGGACGTGCGCGAGGAAAACCGCGCTGCCGATATTTCGGTCGAGCCGGCCAGGAGCGAGCCGCCCGCCGAAGTGGCCGTCGAGGCCATGGCCAACGCCGAGGATGCGGGCGACCGCCCGGTTGCCGACCAGGCGCCCGCCGAATCGTTGCCGCCCGCGGTCATCGCCGAGCCCGAGCCGCAGGCCCAGCCCGCGGCCATCGTCAGCGATCGCATCGAAGGCCCAGCGGAGACCATGGCAAGCGCCGAGCCGCAGCCGATCGCCACGCCCGCCGAGACGCCGGACGCGCTGCCTGCCGAGCAGCCGGCGACCATCTACGCCGAAGCCGCGGCCGAGACGCCTGTCGAGGCGCCGGCAGACGGCAGCAGCGAGACGCCGACCGACTTGGCCGACGCGCCGCAGCCCGAAGTGACCGTGGAGACGCTGGGCGGCGACGACGTGATCGAGCAGCGCGAGACGCGCGAGCGCCGCCGCCGCAACCCGATCCGCCAGTACAAGATCCAGGAAGTCATCAAGCGCCGGCAGATCCTGCTGGTGCAGGTCGTCAAGGAAGAGCGCGGCAACAAGGGCGCCGCCCTCACCACCTACCTGTCGCTGGCCGGCCGCTACTGCGTGCTGATGCCCAACGCCGGCCGTGGCGGCGGCATTTCGCGCAAGATCTCCAACCCGGCCGACCGCAAGCGCATGAAGGAAGTGCTGAGCGAGCTCAACGTGCCACAGGGCATGGGCGTGATCCTGCGCACCGCCGGGCTGGAGCGCAGCACCATCGACATCAAGCGCGACCACGAATACCTGTCGCGGCTGTGGGATTCGATCCGCGAGATCACCATGCGCTCGACGGCGCCGGCGCTGATCTACGAGGAAGGCGACCTGATCAAGCGTTCGCTGCGCGACGTCTACGACACCGACATCGCCCAGGTGCTGGTCGAGGGCGAGGCCGGCTTCGACGCCGCGGCCGCGTTCATGCGCCAGCTGGTGCCGCACCAGGCGAGCAAGGTCGAGCTCTACAAGGAGCCGATCCCCCTCTTCCACCGCTATCAGGTGGAGAACCAGTTCGACGCCATGCATTCGCCGGTCGTCCAGCTGCGTTCCGGCGGCTACATCGTCATCAATCCGACCGAGGCGCTGGTCGCCATCGACGTCAACTCGGGCCGCTCGACCAAGGAGCGCAACATCGAGGAGACGGCGCTCAGGACCAACATCGAGGCGGCCGAGGAGATCGCCCGCCAGGTGCGCCTGCGCGACCTCGCCGGCCTGATCGTGATCGACTTCATCGACATGGAGGAGACGCGCCACCAGCGCCAGGTCGAGCACAAGGTCAAGGACGCGATGCGCCATGACCGCGCCCGCATCCAGATCGGCCGCATCTCGGCCTTCGGCCTCTTGGAGATGTCGCGCCAGCGCCTGCGGCCCTCCCTGCTCGAGCACTCGACGGAGACCTGCCCGCATTGCGCCGGCACCGGCCGCATCCGCTCGATCGAATCGGCGGCGCTGCATGCGCTGCGCACGATCGAGGAGGAAGGCGTGCGGCGGCGGGCGGGCGAGATCGTCGTCAGCGTGCCGCCCAACGTCGCGCTCTATCTCCTGAACCAGAAGCGCCACACCCTGTCGGAAATCGAGAAGCGCTACGGCTTCTCGGTGACCATCGAGGCCGACGACGAGCTGCATGCCGCCGATTGCGAGATCGAGCGCGTGCGCAGCCGGCGCGACGACCGCGAGCGGCCGGGCCCCGAGCTGGCGCGCGCCTCCTACGAGGAGGTGTCCGACGAGGCGCCGGCCGACGAGGCGGGCGAAGGCTCTGAGGACCGCGAAACCGGCGAACGCCCCGACGACCGCGGCGAGCGCGAGGATAGCGACGGCGGCCGTCGCCGCCGTCGGCGCCGGCGCCGCCGCAGCGGTCGGCGCGACGAGGACGGCGACAGCGATCGTCCGCAGGCCATGGGCACCCAGGACCAGCCCGACGATCGCGCCGGGCACGGCGCCAACGGCGCCGCCGACGAACAAACCGACGAGCGCGAAGAGCGCGACGAAGAACCGATGGGCGACGCGCACGCCGAGGGCGAGCGCGGCGAGGAACGCGCCGATGACCGCACTGACGGCGACCGGGGCGATGGCGACCGCGGCGATCGCCGCCGTCGTCGTGGCCGTCGCGGCGGACGCCGCCGGCGGCGCGAGAACGGCGAAGGCGATTTCACCGATCACGGCGAGGCGCCTCATGGCGAGGCACCCGTCGCCTCCGCGCCGATGCCGATCGAAGGCAATCCCGTCGAGCACATGGCAGAAGGCCACATGCCGGTCGAGCACGCGCCCTATGACGCGGCGCCACCGCCCGTCGCCCCGCCGGTGAATGTCGAGGCGGCACCGCCGCCGCTGACGCCGCCCGGGCCACCGATCGTCGCCTCGGCGCCGCAGCCTGAGCCACCTCCGCCCCCGCCGCCGGTGCCCGTCATCGAAGCACCGCCGGAGAAGCCCAAGCGCGGCTGGTGGCGGCGCTGAGCCTGCCGGACCGCAGGTGAAACGCGACCTGCAGCTCGCCGTCGGGGCGGCGGTTGCCACGCTCGTTCCGGGCCTCGTGCTGTGGCTCGTCGGGGCGCCGTCCGTGCCGGCGCTGCTGGCGAGCCTCGCCGTCGCCGTCATCGTGATCCTGGCCCTCGGCCGGCGCTGGTATCGGCAGGTCGTCGCCCGCATCGAGGCCCAGACCGCGCACCTGCAGAGTGCGATCGGCATCGCCGCGACGGCGGATATCCCGGTCTACTGGTCGGGCCATGCCATCACGCCGGAGACGCTGAAGCTCATCCAGCATCTCGTCGATTCGCTGGAGCTGCGCTCCGTTCTCGAGCTCGGTTCCGGTATTTCCACGTTGCTGCTCGCCAACGATTTCCGCCGGCGCGGCGAAGGCCGCATCCTTTCGTTCGACGACGACAGGCGCTGGGCCGAGCAGACGATGGCCAAGCTCCGGCACGAGAAGCTCGATGGCTTCGCCGAGGTGCGGACGGCGCCGCTGATCGACGTCGACGCCGCCGGTCGGCGCAGCAAGTGGTACGACCTTGCGGCACTCGACAAGGCGGCGCGTTTCGACCTCGTCATCGTCGACGGGCCGCCGGCCTGGCAAGGCGACAGCATGGCCCGCCTGCCGGCGCTCTACGTCTTGCGCCAGCATCTTTCGAACAATGGCCTGCTGGTGCTCGACGATGCGGCGCGCCCCGGCGAGCGCGCGATCGCACAGCAATGGCAACGCGATTTTCCCGATCTGCATTTTCGCATGGTGCAGACGGGTCGTGGCCTGTTCGTCGCTGCCGTGCAAAAGTCCACGCTCGATTTCCTGCCGGAATAAAGTGAGCGAAAATGCTCCGTCGTCGTCTCATGCTGGGCGCAGCCGCCGCCGCGGCCGTCGGCCCTTCAGCCCGCGCCAACAACTTCCCCGGCGGCCCGTTCCGCATCATCGTGCCGTTCGGCGCCGGATCGGCGACCGACCAGGGCGCTCGCAACGTCGCCGAGGGGCTGAACCGCATCTTCGGCGTTCCCGCCGTCGTCGAGAACAAGCCGGGCGCCAACGGCGCCATCGCCGCCGAAGTTGCGGCCAAGGCCAGGCCGGACGGCCAGACGATCTTCGTCTGCTCCAACACCGCGGCGGCGTCGAACGTCGCCATGATGAAGTCCCTGCCCTACGACCCAATCAAGGACTTCGAGCCGATGACGCTGATCGGCCGCGCGCCGGTGTTCATGATCGTCAATCCCAAGGTCGGGGCGACGACGGCGCAGGAGTTCGTGGCGCTATGCAGGAAGCAGCCGGGCAAGATCAACTTCGGCTCAGGCAGCGCCTCGACGCGCATCTCGGGCGAACTGCTGAAGGCCAAGACGCAGATCGACATGGTGCACGTGCCCTACAAGAGCACGCCTGCCGCCCTGCAGGACACGATGGCCGGCCACGTGCAGATGTGCTTCGCCGATCCCGTGACCTCGCTGCCGCAGGTCAAGGCCGGCACGGTGCTGTGCCTGGGCGTCGGCAGCCGCGGCCGCTACAAGCTCACGCCCGATATTCCGACCCTGATCGAGCAGGGCATTCCCGATTTCGAATTGATGACCTGGACCGGCGTGCTGATGCCCGCGGGCGTGCCTCCCGCCGTCATGACGACCCTGCGCGAGGCGATCGTGAAGACCATCACCGAGCCCGGCTATGTCGAGCGCCAGGCCCAGAGCGGCGCGGAGATTGCGCCCTGCACGCCCGAAGAGATGCGCCAGATCCAGCTGGCCGAGATCCAGCTCTACCGCGACATGATGAAGATCGCCGGCATCGAGCCGGAGTGATGCTGGGGGCGCGCCACTAGAGACGGAGCGAAGCTCCGTCGTAAGTGGCGCGTCATGGGAGCGCGGGCCTTTGGCCCGCATCATGAGTCATGAGCGGGCCAGAGGCCCGCGCTCCCGGAAGACGAAGACGCGCCACTGGAGTGGCGCGCCCCCAGCATTCCTCCTAGCGCTGAGGATCCGTGCGATAGACCGCGAGTTCCGCACGCGTGTCGGCGATCGAGAACCAGCGATGCTGGTCGGCGCGGAACTGCCGCCAGTTGGCCAGGATCTTCTTGAACTGCTCGTTGCCGGCCGCCTCTTCGTCGAGCACCGCCTCGAGCGCGCCGCGCAGCGCCTTGATGACGTCCTCCGGCAGCACCGAGAGCTGCGTGCCCGAGGCGACCAGGCGGGCGATCGCCTGGGCGTTCTTGGCGTCGTACGACGCCAGCATTTCGGTCATGGCGTAGTTGCCGGCGTAGCGCAGTGCCGCCTGGTAGCGCGGCGGCAAACTGGCCCACGGCTGCTTGCCGACCATCAGCTGGTTGACGGCCTCGAGCTCCATGACGCCCGGCGTGTAGTAGTACTTGGCGACCTTGTTGAAGCCGAGCTTCTCGTCGTCGTACGGGCCGACCCATTCGCAGGCGTCGATCGTGCCGCGCTCCATGGCGGGATAAATCTCGCCGCCGGCGATCTGCTGCGGCACCGCGCCCAGCTTCTGCATGACCTTGCCGCCGAAGCCGGCGGTCCGCATCTTCAGGCCCTCGAAGTCCTTCGGGCTTTTGATCTCCTTGCGGAACCAGCCGAACATCTGGCCGCCGGTCTGGCCGGCCGGGAAGGCGACGACGTTGAAGCTGTCATAGACCTCGTCCATCAGCTTGCGGCCATCGCCGAACAGCATCCAGGCATTGTGCTGGCGCGGCGTGAAGCCAAAGGGCAGCGAACCGTCGAAGATGAAGCTCGGATTCTTGCCGATGTAGTAGCCAGTGTAAGTGTGGCCGCATTCGACGGTGCCGTTGGACACCGCATCGAGCACCTGCAGGGCGGGCACGATCTCGCCGGCGGCGAAGACCTGGAGCTGGAACTTGCCGTCGGTCAGCTCGCCGACGATGCGGGAGACCGTCTGCGCCGCGCCGAACAGCGTGTCGAGGCTCTTGGGGAAGCTCGTGGTGAAGCGCCACTTCACGTTCTCGCTGGTCTGCTGGGCGAAGGCGGGCGATGCGGCGAGCGTGGCGAGCGCCGCGGCGGGAGCGAATTGCCGGCGGGTGATGGTCATTGGCGTGTCCTCCATTCTCGTTGCCGGAAATACTAGGCCGCCGGCTATGGTATCGCTACCAAATTCAGGCAGCACTCCAGCCGCCGTCGATCGGAATGGCCGAACCGGTGATGTCGGCGCCGGAAGGTCCGCACAGCAAGGCGACCAGAGCCGCGACGCGATCTGGCGCCACGAATTTACCCGATGGCTGGCGTGTGGCGAGAAAGGCGCGCTCGGCCTCCTCGCGCGACTGACCCGACTTCGCCCTCTCCGCCTCCAGCCGGCCCTCGATATTGGGCGTTGGGATCGTGCCCGGACAGATGGCGTTGCAGGTGATGTTGGTGCGCGCCGTCTCGAGCGCGATGGCGCGGGTGAAACCGATCAGCGCGGTCTTGGTGGTGACGTAGTCGACGCGGTTCACCGTGGCGAACAGGCCGTAGACCGAGGCGACGTTGACGATGCGGCCGAAGTCGCGCTCGCGCATGCCGGGCAGCGCCAGCCGCACGGTGTGGAAGGCCGACGACAGGTTCACCGCCAGTGCGCGGTCCCAGTCCGCGGGCTTGAACTCTTCGATCGGCGAAAAGTAGCGCACCACGGCATTGTTGATCAGCACGTCGACCGTGCCGAAGGCCTTGCGCGCGGTCGCCACCAGGTCGGCGACCTGCTGGGCGTCGGCCACGTCGGCGCCGTGATGGATCGCCCGCACGCCATGCGCGCTCTCGAGCTTGCGACGCCGGCTCTCGATCTCGTCCTTCTCGCCGAATCCGTTCATCACGATGTTGCAGCCCTCGGCCGCCAGCCGCTCGGCCAGGGCGTAGCCCAGCCCCTGGGTGGAGCCCGTGATCAACGCACATCGGCCTTTCAGCATGTCTTCTCCTCAGGTGCTCTCGCGTTGGACGATCTCGAAGCCGACATCGATCCTGACCTTTTGCGGCGAGGCGCCACGCAGCCGGTTGACCAGCAATTCGGCGCTGCGCCGGCCGATGTCCTGGCGCGGGATGCGCAGCGTCGTCACTGTCGGCACGGTGTGGCGCAACAGGTCGAGATCGTCGAAGCT
This sequence comes from Reyranella sp., assembly GCA_021732285.1. Taxonomy (GTDB): domain Bacteria; phylum Pseudomonadota; class Alphaproteobacteria; order Reyranellales; family Reyranellaceae; genus Reyranella. The sequence goes on along the minus strand of JAKFVH010000251.1, from coordinate 1,651 downwards.
CGCAATGGCGATGCGCCCGGGCACGGCCCAGCCGCGGCGCTGGCATTCGAACAGCGCGCCGACGGCCAAGACGTCGCCGGCGAAGAAGCAGGCGTCGATGTCGGGATGGGTCTGCACCAGGCGCACCAAGGCGTCGGCGCCCTCGGCGAAGCCGCCCGGCGCCTCCAGCACCAGGCCGGGATCGGCCGGCAGGCCGAGCTCCTTCAGCGCCGCGAAGTAGCCGCGGCGGCGCTCGCGCGAGCGGTCGTTGTCGCGCAGCGGCAGGGTAACGAAGCCGATGCGCTTATAGCCCAGCCGGCCGAGATGGCCGGTCATGGCGCGCGCGGCGTCGAAGTTGGAGTAGCTCACCGCCATGTCGATCGGTTTGGCCGGCAGGTTGCCGGTCTCGACCACTGGAATGTCAGTGCGGGCTAAAAGCTCGCGCAGGCGCTTGGAATGGGCGGTGTTGTGCAGCACCAGGCCGCAGACCCGCTGGGCCAAGAGAGCCGAGACCAACGCCTCCTCGTCCTCCAGGCGATGGCCCGAATTGGCGATCATCACGTGCAGGCCATTGGCGCGCGCCACGTCGGAGATGGCGTGGATCATGGCGGCGTAGAGCGAGTTGCGGACCGACGGCACGACCAGCCCGATCACGTTGGAGCGCTTGGACGACAGGCTGCCGGCGATACGGTTGGGCAGGTAGCCGAACTGGCGCACCGCGGCGTCGACCTTGCGGCGCATCTTGTCCGACACGCTCGCGGGATCGGAGAGCGCGCGCGACACCGTCATCGGCGAGACGCCGGCATGGCGTGCGATGTCGCTCATGGTGATCTCGCCGCCGCCGTTTCGCGCCTTGCGGCCCTTGGCCTTGCCGGCCATCCCTGCCCTCCCTATAGGTTGGTAGCGATACCACAGAACGGGCGGAGGAACGACAATGGCTGATCTTTTGGGCTTCGTCGGCGTCGGGCGCATGGGCGGACCCATGGCCAACCGCCTGCTCGATGCCGGCTATCGGCTGTGCGTCTACGACGTGTCGGACGAGGCGACCGCGCCCCTGGTGTCGCGCGGCGCCGAGCTCGCCGCCTCCCCTGCCGAGGTCGCTTCGATGGCCGACACCGTGTTCATGAGCCTGCCGACGCCGGATGTCGTGCGCGAGGTGGCGCTGGGCGGCAATGGCGGCGTCATAAACGGCTCCAAGGTGCGCACGGTGATCGACCTGTCGACGACGGGCCCCGGCGTGGCGACCGAAGTCGCGGGCAAGCTCGCCGAGCGCAAGATCGCCTGGGTCGATTCGCCGGTGAGCGGCGGCGTCACCGGCGCCAAGGCGGGAACGCTTGCTGTCATGGTGTCGTGCCCCAAACCCGCCTATCAGCAGCTCGAGCCAGTGCTAAAAGTGTTCGGCAAGCTCTTCCATGCCGGCGAGAAGCCGGGGCTGGCGCAGACCGCCAAGCTCGCCAACAACCTTTTGGCCGCGACGGCCATGGTGGCGACGTCGGAAGCGATGGCAATGGGCGTCAAGGCGGGATTGGACGCCAAGGTGCTTTTAGGGCCTGTGACGGAATAAACGAATCGGATAGTGCGGAACAACGCAGGGAAAGAATCGAGGAAGAGAAGGCGCCGGGCGAGATACGCTTTATATTGTGGGAGTGCTCGACGTCGACGCCATTCGTAT
>JAKFVH010000025.1 GCA_021732285.1 Reyranella sp. | reverse complement strand
GCAGAAACCCGGTCGCCCGGTCAACCTGACGGAAATTGCTCATCACCCGCTCACCAAACTCGACCCAAATCAACTCGTGATACGGAATCTCATTCCTGACCTCAGATCAAGTCCGACAGGCTGCTAGGGGAAGCGGCGCTCGGGAAAGACCTCGCGGATCTCCTCGATGCGGATCGAGAAGTAGGGCATGCGGAAGCGGGCGCGCTCGACCTCGAGGTCCTGGAAGCTGATGCGCGCCGATTCGTAGAACGGCCCGCCATCGTCGCCGGGGAAGAAGTTGCCCGAGACCACGACCAGGGTGCCGCGCTTCAGGAGTGCGAGCGGCCCGTGCAATGGCGACTTGGGCGAGATCTCGGCCTGGCGCATGATGGCGCCCGGCCCTGAGTTCCAGTAGGTCGGCCGCACCGAGCGCGGCGCGTTCAGCGTGGCATCGAGCAGGCGCACGAAGATGCCGCCCATGGGCGTCGCTTCGGAGCCGCTCAGGATCAGGTCCCAGCCACCGAAGGTGAGCCCCTGGCCCAGGACCTGGCCGAGCTCAGCCGCACGCTCGGCCGCGAGCACGCGCAATCGGCCGGGATCGGTCTCGGCATCGGCGCGTTGGTCGTATTTCAGGAGCACGGCGCGGAACGCCGCCTGCGCGGACGGCTCGGCGGCGGCCGGTTGCGCGAAGGCAACCGCCAGCGCCAGCATGACGCTCAGCCCTCTCGACACGTTTCTCCCCCCAGCAGCGTTCTTCCTAGGGCCAGTCGGCGATGAAGCCCTGCGCTTTATAGGGGGCGATCTTGGCATATTCCGTGAGAACGCGGTGACGAAACACCGGGTCGGTGGGCCACTGCTCGACGGGCACGGCATAGGGATTGACCGTCACCAGCATCTTTTGGACCTCGGGCCAGTGGCGCTGCAGGGTCATGGGATAGCGTCGCGCCGTGCAGATCTTGCCGAGGCAGATCACGCTCGTGATGTTCTTGCGGCCGAGCGCGGCGTCGATCAGCGGCAGCGACAGCAGCACGTTCTCGCCGGTGTTGGTGGCGCGATGCTCCTCCAGGATCAGCTCGGCCGGCACGCCGCCTGCCACCATGCCGTCCTTGATGATGGAACACTCGGTGCGCGGGTTACCTTGCGTTGCCCCACCGCTCACGATGGCGTGGCGGAAGAGGCCGCGCTGCCACAGCTCGACCGCCTTCTCGGCGATCTGCCTGTCGCCGCGGCGTTGGCCGAACACGAACAGCAGGTTGGCCGGTTTCAGCGGCGTCGATATCAGGTGTTCGGCAGTGATGCGGGCGATCTCTTCGTCAGTCATTGCCCACCGTCATCCCGAGCGGAGAGAAGCGAAGTCGAGGGACCTTTCTTGTCGATGCACCAGCAAAAAAGGTCCCTCCGCTCCGCAGCGCTTCGCGCTGCTCCGGTCGGGATGACGGTGGGAATACAAATCAATTCAAGAACTCGGCGATCACCAGGTGATTGTCCTTCACCGGCCAGGTGCGCGCCGGGATGGTCTCGTTGTTGAACACCGCCAGCACGGTGCGCGGGCCGGGCTCGAAGGTGAGCTTGCCGGTCGAGACGCCGGGGACGCCGTCGTTGATGCCGGGCGGCACCTTGCCGTCGAGGCTGAACTTGTCGCGGCCGACGCCGAAATAGCCTCTGGGCCGGCTCATGGTGACGACCGCCGCCGCGGTCTCGTCGCCCTTGGCGAACACGGCGGGCCTGAGATGCACCACGTCGCTCGAACGCAGGAAGGGCGAGCGGTAGGTGTGGGTGATCGGCTGTGCCGCCATGCGCAGCACGAACTCGTAGTAGGCATCGGACTTGGCAACGAACGGGCCCCATGCGCCGTCCTCGCCCGTCACCTTGCGGTGCACCGGCGTGGTGGTCTTGCGCTCGCCGGTCTTGGCGTCGACCTCGAAGATCTCGACCTCGGCCTCGGCCACCGCGAGGTTGGTGTAGGCGCCGCCGTCGGCTACGCCGGTCACCTTGCCGTTCAGCACCGGCAAGGGCTCCTGGGTGATGAACAGGTTGCCCGCGGGCTTGCCGGTGATGAACTCGAACATGGCGCCGAAGGCGAGCTTGTTGAACGCCACCTCGCGATGGTCGAGGCCATCGAGGATGACATTCCTGGCGCCGCGCAGCCCGGAGGAATCGTAGCCGACGCCGGTGGGCTTGCCCGGCGCACCGATGAAGCGGCCGTCGGGCTGCGAGAACTTGTCGTTGGTGTCGGAGCGGATCGCCATCATCTCGACGCCAGGGATGAGATCGTCCGGGCCGGCGTTCAGCTCCTTGAGGAAAGTGTAGGCGCCGTTGAACTCGCTGCCGACCAGGAGGCTGTCGGAATTGACGACGCCCTTGTTGGGCGTGCCGCACAGCACGGCGTGGCTCACGAATTGAGCACCGCCGCCGTTCTTCAGGTAGGAGCGGATCGCGTTGCCGCCGCGCGAGGAGCCGACCAGCGCCACCTTGCGCCGGCCCGTCGCCTTCAAGGCGTGGGCCACAAAGGTTGCGAGCTCCTTCGTCTGCTCCTCGGCCGACGAACGGAAGAGCTCGGGCTTGGCGTCCTCGCGGCGCGCGCTGGGATAGGCGAAGTCGATGGCGAAGAGCTGGCTGCGCTTATAACCGTTGGCCTCGAAGCGCCAGATATTGTTGATCCAGAGCGCGCTCGAATCGCCGTTGCCGTGCACGAACACCACGATCGGCGGACCGGTGTCGGCAGGCTGGCGGCGCGGCGATCCAGGTTGTGGGCCAGGTTGCGGGGCCGGTTGCTGCTGGGCGAGCGCCATCGCCGGCGCAAGCGCGGCGATACCGCCGAGCAGGGCGCGTCGTGTGACCTTCTTTTTATCTCCCCCAGACATTCGGGCCCTACATTGGCAAAAGCCGGCGGCCGACGCTACGCTCGGTTCATGACGATTTGTTACGTCGACAGCCCGGTCGGCCGGCTCGCCATCGAGGCGGATCACGACGCCGTGACCGGCGTACGCTGGGCTGGCCCCGGCGAGCAGGCGCGCGACAAGGCGAATAGTCCGGTGCTGAAGGAGGTGGCGCGCCAGCTCGATCGCTACTTTGCCAAGAAGCTGAGACGCTTCGACCTGCCGCTCGCCCAGCGGGGCACCGACTTCCAGAAGCGGGTGTGGGCTGCGATGCGCGACATCCCCTACGGCGAGACCGCGACCTATGGCGGCATGGCGATGGCGCTGGGCTCGGGCCCGCGGCCGGTCGGCATGGCCTGCGCGCGCAACCCCATCCCCATCATCGTGCCCTGCCACCGCGTGCTGGGCAGCGGCGGCAAGGAAGGCGGCTTCTCCGGCGGCACGGGCCTGCCGACCAAGCGGCAACTGTTGGCCCTCGAGGGCGTCGTTCTTCTTTAGTCTTCTGGACCGCGCGCGTCCTCGCGCGCTCAGGCTCATGAGCGCGCGGGGACGCGCGCGGTCCGGAAGAGCATGATTGCATCGACTTCAAGTGACCGCTACGGAGACCGCATGCGCGTGCTGATCATCCGGCCGGAACGCGAGGCAACCGCGTTGGCCACGGCGCTTGCCGAGCGCGGCCACACGCCGGTGATCGCGCCGCTGTTCCGGCTCGAATTCCTGCATCCGCCGGCGGAGTTCTCCGCGGCGCTCGCCGCCTGTCAGGCCGTGCTGCTGACCAGCGCCAACGGCGCGCGCGCCCTGGCCGAGGCGAGCGAGCAGCGCGGGCGACCGATCCTGGCGGTCGGCGACACCACGGCCAGCACGGCCGAAGGGCTGGGTTTCAGCGCCGTCACCTCGGCGTCGGGCGATGGCGCGGCCCTGGCCGAGCTGGTGCGCGAGCGCCTCGACCCCAAGGACGGCCCCCTGCTGCACGTCTCGGGTCGCGAGGTCGCGGCTGATTTCGGCGACCTCCTGCAGCCGGCGGGCTTCGAGGTGAAGCGCTTCGCGCTCTACGACGCGCGCGAAGAGACGGCTTTGCCGGACTCGGCGCGCGCGGCGCTCGAGGCCCGCGCGCTCGACGTCGTCACCTTCTTCTCGCCGCGCGCGGCGTCGGTGTTCGCCTCCATGGTCGAGGATGCGGGCCTGACGGCCAACCTGCACGGCGTCACCGCCGTTGCCATAAGCCCGGCCGCGCTGGCACCCGCGGCGGGCCTGCCGTTCAAGGCGGTGGTGGCCGCCGAGCGACCGAGCCGCCAGGCCGTGCTCGACGAGATCGACCGACTGGCCGAAGCCCCTGTACAAGGACAGGCGACCATGAGCGACACAAGCGAACCCGTTCCTCCGTCCTCTGCTCCGCCGCCAGCCCAGCCGGTCCCCAATCAACCGGTGATCGTGCGGCGCGGCCTGGGGGTGATCAGCGCCTTCGTGATCGGCGTCCTGGCCGCGGTGATCGTGCTGGCCGCTGCGCTGATCTCCCTGCCCTTCTGGCCGCAACAGGCCCGCGACCTGTGGCGCGGCCATGCCGCGGCGACCCCGCCGACACCCGGCATCGACCTGCAGGCGGTGCGCGCCGACGCCACTGCCGTCGCCACCGCCGCCGTCGATACGGCACGTCGCGACCTCACGGCGCGACTGGACGATCTCGAGAAGCGCCTGCGGGCGGTCTCGGCGACGGCCGCCGAGCGGCCAACGGCGGCGCCCAGCGGCCCCGATCCCGCCGTCGCCGACTTGCGCATCCGCGTCGAGGCCCTGGAGCAGCGCCCCGCCGCCAGCGGTGCCGCGCCGGCGCCCGCTCCGGCCCCGAGCAACGTCGAGGCCGAAAAGGAGATCGCCGTCCTGACGCGCGAGATCGCGGCGCTGCGCGCCACGCTTGGCGCCCTCGACCAGGCCGTCGCCAGCCAGCGCGACCAGGCCAAGGCGCTGAGCGACGCGGTCGGCGCCAAAAATAGCGGCGAGCAGAAGGCGCTTGTAGCAGCGCGCGCCTCGACGGTGATCGGCGTGGCGGCGCGGCTCGCGAGCTCGATCGATGCCGGCGTGCCGTTCGCGGCCGAGCTCAATCTTCTCGTGCCGCTGGTCCAGGGCGACGGCAAGCTCACCGAGATCATCTCGGCCCTCCAGCCCTACGCGCAGACCGGCGTGGCCTCGCGCGCCGCGCTCGAAGCGGAGTTTCCGGCGGTGGCCAAGGCGGCGCTGGCCGAGGACGTGGCCGACGATTCCTACGGCGAGCGGCTGTTGGCCAAGTTGCGCGGCCTGGTCTCGCTGCGCCGCGTCGGCGATGTGCCGGGCGACAGCACCGAGGCCAAGCTCGCGCGCGCCGAGCAGGCGCTGCATGCCGGCGACGTCGCCAAGGCGGCCGAGCTGGTGAAGTCGCTGCCGGCACAGACCAACAAGGCGACGGCGGCGTGGCTCGCCAAGGCCGACGCCCATCTCGCCGCCAAGCGCAGCCTCGACCAGCTCGCCGCCTACGCCGTCAACCTTCTAGGGACGGCGCGCTGACCATGTCTCACGTTCTTGCGTCATGGTCTTCCGGACCGCGCGCTTCCAGCGCGCTCATGATCATGAGCGCGCTGGAAGCGCGCGGTCCGGAAGAGCATGAACCCGCCCAATCGAAGCCTGCGCCAGTCCGATGACCACGCTGCGCGTCCTCATCTGGTTCGTCGTCGCCGCCGTGGCGATGCTTTTAGCCGTTTGGCTCGCCGAGCGGCCGGGCACTGTCACCGCCGAATGGCACGGCTGGCGGCTCGACAGCAGCGTCGGCGTGCTGCTGGTCGCCCTCCTTGTCCTGATCGGGCTCTGCATCGGCGGCTGGCTGCTCTATCGCTGGATCGTCGGCGCGCCGTTCGCGCTGCTCGAAGGCTGGGGCGAGAGCCGCAAGAAGCGCGGCTATCGCGAGCTGACACAGGGCCTCGCCGCGGTCGCCGCCGGCGACGCCAACGAAGCGCAGAAGCACGCCCGCAAGGCCGAGCAGCTTCTGGCCGAGCCGCCGATCACGCTCCTGTTGTCGGCGCAGGCCGCCCAGCTCGCGGGCGACCGCGACGGCGCCAACCGCGCCTTCACCGCCATGCTCGAAGACGAGCACACCGCCTTCCTCGGCCTGCGCGGCCTGATCGGCCAGGCGCTGCGCGAGGGCGACCAGGCCAAGGCCCTCGGCTACGCCGAGCGCGCCTTCAAGCTCAAGCCGCAGACGCCGTGGGTGGTGCATTCGCTGTTCGACATGCAGGCGCAGGTCGGCCAGTGGAAGGCGGCGCAAGAGACGCTCGACACCGGCATGCGCCGCAAGGTCGTGACCGCCGATCGCGGCCGCACGCTGAAGGCGCTGCTGCTGGTCGAGCGCAGCCGCGCCACCGAGCAGGATCGCCACTCCGCCGACGCGCTGATGCAGGCACGCGAAGCCTTTGCGCTGGCACCGGAGCGCATCGCCGTCACCCGGCGCTTCGCCGAGCTTCTGGTCAAGGGGGGCGATGGCAAGCGCGCGCAGAAGGCCATCGAGCGCGGCTGGGCGCTGGCGCCGCATCCCGATCTCGCGAAGCTCTATCTCGAAGCGTCGGGCGAGAGCGATCCGCTGAAGCGCATCGGCGTCGTCCGGCGGCTCGTGTCGCACAACGAGAACGACATCGAAAGCCATCTGGCCTTGGCCCAGGCCTCGCTCGAGGCGGCGCTGTGGGGCGAGGCGCGACGGCATCTCGAGGTCGCCGGCGGCACCAGCCCGCCGGTGCGCGTCTGCCGCCTGATGGCCGAGGTCGAGGAGCGGTCGGGAGCGGAGCAGGCCAAGGTGCGCGAATGGCTGGCCCGCGCCACCGACGCGCCGGCCGACCGCGCCTGGCGCTGCACGGCCTGCGCCGCCCAGCACGAGGCCTGGCGCTCGGTGTGCGAGAGCTGCGGCGCTTTCGGCACCTTGCAATGGCGCGCGCCGGGGACGTTCGGCCATGTGCTGCCGCCCGAGACGCGGGCGGAACTGGAGTTCGCAGACAAACCTGCTCATGTTCCTCTCCCCCGCTAGGGGGAGAGGTTAGGTGAGGGGGTTGCACGAGCTGTCGATGCCCCCTCACCCATCCTCTCCCCCTAGCGGGGGAGAGGAGCATGAGGGGTAGAAGAACAGAATGTGAGGGAGGAAGAACGGGATGTTCGAGACGACGCTGGCAGGAAGCCTGCCCAAGCCCTCGTGGCTCGCCACGCCCAACGTTCTGTGGGCGCCGTGGACGCTGACCGGCGCGCCGCTGCTCGAGGCCAAGGACGACGCCACCGCGCTCGCCATCCGCCGCCAGGAAGAGGCCGGCATCGACATCGTGAGCGACGGCGAGCAGGCGCGGCAGCATTTCGTGCACGGATTTCTTGCGGAAGTCGACGGCGTCGACTTCGACAAGAAGGTGCGCATGGGCATCCGCAACAACCGCTACGACGCCGACTGCCCGACCGTGACCTCGCAGCTCAAGCGCCGCAAGTTCGTGCACGAGCGCGAGGCGCGCGTCGCTCGCGCCGCCACCAGCCGCAAGCTCAAGTTCACCCTGCCCGGGCCGATGACCCTCATAGACACCCTGGCCGACGGCTTTTACGGCGACCGGGTGAAGATGGCCTTCGCCTTCGCCGAGCTTTTAAACCAGGAGGCCAAGGACCTCGAGAAAGCCGGCGTCGACGTGGTCCAGTTCGACGAGCCCGCCTTCAACGTCTATCTCGACGAGACGGTCGATTGGGGCGTGCCGGCGCTAGAGAAGGCTGCCGAAGGGCTGAAGTGCACGACGGCGGTGCACATCTGCTACGGCTACGGCATCGAGGCCAACATCAAGTGGAAGGAGACGCTGGGCGAGAGCTGGCGGCAGTACGAAAAGACCTTCCCGGCCCTCGACCGTAGCCGGATCCAGCAGGTCTCGCTGGAATGCCGCGAGAGCCACGTGCCGCCCGAACTCATGAAGTTGCTGCCCAACAAGACCGTGCTGGTGGGTGCGATCGACGTCGCCTCGGACAAGATCGAGACGCCGGAGGAAGTTGCGGCGACGCTGAAGCTCGCCGCCAAGTTCGTCGATCCCGAGCGCATCCAGGCCTGCACCAACTGCGGCATGGCGCCGATGACCTTGGCCACCGCCTACGGCAAGCTGCGCGCCCTGGCCGAGGGCGCGGCGCTGGCGAGGAAGACGCTGTAACTCCTCCTCATGTCCCTCTCCCCCGCTTGGGGGAGAGGTTAGGTGAGGGGGTTGCACGAGCTGTCGATACCCCCTCACCCAGCCTCTCCCCCTAGCGGGGGAGAGGAGCATGAGGCAGGGTCGTTGCACAGCCCCTGCTGCACCAATTGAAACATTGCGCCGATGGCGCGTGGCGGCTCAGGCCATACACTTGTGCGGCCCATAGAGGACCACCCCATGGCCGCACTCTCTGCTCTGAGCTTCTGGTCCCGCCGCCAAGGCATATTCTGGCTGATGGCGCTGCCGATCGCCGGCCTCGCCGCGGCGGTAGCCTACGTGCTCGAGACCCGTCGCGAGTTCGTCGAGTGGCAGCACCATTGGGGCTGGGAATTCCTGTTCGCGCTGCTCTACGCCATGTTCCTCGATCGCTGGATCAAGGAGGCGCTGCTCGAGAATGCGCTGCCGTGCGACGAGGTCGACGAGATGCGCCGCTCGACCATCGCCGTCCGCTTCCTGACCTTCGCCGCCTCGCTCTGCTTGCTCGCGATCATGGTGGCGCCCTGCCCCTACATCGAGCTGAACGCGGTGGCCTGCGCCGCGGCGGCCTCGGTGTTCGTCATGCTGCTGCCGGCTCTCGCCGCCCACCGGCCGATGACCCTGAACGAGGCCTTCCATCTGGGACGGCCGGTGCAGGCGCATCTCTTCCTGCTGATCGGCGGGGCGATCCTGGTGTCGCTGCTGACCGGCCTCGGCCTCAGCCTGGTCGCGATGTTCCTGCCGGCCAAGCCGTGGGTTCCGGCGATGGTCGCGGGCCTGCATCGGCTGGTCGACTGCCTGCTGCTGGCGGGCGTGGGCTATGGCCTGGCGGTGATCTTCCGCAGCCTCACCGACTGGCACCAGCCGGAGCCGGCGGATCGGCCGTTCCGCGGCATGCGGTTGCGCACGCGCAAGGCTTAAGGGAGCGCGGGCCTCTGGCCCGCTTCAGAATCACGAGCGGGCCGGAGGCCCGCGCTCCCTTTAAGACTTGAGGCGCTGGCGCAGGCTGTAGAGCAGCTCCAGCGCCTCACGCGGCGAGAGCTCGTCGGGATTGATGTCGCCCAGGGCCTTCTCGACTTCAGAGGCCTGAGGCTTTGCGACACCGCCCGCAGGACGCGTCGGCACCGCCGCAAACAATGGCAGATCGTCAGCGAGCCGCGTCACCGCGCCCGACTGTTCGCCCTTCTCCAGCGCCGCCAGCACCTGCTCGGCACGCGCCACGACGGCGGCGGGCAGGCCGGCGAGCTGGGCGACATGGATGCCGTAGGAGCGGTCGGCGGCGCCCGGCGCCACCTCGTGCAGGAACACGACCTCGTTCTGCCATTCCTTGACGCGCATGGTGTAGGGCGCCAGCGCCGCCAGCCGCTCCTTGAGCGCCCCCAGCTCATGGAAGTGCGTGGCGAAGAGGGCGCGGCAGCGGTTGATGTCGTGCAGATGCTCCAGGGTCGCCCAGGCGATCGACAGGCCATCGAACGTCGCCGTGCCGCGGCCGATCTCGTCCAGGATGACGAGACTCCTGGCCGTCGCCTGATTGAGGATCGCCGCGGTCTCGACCATCTCGACCATGAAGGTCGAGCGGCCGCGCGCCAGGTCGTCGGCGGCGCCGACGCGACTGAACAGGCGGTCGACGATGCCGATCGCGGCGGACTTGGCCGGCACGAAGGAGCCGGCCTGCGCCATGATGGCTATCAGCGCGTTCTGGCGCAGGAAGGTCGACTTGCCCGCCATGTTGGGGCCGGTCAGCAGCCACAGCCGGCGCGCTTCGCCGAGATCGCAATCGTTGGGCACGAAGCCCGCGCCACCTTGCCGGACTAACGCCGCTTCGACGACGGGATGGCGGCCACCTTCGATGGTGAAGGCAGGATCGTCGCTCAGCGCCGGCCGCACGTAGTTCTCGCCAGCGGCAAGCTCGGCGAGAGCGGCAGCGACATCGAGTGAGGCGAGCGCGCGGCCGGCCGCGGCGACGTTGGCCGACACGGCCATCGCCTTGGCGACCAGTTCGTCGAAGATCGCAAGCTCCAGGGCGAGCGCCCGGTCGGCGGCGCGGCCGATGCGGGTTTCCAGATCGGCCAGCTCGGCGGTGGAAAAGCGCGTGGCGTTGGCCATCGACTGGCGGCGCGTGAAACCGAGCTTGCCGAGATCGAGCTTGTCGGCGTGCGTCGCCGTCACCTCGATGTGGTAGCCGATCATGTTGTTGTGCCGGATCTTCAGCGACGGCACGGCCGTCGAGGTCCGGTACTTGGCTTCGAGCCCCGCCACTGTCTTGCGGCTGTCGTCGCGCAAGGTGCGCTGCTCGTCGAGCTCGGCGCGATAGCCTTGCCGGATGAAGCCGCCGTCACGCGCGAACAGCGGCGGCTCGTCGGCCAGCGCCTCGGCGAGGGCGGCGATCAATGGGCGGTGGTCGGAACAGGCCACGACGATGGCGGCGAGCGGCGCCGGCGGCGGCGCCAGGGCCTCGGGCTCGGCGCTGAGCGTGGCGGCCAGCGCCTCGGCCGAATCGAGGCCATCGCGCAGGGCCAAAAGATCGCGCGGGCCGCCACGGCCGACTGACAGGCGCTGCAGGGCGCGCTCGATGTCGGGTGTGCGGCGGAGCGCCTCGCGCACGCGCTCGCGCACCGCAGGACGTTCGACGAAGAGCTGCACCAGGTCGAGGCGGCGCTCGATCTCGGCGCGATCGGTCAATGGCGCGGCGATGCGCTCGGCCAGAAGGCGCGCGCCAGGGCCGGTCAGGGTGCGGTCGATGGTGGCCAAAAGGCTGCCGTCGCGGCGGCCGTCCAGCCCGCGCACCAGCTCGAGGTTGCGGCGCGTGGCGGGATCGATCTCCATCGTGCCGTCGGCGCGCACGCGATGCGGCGGCGCCAGGGCCGGCAGCTTGCCGGCTTGCGTGAGCTCGACATAGTCGAGCAGCGCGCCGCAGGCCGCGACCTCGGCGCGCGAGAAGGCGCCGAAGCTGTCGAGTGCGGCGACCTTGAAGGCCAACTGCAGGCGCTTGCGGGCATTGTCGCTGTCGAAGCGCGCCGAGGGCAGCGGCGTCAGGATGGCATTCCACTCGTCCAGCGCGGCTTTCACCGGCTCGCGCGCCAGCAGCCGGTCGGGCACCAGAAGCTCGCCCGGCGCCAGCCGCGCCAGCGCCGCCGCGAGCTGGCCGGCATCGAGCGGCTGGGCGGCGAAGTCAGCCGTCGAGAGGTCGAGCCAGGCCAGCGCCAGCTCGCCCTGGGCCTCGGCCAATGCGGCGAGGTAATTGTGGCTGCGCGCATCGAGCAAAGAGTCTTCGGTCAAGGTGCCCGGGGTGATCACCCGCACCACGGCGCGCTCGACCACCGACTTGGCGCCGCGCTTCTTGGCCTCGGCCGGGTCCTCGACCTGCTCGCAGACGGCGACCTTGAAACCCTGCCGGATCAGGCGCGACAGGTAGGCCTCGTGGCTGTGCACCGGCACGCCGCACATCCGGATGTCTTCGCCGAGATGCTGGCCGCGCTTGGTCAGCGCGATATCGAGCGCCGCCGAGGCCTTGACCGCGTCGTCGAAGAACAACTCGTAGAAATCGCCCATCCGATAAAACACCAGATGGCCGGGATGCGCCGCCTTGATCGCCAGGTACTGGCGCATCATGGGGGTGGCATCGGCGGGTATGGCGACGGAAGGACTGCTGTCCGGCACGTAAAATTCCTCGGCTGAGGACGGGTCTAGCATAGCCCTGCCGCCAACCAATGTGGACCAACAGTGGATTGCGTTGCAGCGCGGGATGGCCTGCTGGTCCCGACAAGGGAATGCCGCCAATATGCCCCTTCAATCGGGAGAGTAACGCATGGCGAGCAGCGGCTCGGAAGCAATGGTCAGCAACGAAATGGGCGATCTGGACGGCGATTCGCTGGTCATGCATCGCACCGGCCGGCCGGGAAAGATCGAGATCATCGCGACCAAGCCCCTGGTCACCCAGCGTGACCTGGCGCTCGCCTATTCGCCGGGCGTCGCCGCCCCCTGCCTGGAGATCGCCAAGGACCCCAACACCGCCTACGACTACACGGCCCGCGGCAACTTGGTGGCGGTGATCTCCAACGGCACCGCGGTGCTCGGCCTGGGCGACATCGGGGCGCTCGCCAGCAAACCGGTGATGGAGGGCAAGGCCGTCCTGTTCAAACGCTTTGCCGACGTCGACTGCATGGACATCGAGGTCAACACCAAGGAAGTCGACGAGTTCGTCAACTGCGTGCGCTTCCTGGGGCCGACCTTCGGCGGCATCAACCTCGAGGACATAAAGGCGCCCGAGTGCTTCATCATCGAGCAGCGCCTGCGCGAGCTGATGGACATCCCGATCTTCCATGACGACCAGCACGGCAC
>JAKFVH010000158.1 GCA_021732285.1 Reyranella sp. | reverse complement strand
GCCGACCTCAATCCCGACAAGCTGCACACCGTGGGCCAGCCGGGCCTGGGCAGCGAGATCGTCGTCCTCGACGAGCAGGGCAAGGTGCTGCCGCGCGGCGAGGTGGGCGAGCTCGCCGGCCGCGCCCAGCTGATGATGAAGGGCTATTATAAGCAGGCGGACAAGACGCGCGATCTGTTCTGGCACGACGACAAGGGCCAGCTCTTCTTCAAGTCGGGCGACATGGGCCGCATCGACGAGGACGGCTTCGTCGTCCTGCTCGACCGCAAGAAGGACATGATCATCTCCGGCGGCTTCAACATTTATGCCGCTGACATCGAGGTGCTGCTGCTGAAGCATCCCGACGTGATCGACGTGGCGGTGATCGGCATCCCGAGCGAGCAGTGGGGCGAATCGCCGATGGCGCTCTGCGTGCGCCGGGCCGGCGGCTCGGCCTCGGAAGACGAGATCCGCGACTGGGCGAACGGCCAGCTCGGCAAGACCCAGCGGCTCGCTGCCGTGGAGTTCCGCGAGTCGCTGCCGCGCAGCACCATCGGCAAGATCATGAAACGCGAACTGCGCGAACCCTACTGGGCCGGCCGCACGGCGAAGATTTGAGGCGACCATGACCGAACCGACACTGCGCACTTCCCATCTGTTCACGCTCAGCCTGACGGTCGATCCCAACATGACCGACGTCGGCGAGACGCCGTACGGGCGCCGGCGCATCGCCACCGTGACCGGCGGCACCTTCGAGGGCGAGGAGCTCAAGGGCACGGTCCTGCCGTCGCCGGGCGGCGACTGGCTGCTGATGCGGCGCGACGGCATCCTGCAGCTCGATGTCCGCATCACGCTCAAGACCGCCGACGATCATCTGATCTACATGAGCTACCGCGGCATGCGGCATGGGCCGGCCTGGGTGATCGAGCAGCTCAACAAGGGCGAGAAGGTCGATCCCAGCCAGTACTACTTCCGCACCACGCCGTGGTTCGAGACGTCGTCGGAGAAATACCGGTTCCTGAACCGCATCGTCTCAGTCGCCACCGGCCGCCGCGATCCGACCGGGCCGGTGTATGACGTGTTCCAGGTGCTGTGACTTCCTCCCCATCGCGGAGCCCGCGATGGGGAGGTGCCCGCGTAGCGGGCGGAGGGGTCATGAGCAGCACTGATGTGCTCATGACCCCTCCGTCGGCGTAAGACGCCGACACCTCCCCAGCTTTGCTGGGGAGGGGGTGCCACTCAGGAGATCTTCTGCAACACCGGCAGGATGTATTCGCGGAACTTCGCGGGATGCTCGCTCATCGGGAAGTGGCCGACGTGCTTCATGATCTGCACCTCGACGCCAGGGATCTGCACTGCCGTGCGTAGCGTGTCCTCGGCCGTGCAGGAAAAATCGTATTCGCCGGTCAGCAGGTAGAGCGGACACACTTTCGTGTCGATCGACTTCACCTTTTCCCGCAGGTCACCGTCGACGCGATAGAAGTAGAGGTCGCCCTTGAACACGCCGGGGCCGCCTTGCATGTACATCCACAGAGTCTCATGCCGGTTCACAGGCGGGCTTTGCGGCGCGATCAGGCCGGAGACCAGCGCAGCGCAGACCTCGCCACCATGGACGTCGGGGCGATGCAGCCAGGCGGTGTCGTACCAGGGCTGCTGGAAATCGGCGGCTTCGAGTGCAATCAGGGCGCGGAACTCCGCAGCATGGGCGATCGCGAGATTGAGCACGATGCGCCCGCCGATCGAGCAGCCCATGACCACGGGCTTGTCGAGTTCCATGGCCCGGCAGAAGGCGCGGATGGCCGCTGTATAAGAGGCCGTTGTCAGCCGGTACTCGGTCTTCTCCCAGCCGTCTGGCGGCGTCGACTTGCCGTGCCACGGCATGTCGAAGGCGAGCACGCGAAAGCGTGATGTGATCTCGGGATCGGCGAGCAGATGGCGGTACTGGCGGTTGTCGGCCCCGGCGGTGTGCAGGCAGACCAGCGGGATGCCGCCCCCCTCCTTAGGGCCGGCTTCCTCGAAATAGATGCGGTGATCGACGCCGTCGATCTCGAGCCGCAGGTAGCGGCCGACCATGGGGTCGAGCGTCGGCGCCACGATCAGCTTTCCATCGCCAGCCGGCGCGGCAGCGCCAGCAGGTCCTTGAAGAACTGCAAGTGCTGCAGCAAGGGCCGGAAGTCGCCTTCCATCGAGGCGGCGCCGCGCTTGGTCAACGCGAAGAGATCGTGCCAGCCGGGCGCCGGCATGGCCTGCCAATGCTGCGCCCAGGCTTCCTCGTCGGCCCGTATGGTGAAGGCCGAGGAGCGCATCAGCCGCGTGCCGCGCTCGAAGGCGGCCAGGGCGCCGTTCTCGAGGCCGAGGAAGAACGGCTGCTCGCCGACATCGACGCGGCAGTCGACCGTCACCCAGCGCCCGCGGCGCTGGAGGTCGGCGTCGCAGCTGAGCAGGTCGGGCAGTCGGGCAAAGCGATCGGCAGGGCTCATTCCTGCAAAATGTACTCGATCGTCGATCCGTCGGAAGCCTTGAAAAGGGTTTTCACCCAGCGGCCGCGATCGTCGAACCACTGGTCCTTGGTGACGTCGCCGGAATAGCGATAGTGGTTGGCGTCGACCCAGCCGGTGGCGGTCTTCACCTTCTCGCGGCCGAGCGGCGTCACCTGGATACGCGCCTGCGCACCGTTCTGCGTGTTGAGGAGCGTGGTCTGGCCGATCTGGCGCACGTTCCAGTGCGATGTCGGCAGCGTGCCCGCCGGCATGACCTCGCGGCCCGACGGGCGCTGGACATCGATGCCGTTGGCCGTCCGCTGGGCGCGCACCGTGTACTTCGTGCCGTTGTCGTCGGTCTGGGTGAAGGCCGACTGGAAGGCGTCGCCGGTCCAGACCTCCTGGCCGCGATGGCTGTAGCGGTAGGCGGTGATGCCCAAAACCTTCACCGCGAAGTCGATCGTGGTCGACACCGTCAGGTCGGAGCCGCTGTGCTGGAACGCCAGCGTGTGCCGCCCGATCGGCTCGCCGTTGCGGTAGACGGCGAAGGTCAGGGTCGGGCCATAGGGCGGGTCCTGGGCGTCGGCTGCCGTGGCGGCGCCGACCGTGACCAGCAGAACGGCGGCAATGGAGCGGTACATGTGATCCCCTTCTGCATAATACGCTGCAGAAGGCCGCCGGATCACTCAGCAAAATCCCTCCCCAGCGAAGCTGGGAAGGTGGCCCGTAGGGCCGGAGGGGTCATAGACCACAATGATTCCGTGGCCCATGACCCCTCCGCCCGCTGCGCGGGCCAGGCGTTTTGGCCGCCTCGCGGCCAAAAGCGCCACGCCCCATCGCGAAGCGATGGGGAGGAAGGTCCTTTACACCACCCGCTCGGCCCGCAGCTTCTCGATGGCGGCGGCCTCGTAGCCCAGCTCCTTGAGGATCTGGTCGGTATGCTCGCCGAGCTTGGGCGCGCGGCTGCGGATGGTGAGCGGCGTGCGCGAGAGCTTGACCGGCTCCTGCAGCACGGGCGCGGGCTTGGCCATGCCGGGATAGTCCATGTGGTGGAAGAACTGGGCTGCCTTCACATGCGGGTCGTCGAGCGTCTGCTGCGGCGCATAGACCGGGCCGGCAGGGATGCGGTTGGCCTCGAGCTCGGCCAGCGCTTCCTTGACCGTCCGCGCGTCGCACCATTTCTGCATGATCGCCGACAGCGCCTCGCCGTTGTCGCCACGTGCCAGGTCGTCCTTGAAGCGCGGGTCCTTGGCCAGGCCCTCGTCGCCCATCACCTTGCACCAGCGCACGAACAAGGGCTGGCCGATGGTCATGGCGTAGATCCAGCCGTCCTTGCATTTGAAGCTGTCCGACGGACCGGCAGTGAAGCCACGGTTGAGCGTGGCGATGCGGTTGAGCTGCAATGCCGCCTGCTCGATCAGATGGCTGTTGGTGATGTTGATGGCTGTCCGCAGCAGCGCCGTCTCGACCTTCTGCCCCTTGCCGCTCTTGGCGCGATCCATCAGCGCGGCCAGCACGCCCACCGTGCTGAGCAACGCCGAGCTGAAATCGACGAACGGGGCGTTGGCCCGCGTCGGCACCTTGCCGTCGCCCGAGAGGTGCATCGCGCCCGACATCGCCTGGCCGATCGTGTCGAAGCCGACGCGCGTGGCGTACGGGCCCTCGGAGCCGAAGGTCGAGTTGGTGGCGAGGATGATGCGCGGATTGATCGCCGAGATGGTCTCGTAGTCGATGCCCATGCGCTTGAGGTCTTCGTAGGGCAGGTTGGCGATCACCACGTCGGACACCGCCACCAGCTTCCGCACGATCTCCTGGCCGGCCGGCTTCATGGGATTGAGCGTGAGACCGAGCTTGTTCCGGCCCATCTGCAGGAACATCGCGCCTTCGCCGCCCTCGGCGACCGGCGTCACCCAGCGGTCCTCGCTGCCGTCGAGCTTCTCGATGCGGATGACCTCGGCGCCGAGATCGCCCAGCATCGTGCCGCAGAACGGACCCGCGATGTAGCGGCCGAAATCGAGAACGCGAATCCCGTCAAGAACCCCAGCCATGAACGCCTTGCCTCCGTTGGATCACCAATAGCAGAGCATTTAGCACCGTCGCTACTCGAAGACTGGGTCCATTCCGATCTTGTGCAGCGCCGCGGCGCGCGCCTTCATCCAGGCCTCGGTGGCGGCCTTCTCGTCTGGCGGGCTGTGGAGGTTGAACGTCTTCCAGGCGTCCATCATCGCCTGCTGGCGCTTGACCAGCCCGTCATTGTGCTTCTTCGCGGCCTCGGTCCACACACCCTTGTCCTTGAAGGCCCGGATGGCGCCGTCATGGTAGGGGATGACCCATTGGAAGTTCTGCAGCGACAGCGCCATGCCTTCCGCGCCGGGGGAACCGTTCTTGTAGCCGTCGTAGGTGTCGATCATCGCCTTGGTGATGGCGTGAATCGTGTCGGCAGGCCGGTCGGCATAGGTCATGAAGATCGGATAGGCGTAGCCCGACATCGCCACCGGGCTGCGGGGTGAGAGCCCGCCCGAGCCGCAGGTTGCCTTCACCGGCATGAAATAGGGGGCCTTCTTGTGAACCCGCGCCCAGCCTGCCTTGTCGTCGGCCGGCATGGGCAGCCACAGGATGCCGCGCGGCGAGTCGTCGGCTTCCTTGGACTGGCCCGAGATCGTCGAGCTCAGCGCGACGTCGGCCTCGTTGTTGATGATGCCCTTCCACATCGCGTTGTTGGACGGGAACGGCACCAGCGTGACGTCCTTCTCAGCGAGGTCTGCGAAAGCGATCAGCGCCAGCACGCCCTGCGTCAGGGCGGGTGAGCCGACGACGGTGGCGACGCGCTTGCCCCTGATGTCCTTGATCTCCTTGACGCCGGTGTCGCGCGCCACGGCGAGGCCGAGGCCGTTGCAGGCGGTGGCCGACAGGATGAGCCGGGCCGGCTGCGGCCCCCAGCTCTTGGCGCCGAACTCGAACACGCCTTCCTGCGCAAAGTAGGTGCCGATGCCCATCTGCGAGATGACGGCGCGGTTGACCTTGACCGGCGACAGCCGGCCGGTGTCGTTGCCCGACGGCAGCAGGCGCACGTCCGACCCATACGCTTTCTTGAATTGCTCGCTTATGGCGGCGGCGATGTTGAAGCCCGAGGAACCGGTATCGTAGGCCGTCCAGGCCATTTCCTTCGGGACTGTCTGGGCGGACGCGGGTCCGCAGGCGAACAAAGCCACTGCTGCGAGCGCAACAGCGGCACGTCTGACCATGAACTCCTCCCCGAGGCGGCGCGCGCCCTTCAGTCGAAGAAGGTGTTGGGCTTCAGGAAGAAGGCCAGCATCAGGCAGCCTTCGTCCGTCCAGGCATCGTGACGGCTGCCGGCGCGGCGCCACACGTAGTTGCCGGCGCGGCAGACACCCATGTGGTCGGCGAACGAGCCTTCGAGGACGAAGGTCTGCTCGATGGCAACATGTTCGTGCTGCGGAAGGCGCGCGCCCGGCGCCCAGCGCATCAGCACGGTCGACATGCCGGTCGCCGGATTCTCCATCAGGGTCTTGGCCTCGACGCCGGGAAAGCGCGTCGGCTTCCAGGGAACGGAGGGGACGTCGACGTAGGTCGAATCCGGGATGAAGGTCTCGGCGTTCACGCGTTGGCCCTCTGCTTGGCGGCCGTCAGCGTGCCGCCGCGCATGACATGGCCGGGCAGGGGGCGGCCGACGACTTCCTCGGCCAGCCGGGCGGCCTCGATCAGCCGGTCGATGTCGAGGCCGGTCTCCACGCCCATCTCCTCGCACATGAAGGCGAAGTCCTCGGTGCAGATGTTGCCGGCGGCGCCGTCGGTGGCGGCGAACGGGCAGCCGCCCAGGCCCGCGATCGAGGCGTCGAACTTGGTGACGCCCATGCGCAGGCCGGCATAGGCGGTGGCCTGGCCGGTGCCGCGGGTGTCGTGCAGGTGCAGCGCGATCTCGAGCTCGGGCCACTTGTTGCGGACGGCGCCGATCAGCCGCTCGACCGAGCGCGGCGTCGCCCAGCCCATGGCGTCGGTGAGCTTGATGCCCTTCAGCTTGAAGCCCGCCAGCTCGGCCTCGTCGAGCGCCAGCTGGACGCGCTGCAGGATCAGTTCGGTCGAAAGCTCGCCCTCGTAGTTGCAGCCGAAGGCGCCGAGGATGATGCCCCATTCGACCGGCATGCCGCGGTCCTTGAAGGTCTTCAGCGACATGCGCTGCTCGACCATGGCGTCGGGCACCGACTTGCCGATGTTCTTGCGCGAGAAGGTGTCGGAGGCGGTGACGCGCACGCCGCCGTCGACGTGCAGGGGACCGCGCAGGGCGCGCTCGAGGCCCTGCTGGTTCAGCCACAGGGCGCTGTACTCGATGCCGGGCTTCTGCCGGATCTTCGACGCGACCTCCTCGGCATCGGCCATGGTCGGCACGCGCTTGGGGTTCACGTACGAGACGCAGTTGATATGCTTGAGCCCGGTGTCCGCCAGCGCCTCGATGAGGCGCACCTTGTCGGCCACCGGGATCACCCTCTTCTCCGACTGGAAGCCCTCGCGAGGGCCTTCCTCAGCGATCAGCACGCGCTTGGGCAAGTCGGACATGGAGTCACTCCTTGTAAAACACCGTCATCCCGACCGGAGCCGAGCCCCTCGACTTCGCTCGGGACAGACTACGCCGCCCGGAGTTTACCCCAAGCGAAGTCGAAGGGGGGCGGCTTCGCTCGGGATGACGGAAAGACCGTCAACCCTCTTCCTGGAAGGCCTCCTGGCGTGCCTTCTTGATACTGGGCAGGGCCATCAGGATGAGCAGGAGAGCCGTGGTGATCAAGAGGCCGAGGCTGATCGGTCGCTCGATGAACACCATCGGATCGCCACGCGATAGCAGCATGGCGCGCCGGAAGTACTCCTCCATCTGCGGGCCCAGCACCAGCCCCAGCAGGAACGGCGCCCCCTCGCAGCCGAGCCGGACGAAGATGTAGCCCAGCACGCCGAACATCGCGACCTGCAGGACGTGGAAGGTCGAGTTCTGCAGGCTGTAGGCGCCGATGCAGCAGAACAGCAGGATCGCCGGGGCGAGGAAGCGGTAGGGCACCGTCAAGAGCTTCACCCACATGCCGATCATCGGCAGGTTGATGACGACCAGCATCAGGTTGCCGATCCACATCGAGACGATCATGCCCCAGAACAGGTCCGGCTTCTTGGTCATGACCTCGGGACCGGGCTGGATGCCCTGGATGATCATGGCGCCGACCATCAAGGCCATCACCGCGTTGGACGGGATGCCCAAGGTCAGCATGGGAATGAACGAGGTCTGCGCCGCGGCGTTGTTGGCCGCCTCCGGCGAGGCCACGCCCTCGACGGCGCCCTTGCCGAACTCGCCCGGGTTCTTGGAGATCTTCTTCTCCAGCGTGTAGGCCGAGAAGGCACCCAGAGTGGGGCCGCCGCCCGGCAGCACGCCGAGCAGCGAGCCGAGCGTGGTGCCGCGCAGCACGGCCGGCCAAGCGCGCCGGAACTCCTCGCGGGTCGGCCACAACGAGCCCACCTTGATGGTGCCGCCGGAGCGCTCCAAGTGTCGTTCGAGGTTGACCACGATCTCGGCGATACCGAACAGGCCCATGGCGATGGGCGCGAAGTCGATGCCGTCGCTGAGTTCGGGAACGTCGAAGGTGAAACGCTGGGCACCGGTGTTGACGTCGGTGCCGACCAGGCCGAACAGCAGGCCGAGGAACACCATGGCGATCGCCTTCATGACCGAGCCGCTCGCCAGCACCACGGCGGCGACGAGGCCCAACGCCATCAGCGAGCAGTAGTCGGCCGGCCCGAACTTCTGGGCCATGCGCGTCAGCGGCTCGGCGAAGATCACGATGATGATGGTGCCGACGGTGCCGGCGAAGAACGAGCCGACAGCCGAGATCGACAACGCGGCGCCGGCGCGGCCCCTGCGCGCCATCTGGTAGCCATCGAGACAGGTCACCACCGACGCGGCCTCGCCCGGCAGGTTGACCAGGATCGACGTCGTCGAGCCGCCGTACTGCGCGCCGTAATAGATGCCGGCCAGCATGATCAGCGAGGCGGTCGGCGGCAGGTGGAAGGTGATCGGCAGCAACATGGCAATGGTTGCCACCGGCCCGATGCCCGGCAGCACGCCGATCAGCGTGCCCACCATGCAGCCCAACAGGGCGTAGAGCAGGTTCTGTAACGAGACGGCGACGCTCAGGCCGAGCGCGAGATTGCTGAGAAGGTCCATGTCACCAGATCCCGCGCACGATGTAGATGTTCATGCCGAGACCGACCTTGAAAACAAGGGTGCACAGGATCGCCAGCACCACCATGTTGCCGATGACCTCGGTGAGCTTGAACTCCTCGCCGCCCAGCGAGGAGATCAGCACCAGCACGACCAGCGACGGCAGCAGTCCGGCGCGCTCGAATAGCAGTGCGAACAGCACGATGCCGATCGTCACCATGGTGATCGGCTTCCACTTCGGCGCCTCGACCGGATCGTCGGACTCCGCGCCGGGCCGGCCGAACAGCGAGACCAGGATCATGAGGATGATGCAGTCGATCACCAGGAGGGCCGAGACCATGAACGGGATGGTCATGGTCTTGAAGGCGGCCTGGTTGGCCGGTCCCAGGATGGTGGTGGCGATGAAGTTCGCACCCCAGGGGATCATCGAGAAGGCGAAGACGGCGACCGTCAGGCCGGCCACCGGGATCCAGTAGCGCTCCTTTTCCGCCCGGTCGGCGGTGCGGAACAGCGTCGCCAGGACGATGATGCCGCCAAGGCTCAGCAGGATGAAGGAAAGCATGCGCGGCACGTAACCCGGTCCCATGCGGACCGGCGTTCCCAGCGCCAGCTTCTGGCCGAAGTACAGCGCCAGTATGCCGAAGGCGATGAACATCAGCCCGGACAGTAAGTCCTTGCTCAGGAATCGAAGCAACGATGCCTCCCCAGACTCTTCTCTAAAAAAACGACGTGTTGTTGGGCCCAACCCAAGGCCGGTACAAGCCGTAAATAAACACAATTCCGCCTACTTACCCAAGCGCCATTTCATACGCACAGCAATGACACGCCGTTGCGGGCTGCGAGGCACAAGGCAAACAAGCGACGGAACAGCGTGCTGAGATGGGCGCGACAAAGAGCGCAGCCAACGAGAGCGCTGCCGGGTCACGACCGGTAAAAGGACATCGCTGCCTCTGACGCTACCGTCAGGAAGTGCCCCGCGGTCGGGCATAAGCACCCCCAATGGTCGAGGTTGCATGCGCTGGGAGGGGCGAGCAAACTCCGGGCCAATGTGAATGGCCGTTCAGGGGCTTCGGGTGGCGCGTAAAGGAGCTGAGTACATCGGCACGATGGAGGTGCAGGAGAAGCACCGTTTCGACGAGCGGTCGCTCGCCCGGTTCATGGCGGCCCACGTCGAGGGTTTCGTGCCGCCGGTGAAGGCCGAGCAGTTCAAGGGCGGCCAGTCCAACCCGACCTACCGGCTGACCGACGGCTCGGGTCGCCGCTACGTGCTGCGGCGCAAGCCGCCCGGCAAGCTCCTGCCCTCGGCCCACGCCGTGGACCGCGAATTCAGGGTCATCTCGGCCCTCAACAAGACCGACGTGCCGACGCCCAGGGCCTACGCGCTCTGCGAGGACGACAGCGTGGTCGGCACCGCCTTCTACGTCATGGAATATTGCGACGGCCGGGTACTGTGGGATCCGCTGCTGCCCGAGCTGCCCAAGGAGGCGCGACTCGCCATCCATCGCGCCAAGTTCGAGACGCTGGCCCGCCTGCACGGCGTCGACTACGTGGCCCTCGGTCTTGCCGACTTCGGCCGGCCGGGCAGCTACGTGGCGCGGCAGATCTCGCGCTGGGGCAAGCAGTACAAGGCGTCGGAGACGGAAAAGATCGAGTCGATGGACCGGCTGCTCGACTGGCTGCCGGCGCACCTGCCGGCCAACGACGCGACCGTGCTGGTGCATGGCGACTATCGCCTGGACAACATGGTCTTCCATCCGACCGAGCCGCGCGTGCTGGGCGTCATCGACTGGGAGATTTCCACGCTCGGCGATCCGCTGGCCGAGCTCTCCTATCTCTGCATGCTGTGGCGCACGCCCAAGGACTGGGGCGGACTCCAGGGACACGATCTCGCGGAGCTCGGCCTGCCGACCGAGCAGGAGATGGTGGCCTACTACTGCGAGCTTTCGAAACGCGCGCTGCCCGATCCGGCGCTCTGGGAATTCTACATGGCCTACAATCTCTTCCGCGTGTCGTGCATCCGCCAGGGCGTCTACGCCCGCGCGCTCGACGGCACCGCCTCCAACATGCGCGCCGCGGAGTCCGGCAAGCTGGTGCGGCCGGCAGCCGACTTGGCCTGGCAGATCGTCGACGGCATGGCCGGAGGTGCGCGATGAGCAAGCGCAAGCCCGTGCGCGTCGTCGAGCCGCCGGTCGTCGCCGAGCGCGATCAGCGGCCGCCGGTCGAGGCAATCCGCGCCGCGGCCTTCACCCAGTTCGCCGAGCGCGGCTATCCGGTGGTGACGGTACGCGACATCATGAAGGCCTGCGGGCTCACGCAGGGCGCGCTCTACAACCACTTCAAGTCCAAGGACGAACTGCTGCACGACATCATCGCCTCGACCCAGGGCGAGCTCGAGCGGCAGTGCCAACAGGCCGTGACCGGGGCGGGCGACGATCCGCGGGCCAAGCTCGCGGCCTTCGTGCGCGCCTACGTCGTGCGCCATTGCCGGCTCAGGGTCGAGGCGCTGGTCGCCAATCGGGAGATCAGCTGGCTGGGGGCCGAGCGCGTCGCCGATATCCGCCGCAGCCGCCGCGCCATCCGCGACATCCTGGTGACCATCCTGAACGAAGGCGTCCAGCGTGGCGTGTTCGACCCGCCGCAGATCGACGGCCGGCACGATCTCAAGGCGATGGCCATGGCAATGCTCGACCAGTGCACCCACGTCTCGATGTGGTACGGTCCCGGTGGCGCCTTCAGCGAGGAGCAGATGGCCAAGCTCTATGCCGACATGGCGCTGCGTGCGGTGGGCGCCAAGCCGCAGTAGTATCGCGACAAGGAAAACGGGTGGCAGATGACGGCTGGGTTCAAAGCGCTTC
Organism: Reyranella sp.; assembly: GCA_021732285.1. GTDB lineage: Bacteria > Pseudomonadota > Alphaproteobacteria > Reyranellales > Reyranellaceae > Reyranella. The sequence continues at coordinate 882 of JAKFVH010000158.1, read as the reverse complement.
TTGTCGTCTCCCTTCTGGTCGCTGCCTGCACGCCTGAACAGGCGGCAGCGCCGCCGCCTTCGGCGCGCACGTCGCAGCAGATGGCGATGCTGTCGGATGGCGTGGTGCCGGCCGACCGCTGGCGCGTGGTGCTGATCGCCGGCGACAACAACAGTCCGGCCTTCGACAACGGCGTCGAGGCGATGCGCGCCAAGCTTCTGGCGCGCGGCGTTCGTGATATCCGGGCGCTGACCTCCAATCCGGGCGCCAATCCGTCGCTGCCGGTCGCCACCGCGGCGAACGTGTCGAGCGCCTTGCGCACCGCCGGCGGCGAGGCCTGCCTTGCCTTCATCACCAGCCACGGCGATGAGAGCGGCTTCGTGCTGAAGCAGGCGGGCGGCACGGTGAGCCCGGGCACGCTCGACAACGCCCTCGACGCCGGCTGCGGCGCGCGGCCGACGGTTGTCGTCGTGTCGGCCTGCCACAGCGGCGTCTTTCTCAGTTCCGGCATGCGCCAGCCCAACCGTATCGTGCTGGCGGCGGCCGCGGCCGACCGGTCGAGCTTCGGCTGCGGCGCCGGCGACCAGTACACCTATTTCGACCAGTGCCTCCTGCAGCAGTTCGACGGCGCCGCGACCTGGCAGCAGCTCGCGGCGACGACCAGGACCTGCGTCGAGGACCTCGAGCGCAAGATGGGCATCCGCAAGCCCTCCTTGCCGCAGACGTTCATCGGGTCAGGGGTGGCCGACCTCAGGATTCCGGGGCGTTAACGGGAGCGCGGACCTCCAGGTCCGCTCATGCTCTTCTGGACCGCGAGCCTCCGGCTCGCTCATGATTCATGAGCGCGCCAGGAGGCGCGCGGTCCGGAAGACCATGACCATGAGCGGGCCGGAGGCCCGCGCT
>JAKFVH010000179.1 GCA_021732285.1 Reyranella sp. | reverse complement strand
GCGGCCGCCGGAACCTTCATGCTGGGCACCAAGGGCGAGGTGACGCGACCGCAGACGATCGGCAAGGAGGTCAAGCCATGAGCTCCTTGCCAAATCCGCTGATGGCGCGGCTGGCCGAGGTGCGCAAATCGGGCGACATCGCCAAGCTTGCCGAGGCGATCCCCTATGCGCGCTGGATGCGCATCGCGCCGGAGAACGGCACTGGCGAGCTTCTGACCCGCATGCGCTATCACGACGACCTTGTCGGCAACACGTTCCTGCCGGCGATCCATGGCGGCACCCTGGGCGCGATGCTGGAAATGGCGGCGATCTTCCACCTGTTGTGGGAGACCGAGACGGAGACCGTGCCGAAGATCGTCAACATCACCGTCGACTACCTGCGCTCGGCGCGGCCGGTCGACGTCATCGCCTGCGCCAAGGTGACCAAGCAGGGGCGCCGCATGGTCAACGTCTATGCCGAGGCCTGGCAGGACGATCGCGCCAAGCCGGTGGCCACGGCCAACGCGCACTTCCTGATCAAGTCCGACGACGCGCCGCCGTCGCTCTAGCGCGGCAGGTTGTTGAGATCGACGCCGTAGCGCTCAGCGTTGCGCCTGGCATAGACCTCGCGCGGCTCGACGGGCTTGCCGGTGACGGCGGCTTTCACCATGTCGAGGTAGGTGTGCCAGCCCATGGCATTCACCTTCACGAACTGCTCGAGCACCGGCAGGTGGGTGAGCGTCAGCATCGTGCCGTTGTCCTGCGGGCTGAGCTCCAGGGTGAGGTAGGATTCGGGATAGGGCGAGGTCTCGTCGCTCGTGCCGAAGACGTTCCAGCTGTAGCTGAGTTTGCGCGGTGGCTGCCATTGCGTGACGGTTCCGCGAATGTGGTCGCCCATCAGCCGCACGGCGCCGCCGATCATGCCTTCGAGCATGCCGTCGGCGCCGTACCAGCCCGGCAGGCGCGTGACGTCGGTCAGGACGGCCCACACCTCGGCGGGCGTCGCGGGCAGCGGCCAATCGAAGCGCACCATATGCGCATGCGAGAAATGCGCGTCGTGGCTCATGCACTTTTCCTACAAGTGCAGTAGACAACGCCCGGCATGGACTACGACTCCTTCAAGACCGACCGAGATGACGTGGCGCGGGACGGCGCCGATTTCGAGGCCTATCGGCGGCCGGCCGCGCTGATCGATTCAGACCACCCCAAGATCACGGCCTATGCAAGGCAGGTCGCGGGCGAGGGCGGAGACAAGGAGAAGACGCTGCGCCTCTATTACGCCGTGCGCGACGGGCTGCGCTACGACCCCTACAACACGCCGATGAAGCGCGAGGCCTACCTGGCCAGCACGACGCTGGGGGCAGGGCATGGATATTGCGTGAACAAGGCTGGGCTGATGGCGGCGCTCTGCCGCGCCGTCGGCATCCCGGCCCGCGTCGGTTACGCCGACGTGCGCAATCACATGACCACCAAGCGGCTTTCCGACCTGATGGGCTCCGACACCTTCTACTATCACGGCTACACCGAGGTCTGGCTCGACGGCCGCTGGCTCAAGGCCACGCCCGCCTTCAACAAGGAGCTGACCGAGCGCTTTGGGCTAAAACCGCTCGACTGGGACGCCGCCAGCGATTCGATCTATCACCCGTTCGACCTCGGTGGCCGGCGCCACATGGAGTATCTCGCCTATCGCGGTGTCTTTGCCGACATCCCGTTCGACGAGATCCGTTCCGCTTTCCGCCACTACTACCCTCGCATGACGCGTGCCCAGGAGGAGATGCCTCTGGGCGGCGATTTCGGCGCGGAAGGCGCTGCAGAAGCCGCCAAGAAGTGACTCTCGCTCCGCGTTCCTTCGGCTACGTCGCCCTGTTGGTGGCGTTGGGCAGCTTCGGCCCGTTGACCATGAGCATCTACACGCCGGTGATGCCCTCGGTCGGCGCGTCGCTCGGCGCCGGTTCCGACAGCGTCAAGCTCACGCTCACCACCTACATGCTGGGCTTCGCCGTCGGCCAGCTCTTCTACGGCCCGCTCAGCGACCGCTTCGGCCGCCGCCCGGTGCTTTTGGGCGGGCTGATCTTCTTCACCGCGGCGACCTTCGCCTGCTCCTTCGCGTCGTCGATCGGCGGCCTCATCGGCCTGCGCATCGTGCAGGGACTGGGCGCTGCCTCCGGCTCGGTGATCGGCCGCGCGATGACGCGCGATGCCTATACCTTCCAGGAGATGCCGCTGGTCATGAGCTGGATCTCGCTCGGCCAGAACATCGCGCCGTCGCTGGCCCCGACCCTGGGCGGCTTTTTGGGCGAATGGGCGAGCTGGCGCGCGACCTTCTGGTTCGTCGGCGGCTTCGGCACGCTGCTGCTGGCGATCACGCTGTTCGGCCTCCCGGAGACCAACAAACATCGCAGCGATCGACTGCATCTCGGCAGCCTGCTGCGCGGCTCGGGCGAGATGCTGCGCGAACGGCAATTCCTCGGCAACGTGCTGACCTTGGGCTTCGCCTTCGCCATCAACTTCGGCATGCTGGCGGGCGTTCCCTTCATCCTGCAGGACCATCTCGGTTTCTCGCCGCAGGAATTCGGCCTGATCGTGTTGCTGTCGGTCGGCGGCTTCACCGCCGGCACGTTGGTGAACAACCGGCTGGTCGGCCGGGTGCACCCGATCACCATGATGCGCGCCTCGGGCTGGTTCCACGTCGCGGCTCTCGCGGTCATGGGGACACTTTCGCTCTTCGGCATCGTCACCTGGTGGTCGATCATCGGGCCGCACGTCGTGCTGAGCTTCGGCACCGGCCTGATCGTGGCCAACGCCAATGCCGGCGCCGTCGGCCTGTACCCCAAGCTCGCCGGCACGGCCTCGTCGCTGGCCGGCCTGGCGCAGATGGGCATGGGCGCGCTTGGCACGGTGACGGTGGCGATCCTGACCGTGGTCGGCAGCCGCTATGTCGCCATGCCGCTGGTCATCGGCCTGATGCCTTTCGCGGTGCTGACGGTGCTGAGCGCGCGCCTGTTGCGCGCGAAGCCCAGGCCCCCGAAACTGGGTTCATAAAGAGGAGAGAGGGAACAGAAGATGCCCAACATGCTGAAGGACAAGGTCGTGCTGGTCACCGGCGCGGGCGGCGGCATCGGCCGCGAGATGGCGCTGCTGGCGGCCAGGGAAGGCGCCAGCGTCGTGGTCAACGACCTAGGCGGCGCGGTCGATGGCGAAGGCGGCGGCAGCACGACACCAGCCCAGAAGGTCTGCGACGAGATCAAGGCGGCCGGCGGCAAGGCCGTGCCCAACGGCGACAGCGTCGCCGATCCGGCAGGTGCGGAGCGCATGGTCAAGACCGCGGTCGAGACCTTCGGCAAGATCGACGGCGTCATCAACAATGCCGGCATCCTGCGCGACCGCATCTTCCATCGCATGAGCCATGTCGACTGGAAGATGGTGATCGACGTGCACCTGAACGGCGCCTTCAACGTCAGCCGCGCCGCTGCCAACCACTTCAAGGAGCAGAAGTCGGGCGCCTTCGTGCACTTCACCTCGACCTCGGGACTGGTCGGCAACTTCGGCCAGGCGAATTACTCCGCGGCCAAGATGGGCATCATCGGCCTGTCGCGCTCGATCGCGCTCGACATGGCGGCGTTCAACGTCCGCTCCAACTGCATCTCGCCCTTCGCCTGGACGCGCATGATCGGCACCATCCCGGCCGACACCGACGCGCAGAAGGCCAGGCTCGAGCGCTCCAAGAAGATGACGCCGGCCAAGATCGCGCCCATGGCGGTGTTCCTGCTTAGCGACGCGGCCGACGGCGTCACCTCGCAGATCTTCGGCGTGCGCATGAACGAGATCATGCTGTTCAATGCCAACCGCCCGGTGCGCTCGGTGCACAATTCCGAGGGCTGGACGCTCGAGGCGATCGCCGAGCATGCCGTGCCGTCGATGAAGCCCTACTTCACCGACATGAAGCGCTCGCCCGAGTACTTCACCTGGGATCCGGTCTGATGGCCGAGGTCCGCAAGAACGAACCGAAGATCGAGGCCGACGAAGTCTTGGCCGGCATCGTCGAATGGGTGTCGATCGAGAGCCCGAGCCACGATGCGAAGTCGGTCAACAAGGTGGTCGACCATGTCGAGGGCCAGTTCCGCGACCTCGGGCTGAAGCTCGAACGCATTCCCGGCCGCGACGGCTTCGGCGACATCCTGGAGTGCAAGACGCCGCCGGAGATGAGCCAGGGCGACGGCAAGGGCATTTTGGTGCTGGCCCATCTCGATACCGTGCATCCCATCGGCATGATCGAGAAGGACCTGAAGATCCGCCGCGAGGGCGACAGCATCTTCGGGCCCGGCATCTACGACATGAAGGCTGGTGGCTACATCGCCTACTACGCGCTGCGCCATCTGGTGCGGCAGGGCAAGAAGACCAGGCTGCCGGTCACCTTCCTGTTCATTCCCGAGGAGGAGGTCGGCAGCCCGACCTCGCGGGCCCGCATCGAGGAAGCGGCCCGCGGCCACAAGTACGCGCTGGTCATGGAGCCCGGCCGCGACGGCGACCGCGTCGTCACCTCGCGCAAGGGCGTCGGCCGCTTCACGCTCACGGTGAAGGGCACGGCGAGCCACGCCGGTGTGCGCCACCAGGACGGCCGCAGCGCCATCCACGAGATGGCCAAGCAAATCATGCGCATCGAGGCCAAGACCGACTACGACCGCGGCATCACCTGCAATGTCGGCCTGATCCAGGGCGGTACCGGCGTCAACGTCGTGCCGTCGGAGTGCAAGGTCGAGGTCGACCTGCGCGTGCCGAGCCAGCAGCTCGCAGAAGAGATGACGCACTGGTTCCTGAACCTCGAGCCGATCGGCAAGGACGTGACGCTCACGGTCGAAGGCGAGATGAACCGGCCGCCCTACCAGAAGGACGCGGGCATCTCGGCGCTGTTCGAGAAGGCGCAGGTGATCTACCGCGAGATCGGCAAGGAGCTTCTGGACGTACCGCTGACCGGCGGCGGCAGCGACGGCAACTTCACCGCGGCGCTCGGCATCCCGACGCTCGACGGCCTCGGCGCCGACGGCAAGGGCGCCCATGCCGCCTTCGAGCAGATCTACTACTCGTCGCTGGTCCCGCGCACTTATCTTTGCACGCGCCTGCTGGAGACGCTGGAGTAGGGCTCGCCGGACCGCGGGCCTCCAGGCCCGCTCATCGTCTTCATCTTCCGGACCGCGCGCGTCCCCGCGCGCTCATGAGCGCGCGGGGACGCGCGCGGTCCGGAAGAGCATGAGCGGGCCTGGAGGCCCGCGGTCCGGCAAGAGACTAGCGCAGCAACGCCTGCGCGCCGCTCCACAGCTCGCGCACGACCTCGCCGGCCGGCTTGGCCGTCGCCAGCCGCGCCGACTGGCCCGACCAGGCTTGCATGCGGTCGATGTCGTTGTTCTTGGTGGCGGCATCGCGCATCGCCTGGGTGAGGCCGCGCTGCACCGGGTAGGGCGCCGGGCTCGGCGCATCGGGCGCGGTGGCGGCGCGCGCGTAGGCCGTGGCGATGCTGCGGCCGGGGCGGCCTGAGAAGGCGCGGGTCACCAGGGTCTCTTCGGGCAGGGTGCGGCCGATGGCGTCGGCCCACGCGGGCGCGAGCTTCGCCTCGGGGCAGCGCAGGAAGCCGGTGCCGATCTGCGCCGCCGACGCGCCCAGCATCAGTGCCGCGGCGACGCCACGCGCATCGGCGATGCCGCCGGTCGCGACCACAGGGACCTCCACCGCGTCGACGATTGCCGGCAGAAGCGCGAACAGGCCGACCAGTTCGGTCTGCGCCTTGGCGGCGTCGAAGGCGCCGCGATGGCCGCCGGCCTCCATGCCCTGGGCCACGATCACGTCCGCGCCGGCCGCCTCCGCCGCCTTGGCCTCGGCCACGGTCGTGGCATTGGCGAACCACTTTATGCCCTTGGCCTTCATGCGTTCGACGAAGGCCGGCGGATAGAGGCCCATGATCGAGGAGATGATGGTCGGCCCGACCTCCAGCAGGGCCTCGCACTGGGCGGCGAAGTCGGGCGGCGCGGCGTCGCCCGCTTCGCGCGCGACCTCCGGTCCCCAGCCGCCCAGGAAGGTGCGAACGGCGTCTTCGGCCTCGGCGCTGCGCGTCGGTGGCGGATCGGGGATCCAGAGATTGAGGTTGAAGCCGCCATTGCTGCCGGCACGCACCTCGGTCGCCCAGGCCTTGATGGCGGCGGGCTGCATGAGGAGGGCACCGCAGCCGCCCAGCCCGCCGGCATTGGCGACGGCGATCGACAGCGACGCGGGGTGGGCGCCGGCCATCGGCGCGAGCAGGATGGGGACGCGCAGGCCGTAGGCGGCACAGAAGGCCTCGGCGCGGGCGATCAGCGGATTGGAGGTCGTCATGGCAGCCACGTTACGGGATCGGAGCGGCCATCGATAACGCTTTGATCAGATGGCCGCCATCGCCGGCGATGATCGCCCTATTCGGCGGCTTGCCGCGCCATCACGGGGCGGGCGATGTCCAAAAAGGCGCGCAGCGCGCTCGACACGTAGGCGTCACGATGGCGGATGAACACGGTCTCGACGCTGCCTTCACTGCCCGGCAGGCGATGGACGCGAACGCGGCCCTGCCGCCACACCGGCCCGATCAATCCTTCGGGCAGCAAGGTGACGCCGAGCCCGGCACTGACGCAGCTCACGATGGCTTCGAGCGTGCCGAACTCGAGATGCCGTACGCCGACGATGCCGCGCCGCGCCAGCAGGGCTTCGAGATGCTGGCGATAGGAGCAGCTCGCGCGTAGCACGATGATGCGCAGGTCACCCTGCCGGGCGAGCGCCTCGAAGTCGGCGACGCCGGGCGCCGTCAGCACGACCAGCTCCTCGCGGAAGAACGGCTCGACCCTGAGGTCGGGATGGCTGACCGGCCCGCAGACGAAGGCGCCGTCGAGACGATGCTCGACGGTCTGTTCGATCAGCTCGTGCGTGGTGCCGGTGCGCAGCGACAGGTCGACGGCAGGGTAGGCCGCGACGAACTCGGCGAGCACCGATGACAGGCGCAGCGCCGCCGTCGTCTCCAGCGAGCCTATGGTGAGCGCACCGGACGGCGTGCCTTCGTCGGCGACTGCGCGTCTTGCATCTTCGAGCAGGCCGGCCACGCGATCGGCGTAGGGACGCAGGCGCAGTCCCGCCGCGGTCAGGGTGGCGCCGCGGTTGGTGCGCTCGAACAGTTCCACGCCCAGCTGCTCCTCCAGCGCCCGGATGCGCGCGGTGACGTTGGACTGCACGGTGCCGAGCTCGGAAGCGGCCTTGCTCATGCTGCCCGTCCGGGCGACGGCGGCGAAGATCCGGAGGTCGGCGGCGTCCATGCTCGTGGTCCTAGTAGCCCGCGGTGAACCTCCGGCGGATGTGCCGGGGCTTCTCGATCTCGTCCATGATGGCGATGGCGAAGTCCTCGCGGCTGATCTCGCTCTGGCCCTTGTCGTCCTCGATCAGGTCGTCGAGGCTCAAGCGGAACTTGGCCGTCCGCTGGCCAGGCTGGATCGACGCCGGCGGCGAGATCGCCGTCCAGTCGAGGTCCGCCACTTTCTGCACCTCGGCCAGCGCGAGCGCGGCAGGCTTGGAGGTCGGTGGCTGGATGCCTTTCTCCGCCATGTGGTCGAAGTGCGTGCGGCCGTCCTTGCGCAAGAGGCTGCCCGCACCGATCACGAACAGGCAGCGCTTCACGCCGGACTTGCGCAGGGCGTCGAGCACCTGGTGGACGTCGTTCTCGTTCCACTTGATCGACAGGATCGCCGCATCGTGGCCTTTCAGGACATCGGCGAAGGCTGAGACCTCGGCCGTGCTCGCCTTCTTCGCCTGCAGGCCGCTGCGCTGGGCAAGCTTGGCGGGATCGCGGGTGAGGCCGGTCACGCGATGGCCGCGCTGCAACGCCTCGTCGAGGATGCGGCTGCCGATATTGCCGGTCGCGCCGGCCAAAACGATGTTCATCGTGTCGTTTCCCTCATGAGCTCGCGCAGGGCGGTGACGGTGTCGGCCGGCGCCTCCTGCGGCACGTTGTGGCCGATGCGCGGCAGCAGGCGCCGCGAGTAGGGGCCGGTGAAGTGGGTGGCCTGATTGTCCTGTTCGGGAGCAGGCCCCACGCCGTCGTGCCCGCCATGCAGGTTGATCGTCGGCACGGAGATCTTCGGTTGCTTGGCGAGCTGGGCTTCGATGCCGGCCAGCGCCGGGTCTCCTGCCGCGTAGCCGTAGCGGTGACGATAGGACTGGATCACGACATCGACGAAGTCGGGATTGTCGAATGCGGCCGCGGTCCTCTCGAAAGTCGCCTCGTCGAAGCGCCATTCGGGCGACCACAGCGTCCACAAGAGATGGCAGATGTCGCGGCGATTCTTGGTCAGACCCGCCCGCCCGCGCTCGGTATGGAAGTAGTACTGGTACCAGAAGCGATGCTCAGCCGCGGCCGGCGCGGGGCTCTGGAAGGCCGCGGTGTTGAAGATGTTGTAGCCGGTGCAGCTCACCAGGCAGCGCACGCGCTCGGGCTTCAGTGCGGCGACGATGCAGGCGGCGCGGCCGCCCCAGTCGTAGCCCACCAGGGCAGCGCGCCGGATGCCGAGCTTCTCCATGAACTGCATGAGGTCGTGACCCAGCGCCGCCTGTTCTCCCGAACGCAGGGTCGAAGCCGTGAGGAAGCGCGTCGGCCCGTAGCCGCGAAGCCAGGGCACCAGCACGCGGCAGCCGTCGGCCGCAAGAGCCGGGGCGACCTCGTCGTAGGCACGCACGTCATAAGGAAAGCCGTGCAGCAGAATCACCGGCGGGCCGTTCGTCGGCCCGTGCTCTTCATAAAAGATCTCCAGCACGTCGGTGCGGACGCGATCCTGTTTCATCCTGCGAGTGTAGGGCGGCTTGCGATCGTATGGAACCGCGCGCGGTTCCATACGATCGGAAACGCCTGATCGCACGGCCGTGCCAAGGAGGCATATTTCGTCCGGCTGCGCCGGACGAAATATGCTGTAGCCCGATGCGTTGACAGAGGGGAGGGCCGCGCTCACGCTTGGCGAAACGGAGGAAACATGGCCCGGTTCGATCGCGTGATCCGCGGTGGCATGATCGTCGACGGCAGCCGCCTGCCGCGCTTCCGCGGCGACATCGGCATCAAGGACGGCAGGATCGCCGAGATCGGCCAGATCGGCGCCGGCGAGGCCGACGAGACCATCGATGCCGGCGGGTTGATCGTGGCCCCGGGCTTCGTCGACCTGCACACCCACTACGACGCCCAGCTCTTCTGGGATCCCTACTGCACGCTGTCGAGCTGGCACGGCATCACGTCGGTGGTGATCGGCAATTGCGGCTTCGGCTTCGCACCGGTGCGGCCGGCCGAGCGCGACCGCGCCATGCTGACCATGACACGAGTCGAGGCGATCCCCATGGCCTCGATGAAGGAAGGCATGCCGTGGAACTGGGTGACCTTCCCTGAGTTTTTGGACAGCGTCGAGGCGGCACCCAAGGCCGTCAACATCCTGCCCTACATGCCGATCTCGCCGTTGCTGATCTGGGTGATGGGCTTCGAGGCGGCGAAGGCCGGCAAGCGGCCGACGCCCGAACAGCACGCCGAGATCAGGCGCCTGCTGCACGAGGCGATGGACGCCGGCGCCTGCGGCTGGTCGGCCCAGCGCATGCTGCCGACGGGCCCGGCCGCGGTGCAGCGCGACCATGACGGCTCGGCCATGCCGACCGACGTCATGCACGACGACACCTGCCGCGAGCTCGCCAAGGTGCTGGCCGAGCGCAACGACGGCTTCGTGCAGATGCTGCTGGTCTCGGGCGACAATGCGCGCGACCAGGCGTTTTACGAGGAAGTGGCCACGATCAGCGGCCGGCCGATCATCATGAACGTCGTCCAGGCCTTCGATCACCGCCCGCACATCCATCGACGCGTGCTGGACTGGCTCCGGAGCTGCCGCGAACGCGGCATCCGCGTGGTCGGGCAGGGGCTCACGACCGACGCGGGCTTCACCTTCACCTTCGAGGACTGGAACCTGTTCGACGATTCGCAGGTCTGGTGCGACGCCACGACCGGCACGCGCGACGAACGCCTGGCCAAGCTCGCCGATCCGGCGCGCCGCGCGGCGCTGCGCGACAACCTGCCGATCACGGCGACCGGCCCGCTGCCGCAGATCGCCATCGTCGGTCCCAAGCTCGACAAGAACAAGAAATGGCTCGACTACACGCTGGCCCATGCCGGCGAGAAGATGGGCAAACACCCCGTCGACGTCATGCTCGACATGGCGGTCGAGGAGGATCTCAAGACCGAATTCTTTGCAGCACCTCCCAACGGCAAGATCGAATACCTGAAGGAGCTTGTTGACGACCCCTACGTCCTGTTTGGCGTGTCGGACGGCGGCGCCCACACCAAGTTCCTGACCGCCGGTCGCTATCCCACCGAGACGCTGTGCAAGGTGGTGCGCGAGCACAAGATGCTGAGCCTGGAGGACGTACACTGGCGGCTGTCGGCCTTGCCGGCCGAGGTCGCGGGCTTCCGCGGGCGCGGCGTGCTGAAGAAGGGCGCGCCGGCCGACATCGTGATCTACGACTTCGACGGACTGAAAGTCATGCCCGACGAGATCGTGCATGATCTGCCGGGCGGCGAATGGCGGCGCGTGCAGCGCGCCCAGGGCTACAAGTACGTGCTGGTGAACGGCGAGGTCACGATCCGCAACGACCGGCCGACCAATACCCATTCCGGTCGTCTGCTGCGCCATGGCAATGCCTAAGGTCGGCGACTATCTGACGGCCGAGCAGGCGGCGCAGCACATTTGACGAAAAAGGGCGGCCCGTTGGACCGCCCTTGCTCAGCTTTGTCGTATCCCTACTGCTTGGGGCAGGGATGGACGTTCATCTCGGGGCCGAGATCGTACGGCGGCGGGGCCTGCGCAAGCGTCGTCACCTGAGCCGACAGCGCCCAGTCGAAGGCGCGCTTGGCGCGACCGCAGAATTCCTTGTCGACCGGCGCGCGCTGGGCGGTGCGGTTGGCGAACTCGGTGACCACGGCGTCGAGGTTGAAGCGCTTGCGGCCGGCCATCTGCTGCATGCTGCGGCCGTTGGCGGCGAGCTCCGCCTGGAACTTGCTCAGGAACTGGCCGTACGTGCCTTCGTAGGCGCGGCTGCCGCCCGGGCCCTGGCACTGCAGGGTGGCGACGTTCAACTCCATCTGCAGCATGCGGGCGCGATAGACCGCGAGGTCGGCATCGTTGTAGCAGATCGCGCGGATGCTGGAGGCGGGCGGCGCGGCGGCCGTCGACGCCTGCTGGTAGTCCGCTGCCGGCGGCTTGGAGGCCGGCGCCGTCGTCTTGGCCTGTTGCCCGAGTGGGCAGCCGCCCAGGGCTAGACCGCCTGCGACTACAACTGCCGCCTGCAAGAGCTTCTTGATCATTAATTCACTCCCAACGCATGGCCGGAAACCGCATGCGGGTACAACAGTTAGGGGCCGCTTTCAAATCCATTTACCGTGTATCGGTGGGCGAAGTCATCCTGCCGCGGCGAAAATCCGGCTCAATGCACGGCCTGGGCAAGTGCGACGCGATGCGGAATAGGCCAGAGGGGGCTGTCATCCCGAGCGCAGCGAGGGACCTTTCCTGTTGCCTCAAAGGTCCCTCGCTGCGCTCGGGATGACAGCGTTACTTCGCCTCCAATGCGGCCTTGACCAGCGGCAGGCGATCGTTGCCGAAGAACATCGAGCTGCCCACGAACATCGTGGGACTCCCGAAGCCGCCACGGGCCATGAGCTCGTCGGTGTTGGCGCGCAGCTTCTGCTTGCAGGCGTCGGTCTCGATGGCGGCGAAGAAGCGCTGGCGATCCAAACCGGCCTTGGCGGCGATGTCGGCCAGCACGTCCTCGCGGGCGATGTCGCGGTCGTCACCCCAGTAGGCTTCGAAGGCCGCCGTCGAGTAGGGGACGAGCTTGCTCTCGTCGAGGGCGTGGAAGGCGCCGCGCATGCATTTGACGCTGTTCACCGGAAAGACCTTGGGCGGGAAGACGATGCGAAGGTCGTAGAGCCGCGCCCAATCGGCGAGGTCCTTCAGCATGTAGGATTGCTTCAGCGGATTGGGCTTGGCGCGATTGTCGTAGACGGTCTGGTTGACCGTGTTGAACACGCCGCCGACCAGGATGGGCTTCCAGGCAATTTCCGCACCGAGCTCGGCGGCCAGCGGCTGCACCGCATGGAAGGCGAGATACGTCCACGGGCTCGAGCAATCGAAGTAGAAATCCAGCTGGCGCGCCATTTCGTCCCTCCGCCGTCGGTTCGCCTTGTCGTTGCCACAAGCTCAGCGTATCTTGCAAATCCATGACGGTATCGGCTGAAAAGCCCAAAAAAGTGGTAGTGAAGAAAATAGCGATCGTCGTGCACCAGGAGCAGTCGCGGCCCGGCCGGGTCGGCGCCCTGCTCGAGAAGCGCGGTTACGAGCTCCATCGCCTCTGCCCCAATCTCGGCTGCGATCTGCCCGAAGACATGTCCGACTATGCCGGCGTGGTGATCTTCGGCGGGCCGATGTCGGCCAACGACTGCGGCACGCTCGCCGGCATCAAGTGCGAGCTCGACTGGATCCCCAAGGTGATCGAGGCGGGCGTTCCCTATCTCGGCCT
>JAKFVH010000005.1 GCA_021732285.1 Reyranella sp. | reverse complement strand
GAGGGGGAGGGCCGCAGCGAGGATCTCCGCCAGGAGGAGATCAAGATGAAGACCGGGCCAGCGATCGCCGACATTCTCAAGAAGGAAGGCGTCGAATATCTCTTCGCTTATCCGGTCAATCATCTGATCGAGGCCTGCGCCGCGGTCGACATCCGCCCCATCATCGTCCGCCAGGAACGCATTGGCCTGCACATGGCCGACGCCATGTCGCGGCTGACCAAGGGCCGCAAGATGGGCGTGTTCTGCATGCAGAGCGGCCCGGGCTCGGAGAACGCCTATGGTGGCGTTGCCCAGGCGTTCGGCGAATCGGTGCCGCTGCTGGTGATCCCGCAGGGCTATCCGCGCCGCATCGCCCACGTGCCGCCCAACTTCAACTCGACCTTGGCCATGGCGCATGTCGCCAAGCACGCCGAGCCGATCACCAACGGCAAGGAAATCGTCAACATCATGCGCCGGGCGTTCAACATGCTGCGCAACGGCCGCGGCTCGCCGGTGATCATCGAATTGCCGGCCGACGCCTACGCCGAGGACGCGCCCGACCCGCTGGGCTACGAGCCGGTCGTCGTCACCAAGTACGGCCCCGAGGCCGGCCAGGTGGCCGAGGCCGCCAAGGTGCTGATGGCCGCCAAGCGCCCGGTGATCTACGCCGGCCAGGGCGTGCACTGGGCCGAAGCCTATGCCGAGCTGAAGGAGCTGGCCGAGCTTCTGGCCATCCCCGTCTGCACCAGCCTCGAAGGCAAGAGCTGCTTCGACGAGACCCACCCGCTGGCGCTGGGCTCGGGCGGCCGCGCCTATCCCAAAGCTGTGCGCCAGTTCCTCGATCAGTCCGACGTGATCCTGGGCATCGGCTGCTCGTTCACCGAGACCAACTTCGGCATCTCCATGCCGAAGGGCAAGACCATCATCCACTCGACGCTCGATCCGGCGCACATCAACAAGGACGTGCCGGCGAAGTATGGCCTGGTCGGCGACGCCAAGCTGACGCTCGCTGCCCTGGTCGCCGCCTGCAAGGCCGCCGGCGCCACCAAGCGCGACGCCTCTGCCGTCGCGGCCGAGATCAAGGCGGTCGCCGACGCGTGGCTGAAGGAGTGGATGCCCAAGCTCACCTCCAACGATGCGCCGCTCAATCCCTACCGCGTGCTTTGGGACCTGCAGCACACGGTCGACATGGCCAACACCATCATCACCCACGATGCCGGCAGCCCGCGCGATCAGCTCTCGCCGTTTTGGAGGAACACCGCGCCGCACACCTACATCGGCTGGGGCAAGACCACGCAGCTGGGCTATGGCCTCGGCCTCGCCATGGGCGCCAAGCTCGCCATGCCAGACAAGCTCTGCATCAACGTGTGGGGCGACGCCGCCATCGGCTTCACCGGCATGGACTTCGAGACGGCCGTCCGCGAGCGCATCCCCATCATGTCGGTGCTGCTCAACAACTTCTCGATGGCGATCGAATTGCATATCATGAAGGTCTCGACGGAGAAGTACCGCTCGACCGACATCTCGGGCGACTATGCCGCCATGGCGCGCGCCTTCGGCGGCTACGGCGAGCGCATCACCAAGCCCGAGGACATCGTGCCGGCGATCAAGCGCGGCATCGAGCAGACCCAGAAGGGCGTGCCGGTGCTGCTGGAGTTCATCACCTCGAAGGAAGTGACGATTTCCGTTCCCAAGTGACGGAGGAGGCCATGACGATCATTCTTTCGCCAACCGGCGAGCACAAGGTCTCGACTCACGACGGCCTCTGGATGAGCGCCGCCCATGCTGCCAAGGCGACCGGCTGGACGCTGAAGCCCGAGGGCATGTGCCTTGCCGAGCGCTGCGTGCCTTTGCCGGCCACCGCCGTGAAGGGCGACGAGGTCGACGTCGCGGCGTTCTGGATCAAGCTCGGCGGCCCGGTGGTCGCCGCCGAAAACGGCGAGGTCTGGGCGCTGGGCGCACCGGCCGACGAGCGCAACGCTGCTCTCGAAGGACTCGCGGCGCCGGACTTCACCCTGCCCGACGTCGACGGCACACCGCGTACGTTGTCCCAGCTCAGGGGCAAGAAGGTTTTCCTCGCCACATGGGCCAGTTGGTGAGGCTGCCGCTTTGACTTGCCCGTGTGGCAGGCCCTCTACGACGAGCTGAAGGACAAGGGGTTCATGGTCGTTGCCGTGGCCGAGGAAGGCCGCGGTGCCGAGCATGCGCGGCCGTGGATCGAGCAGGCCAAGTCGACATATTGGCAGCTGATCGATACCGACCATCGCCTGAGCGATCTCTACAATCTCGTGAACGTGCCGCAGGCGATCTGGATCGACGAGCAGGGCCGCATCGTGCGGCCGCCCGAGACCGCAGGCTCGACCGATCACTTCCGGCGCATGGACCTCAAGACGCGCACCATGTCGCCCGAGGACCAGGCGGAGCGGCTCGCCGCCCGTCAGGCCTATCTGGATGCGGTGCGCGCCTGGGTGACTACGGGTCGGTACGCCTTGCCCGAGGGCGAGGCCCGCGCCGCCCTGCCAAAGGTGACCCAGGAGATCGCCGAGGCGCATGCCCGATTCAGACTGGGTGTATGGCTGCGCGCCCATGGCGATCCGGTCGAGGGCGACCGGCAGATGAACACAGCGAGTGCACTTCATCCCGATTCATGGAGTATGTGGCGCCAGGCCGCCGACCTCGACGAGGTTGGCAAGGCCTCGGGCCCCGATTTCTGGAAACGCGTGCAAGCCCTGGGCGATCGGCCCTATTATCCGCCACCCAAGCTCTAGTCCGCTGGGGGCGCGCCACTCCAGTGGCGCGTCTTTGCGTCACCGACGAAGATCGCGCCACTGGAGTGGCGCGCCCCCAGCGACGAGACTGAGATGAGACTTCACTGGCGCGATCTTGGAAGCTCTCGCGCGGATCGCGCCGATGGCAAGACGGTAGAGCTCGCGGGCTTTCCGCTGACGGCAATGTCGATGCCGACCGCCGATCATTTGCTGCTGATGGCCGAGCCCGGCTGCTGCGCGGGCTGCGTGCCCGCCAATCGGCTGGCCGTGGTCGAGGTCTTCGCCGACCAGCCGTTGAAGCTCGGCATCGGCCAGTTGCGCCTTACCGGCACGTGGCGCGTATCCTCCGATCCCGACGGCTGGCGCTACCAGCTGCATGGCGCCGAGGTGAAGCGCGGCCTCTCGCGCCGTGCCTTGATGGCGGCAAGCCCGCTCTTCTGCCTGCCCGCGATACCGGCGATGGCGCAGGCCGACGGTACGGCGGTCGACATCCATAGTCACGCCGGCAACCTGATCCCGATGAGCTTCGGCCGCGGCTCCTTCGCAGCGGTGGCGGAGCCGATGCGCCAGGGCGGCGTGTCGGCGATCTGCCTCGCCGTCGTCTCTGATTCGCCGATCATCAAGCTCACCGACGGACGCCTGCGGCCAAGCCGCGATCCTCGGCCGGGCGAGCTCTACGATCACACGATGCGGTCCTTCGAGAAGCTCCATGCTCTCGCCGGCGCCCAGGGCATGCCGCTCCTCAAGACGTCCGCCGACCTGCGCGGAGCGCGGTCCGGCACGCCCTCGATCATCGTCTCATCGGAAGGCGCGGACTTCCTCGAGGGCCGGATCGAACGCCTCAACGAGGCCTACCAGCGCTGGGCGCTGCGTCATCTGCAGCTCACGCACTACCGGCCCAACGAACTGGGCGACATCCAGACCGAGCCCAGCGTGCATGGCGGGCTGACTGCGTTCGGCGTCGAGGTGATCCGCCGCTGCAACCAGATGGGCATCGTGGTCGATGTGGCGCACGGCACCTACGAGCTGGTCAAGAAGGCGGCATCGGTCACGACCAAGCCTCTGGTGCTGTCGCATACCTCGCTGACCGACCGCCCGGTGGCGTGGACCCGGCGCATCCTGCCCGACCATGCGCGTGCCATCGCCGCGACGGGCGGCGTCATCGGCATCTGGCCCGTCACTGCCTATTTTCCCAACGTCGTGGCCTATGCCGACGGCTTCGCCCGCATGGTCGACGTCGCCGGCATCGACCATGTCGGGTTGGGCACCGACCTGCTGGGCCTGGTCGGCGCCAGTGCGCTGGTGAACTACAATGACCTGCCGCAACTGGCTGCCGCTTTACGCAGCAAATTCTCGCCCGAGGAAACGGCAAAGCTGCTGGGCGGCAACTACCGGCGGGTGTTCCAGGCGAGCCTGGGCTGATCTCTGGAGCGCCATCACACATCTGTGAGGCCGCCCCGGTCACTGGCCGCCTGCGAAACCCTCGGCTAGGCTCCCGGCCATAACTCCAAACGACGGGAGACCGGGATGGCTGTCATCAACGTCAATGGCAAGGCCCTGAACCACACTGCCGATCCGCGCACGCCGCTTCTGTGGGTGCTGCGCGAGCAGCTCGGCCTTACGGGCACCAAGTATGGCTGCGGCATCGCTCAATGCGGGGCCTGCACGGTCATGATCGACGGCGTCGCCACCCGCTCCTGCCAGGTGCCGGTGAACTCGGTCGGCAACAAGAAAGTCATCACCATCGAGGGCCTCGCGGCCAACGGCACGCTGAACAAGATCCAGGCGGCCTGGGTGGCGGCCGACGTGCCCCAGTGCGGCTACTGCCAGAGCGGCATGGTGATGGCGGCCACCGCCTTGCTCGCCGCCAAGCCCAAGCCGACCGACGCCGACATCGACGCGGCCATGACCAACATCTGCCGCTGCGGCACCTACGTGCAGGTGCGCGAAGCGATCCACGCCGCGTCCAAGGCCTAAGGGGAGGATGCAATCATGACGATTCATCAGACCTCACTCGGCCGCAATTCTCTGAACAGGCGCCGCTTCCTGGTGAGCAGCGCCGCCGTCGCCGGCGGCTTCTCGCTCGGTTTCTCCATTCCCTTCGACGCCGACGCCCAGTCGCCCGTCAAGGAACTCAACGCCTGGGTGGTGATCCATCCCGACGACAAGGTGGTGATCCGCATCGCCCGCTCCGAGATGGGGCAGGGCACGCTCACCGGCCTCTGCCAGCTCGTCGTCGAGGAGCTGGAATGCGACTGGAACAAGGTCGCCTGGGAATATCCCACGCCCGGCGAGAACGTGAAGCGCAACCGCGTCTGGAAGAACTTCTCGACCGGCGGCAGCCGCGGCATCCGCGAGAGCAACCAGTATGTCCGCGAAGGCGGCGCCATGGCGCGCGAGATGCTGCTCGCCGCGGCGGCAGCTGAGTGGAAGGTGCCGGCCGGCGAGTTGAAGGTCGACAAGGGCGTCATCACCCACAGCTCGGGCAAGAAGACGACCTACGGCGCGGTCGCTGCCGCAGCGGCCCAGCTCGAGCCGCCCAAGGAGGTCAAGCTCAAGGACCCCAAGGACTGGAAGATCGCGGGCAAGCCCATGAAGCGGCTCGACACGGTCGACAAGGTCACCGGCAAGCAGCTCTACAGCATCGACTTCACCATGCCCGGCATGCTGGTCGCCACCGTGCGCGCCTGCCCGGTGATCGGCGGCAAGCTCAAGAGCTTCGACGCCGCCAAGGTCGAGAAGATGCCGGGCGTGAAGAAGGTCGTGGCGATCGACGGCAACGCCGTCGTGGTCGTGGCCGACACCTACTGGAACGCGCGCACCGCGCTCGCCGCGCTGCCGGCTGAATGGGACATCGGCAAGCTGGGCGAGGTCCAGACCGAGACCATCAACGCCATGCTGAAGGAAGGCCTCGATGCCACCGAGACCTTCGTCGGCAACAAGGTTGGCGACGCCAAGACCGCGATCGACGGGGCGGCCAAGAAGGTCACCGCGACCTACAGCTTCCCCTACCAGCACCACGTCACCATGGAGCCGATGAACGCCACCGCGCGCGTCACCGCCGACAAGGCCGAGGTGTGGTGCGGCACGCAGAACGGCGAGGCGGCACTGGCCGCCGTGTCGGAGGCCGCCGGCCTGCCGGTGGCGCAGTGCGAGGTCTACAAGATGCTGCTGGGCGGCGGCTTCGGCCGGCGCGGCCGCTCGGACTATGTCCGCCAGGCCGTGCTGGTCGCCAAGCAGATGCCCGGCACGCCGGTCAAGCTGATCTGGTCGCGCGAAGAGGACATGACGCACTGCCAGTATCATCCGACGACGATGTGCAAGCTGACGGGCGGCCTCGATGCCCAGGGCAACCTGGTCGGCCTGCACATGCGCATCTCGGGCCAGTCGATCCTGGCGTCGCTGTTGCCGCAGAACCTGGTGAACGGCATGGATCCCGCCGTGTTCCAGGGCCTCGCGGCGAGCGGCCCCGAGGCGACGTACGGCTACGACGTGCCGAACCTGTTGATCGACCATGCCATGCGCAACCCGCACATCACGCCGGGCTTCTGGCGCGGCGTGAACACCAACCAGAACGCCGTCTACATGGAAAGCTTCATGGACGAGCTGGCCGATGCGGCGGGCCAGGACCCGCTGGCCTTCCGCCTGAAACTGCTCAAGCCCAAGTGGAAAGCGGTGCTGCAGGCGGCGGCCGACAAGGCGGGCTACGGCAAGCCATTGCCGGCCGGCCACTTCCATGGCCTCGCCCAGATCATGGGCTACGGCAGCTATGTCGCCGGCGTCGCCGAGGTCTCGGTGAGCGCCGACGGCGCGCTCAAGATCCACAAGATCACGGCGGCCACCAACTGCGGCCACGTGGTCAACCCGGCGCAGATCGAGCGCCAGGTCGCGGGCTCGTTCGCCTATGGCCTGTCAGCGGCGCTCTACGGCGAGATCACCGTCAAGGATGGCGCTGTCGAGCAGACCAACTTCGACAGCTACAACGTCATGCGCATCGACGAGATGCCCCAGGTCGAGACCGTGATGGTCCCGACGCACGACTTCTGGGGCGGCGTCGGCGAGCCCACCATTGCCGTGGCGGCGCCGGCAGTGCTGAACGCGATCGCGCGCGCCACCGGCAAGCGCGTGCGCAACCTGCCGCTGATGCACCACGAGCTGAAGAAGGCTTCATGAGGCATCGTCTGCTGCTCCCGGTGCTGGTCGGCGCACTATTGCTGACCAGCCCGGTCCGGGCGGTGGACGCGGGCCCGCCCGGCGCCAGCTCGTGCACGGGCTGTCACGCCGCCAAGCGCATTCCCGATTCGGTCATCCCGCGCATCGCCGGCCGCAAGGCCTCCGACATCGTCCAGTTCATGCGCGAGTATCGCAGCGGCGCCTGGCCGTCCTCCGTCATGGGCCGCATCGCCAAGGGCTTCGACGATCAGCAGATCGATGCTATCGCGGCCTGGTTCGCCGCCCAGCCGGAGTAGGCCATGGCGACACGGCGCACCTTCCTGAAGCTCACCGCCGCCGCGAGCCTGGCGGCCCCGTCGATCGCTTCTGCGCAGGCCAGCGGCCGCGTCGTCGTCGTGGGCGGCGGCTTCGGCGGCGCCACGGCGGCGCGCACGTTGAAGGCGCTCGAGCCCAAGCTCACGGTGACGCTGGTCGAGCCCAATCCTGTCTTCACGGCCTGCCCGTTCTCCAACAACGTGCTGGCGGCGCTGCGGGAGATCTCCCAGCAGCAGTTCGGCTATGACGGCGTGCAGAAGACCGGCGTCCTGCTGGCGCAGACCGCGGCGACGGCGGTCGATGCCTCGGGCAAGACCGTGACGCTCGGCGACGGCAGCAAGCTTCCCTACGATCGGCTGGTGCTGTCGCCCGGCATCGACATCAACTGGGGCGCTCTGCCCGGCTACGACGAAGCTGCAGCCGAGAAGATGCCGCATGCCTGGAAGGCCGGCGCGCAGACCGTGCTGCTGCGCCAGCAATTGCAGGCGATGGACGATGGCGGCCTGGTGGTGATCTCCTCGCCGGCCAATCCGTTCCGCTGCCCGCCCGGCCCTTACGAGCGGGCCAGTCTGATCGCCTATTGGCTAAAAATCTGGAAGCCGAAGTCCAAGCTCCTGATCCTCGATTCCAAGGACACCTTCTCCAAGCAGCGGTTGTTCCAGAATGCCTGGGCCCAGCTCTATCCCGGCCTGATCGAATGGGTGTCGCTGAGCCAGGGCGGCAAGGTGACGGCGGTCGATCCCGCCTCGCTCACCGTCGTCACCGACTTCGCCCGCCACAAGGCCGCGGTCGCCAACATCATCCCGCCGCAGAAGGCCGGCACCATCGCCCAGAAGGCGGGCGTGGCCGATCGCACCGGCTGGTGCCCGGTCGAGCCGGTCGCTTTCGAATCGACCTTGCAGCCCGCCATCCACGTCCTCGGCGATTCGGCCATCATGGGCGGCATGCCGAAGTCGGCCTTCGCCGCCAACGCCCAGGCCAAGGTCTGCGCGGCGGCGATCGTCGAGCTGCTGGCCGGCCGCAAGCCGGTCGATCCGATCCTGATCAACACCTGCTACAGCTTGGTGTCGCCCGACTACGGCATCTCCGTCGCCGGCGTCTATCGCCCCGACAAGGGCGTGCTGGCCGATATTCCCGGCGCCGGCGGGACAAGCCCGCTGGAGGTGGTCGGCGGCTTCCGCGGCCAGGAAGCGCTCTACGCCTCGAGCTGGTTCAAGACCATCACGACCGAGGTCTTCGGCTGAGATGCGTGCAGGCCTGCTGACGGCAGTCCTGGTCGTGTCCATTGCCGGCACTGCCTGGTCACAGGGTGCGTCGCCCTCGTACACCGTCGTGGGCGATGCCATTCCCAAGCCGCTTGCCGACAAACCCGGCGACGCCGCCCGTGGCCGCGCCATCGTCGCCAACCGCAGCGTCGGCCTCTGCCTGCTCTGCCACAGCGGCCCGATCCCCGAGGAGCGCTTCCAGGGCACCCTGGCGCCCAGCTTCGCGGGGGCGGGCGGGCGCTGGTCGGTGGCCCAGCTCAGGCTGCGCATCGTCGACGGCTCGCGTCTCAATCCCGACACGATCATGCCGCCCTATTATCGGACGACAGGCCTGCAGCGTGTCGCGAAACCCTTCGAGGGCAAGACCATCTTGACGGCCGAGCAGATCGAGGATGTCGTGGCCTATCTCGCGACCCTGAAGGAGTAGCCATGCCAGGGACGGAAGAGGGGACGACGACGAGGCGGACTTTCATCGCGGGCGCTGCCCTGGTCAGCGTGCTGCCGCTTGCGCCTGCGCGGGCCACGCCGGAAGCGATGGCGGCCGCGATCAAGGAAGTCGTGGGCGACAATGCGATCCGTGAGGGCCGCGTCACGCTCGACCTGCCGCCCCTGATCGAGAACGGCAATGCCGTGCCGCTCACCGTATCGGTCGACAGCCCGATGAGCGAGGCCGACCACATCAAGGCGATCCACGTCTTCAACGAGAAGAACCCGCAGCCGCATGTCTTCGATGCCAGGCTCGGCCCGAGGAACGGCAAGGCGGTGGTCGCCACGCGCATCAAGCTCGGCGATTCGCAGAAGATCGTGGCCATCGCCGAGACCAGCAAGGGCGAGTTCTTCAGCGCCAGCGCCGACGTGATCGTCACGCTCGCCGCCTGCCTGGAGGACCTGACATGACCCAGGTCCTCATCAATGCGCCCAAAACCGCCAGGAAGGGCGAGGTGATCGAACTCAAGGCGCTGATCCTGCATGTCATGGAGACCGGCTTCAGGCCCGGCACCAACGGCCGCATCATTCCACGCAACATCATCGAGCGCTTCACCGCGAGCTGGAACGGTGCCGAGATCCTCCGCATGGATCTTTCGCCGGCGATCGCCGCCAACCCGTTCGTGTCGTTCTTCGCGGTGGCGACTGAGAGCGGCAAGATCACGTTCCGCTGGACCGGCGACGAAGGTTTCGTCGTCGAAGAGTCCGTCGCCATTGACGTTGCGTGACCTTTCAGGCCGGCGGTTGGCCTTGGCGCTGCTGCCGGCGGTCTTCGCGGCTTCCTTCGCGATGGCCCAAGCAGGCGCCGATCGGGCCGGCGCCGACAAGCGCCGCTCGGGCTATCAGGACATGGGCGTGGCTTTGCAGAAGATGCAGGACGACGACACCGCCAATCCCGGCATGCTGTTCGTCCAGCTCGGCCAGCAGCTCTGGGCCAAGCCGGCAGGCGCCAACAACAAGGCGTGCGCCGACTGCCATTCCCTGGCTGACATGAAGGGCGTCGCGGCGCGCTATCCCGCCATGTCCAAGGACGGCGACAAGCCCATCGACCTCGAGGGCCGCATCAGGCTCTGCCGCACGGTCAACCAGCAGGCCGAGCCGTTGGCGACGGAAAGCCGCGAACTGCTGTCGCTCGCGGCCTTCGTCGCCAACCAGTCGCGCGGCCTGCCGATCACCCCGCCGGCCGATCCCAGGCTAGCGCCCTTCCGCGAGCAGGGAGCGGCGATCTACGAGCGCCGCCAAGGGCAGCTCAATCTCTCCTGCGCCATCTGCCATGACGACAATGCCGGCAAGAAGCTTGCGGGCGTGACGATCCCGGAAGCCCATCCGACCGGCTATCCGCTCTACCGCCTGGAGTGGCAGGCCTTGGGCTCCTTGAAGCGGCGCCTACGCAACTGCTTGATCGGAATCCGGGCCGAAGCCTATCCCTATGACGCCGTCGAATACGTCGCCCTTGAGATTTATCTCATGGACCGGGCCAGGGGCATGGTATTCGAGTCTCCGGGGGTAAGGCCTTGACCGGTAGTGGCAGTCCCATGTGGTTGCGCACGCCTTTGCGATCAGAGTCGCGTCGTTTGTCGAGACGTTCGGTGTTGGCTGGCCTTGCAATGGCCGGTGCGTCGACGGGCGATGGAGCTGCGCAGTCGAGTGGCGTGAAATTCGCCACCGGTGGCGAAGGCGGCGGCTTCGTCGTCTATGCCAGCGCCTTCGTCGACGCCGTCAAATGGGCGAACCCGAAGATCGGCGTCAAGCCTCTGCCGACCCGCGGCAGCCTCGACAACGTGCCATTGCTTGAAGCGGGCACGGTCGACATCGGCTTGGTGTTCGGCGAGATGGCCCAGGAGCTGTTCAATCCCAAGAGTGGAACGCCTACCAAGCTCAAGGTGATAACCGTCGCCTATTCGAGCGCGGGCATGTTCGTCGTGCGGGCCGACAGCCGCTATCGCACCATCAAGGATCTCGTGGGGCGGCCCGTCGTGTGGAATGGGCGCGGATCGGGATTGGCGCTGCAGGGACGCTACGTGATGGAAGGGATCGGGCTCGATCCCGAGAAGGACTTCGAGGCGATCTACACGGAGCAGCTCGTCGACGGGCCGGTCATGATCCTCGAAGGCCGGGCATCGGCGTTGTGGGGTGCGGGAAATCGCTGGCCGGGATTCGTCAAGATCGCGAGCGACGCGCGCGGGGCGCGCTTCATCACGCCGAATGACGAGCAGGTCACGCGCATCGTCGACAAGTACCCGTTCATGAGGCGCATCTCCGTCCCGGCCGCACGCTACCCCGGTCAATCCGACGCGCTGCTGACCGTCGGATCGTGGAGCTACGTGTTGGCGCGGCCAAATCTCGACGAGGCGCTCGGCTACGATCTGGCGGCAGCGCTGCACAAGGCCGAGCGCATCGGCAACATGTTCGGCGTTGCCGAAAGCACCGCGCAGAACACACTCAAGGCGCTGCCTCGGCCGGACGCTCTGCATCCGGGCGTCGAGCGCTATTTTCGCGAGGCCGGGCTGATCAAGTAGGCAGCTTGATCGGGGCAAAGAGCATGGTATTCGGGGCTCCCCAGACAAGGCCCTAAACCGGTAGTGGCAGTCCCATGTGGTCGCGCACGCCTTCGCAGACAAAGCCTCGCCGCTTGCCGCGGCGTTCGGTGCTGGCTGGTCTGGCGCTGGCCGGCGCGGCGACGGGCGAGGGTGGGGCGCAATCGGGCGGCGTGAAGTTCGGCACCGCCAGCGAGGGCGGCGGCTTCATCATCTATGCAGGCGCCTTCGTCGACGCGATCAAGTGGGCCAATCCGTCGATCGGCGTAAAGCCCGTGCCGACCCGGGGCAGCGTCGAGAACGTGCCATTGCTGCAGGAGGGCAAGCTCGACATCGGCCTGGTGTTCGGCGAGGTGGCCCAGCAGCTCTTCAATCCCAAGGAGGGCGCGCCGACCAAGCTCAAGGTGATCTGCACCGTCTACGCCAGCCCCGGCATGTTCGTCGTGCGCGCCGACAGCCGTCATCGCACCATCGACGATCTCAA
Organism: Reyranella sp.; assembly: GCA_021732285.1. Taxonomy (GTDB): domain Bacteria; phylum Pseudomonadota; class Alphaproteobacteria; order Reyranellales; family Reyranellaceae; genus Reyranella. The sequence continues at coordinate 718 of JAKFVH010000005.1, read as the reverse complement.
GGGCCGGCCGGTCATCTGGAACGCCAAGGGCGCGGCACTGGCGCTGCAGGCGCGCTATGTCCTCGACGCGCTCGATCTCGACCCCGACAAGGACTTCGAGGCGATCTACACCGAGCGCATGATCGACGGTCCGGCAATGCTTCTGGAAGGCCGAGCCTCGGCGTTGTGGGGCTCCGGCAACCGCTGGCCGGGGTTCGTCAAGGTCGCCAGCGATCCGCGCGGCGCACGCTTCATCACACCCGACGACAAGCAGATCGATCGCATCGTTTCCAAGCACAATTTCATGCGGCGCATCGCCATTCCCGCCGGCCGCTATCCCAGCCAGTCCGATCCGCTGCTGACCGTAGGGTCGTGGAGCTACGTGCTGGCACGGCCCTATCTCGACGATTCCGTCGGCTACTCCCTGGCGGCGGCGCTGCACAAGGTCGAAAAGGCGGGCGGCTTGTTCGGAGGCCAGCTCGCAGAGAGCACGGTCAAGAACACGCTGGCCTCGCTGCCACACCTCGACGTGCTGCAGGGCGGCGCCGAGCTCTACTACCGGGAAATCGGCGCGATCAAATAAATTCATGCTCTTCCGGACCGCGCGCGTCCCGGTGCGCCACGAAGGCGCGTATCACCAGTGGAGGAAGGAGCCACCCGGAGAAAGGTCGATCTGACCGGAAGCTGACGAGCGGCGATACTGAGCAACTGGTGTCGTTGAAGCCTCGTGACAAAGGCC
>JAKFVH010000281.1 GCA_021732285.1 Reyranella sp. | reverse complement strand
GCCGATGCGCACCCGGCAGGTCGAGCAGCGGCCGCGGCCGCCGCACACCGAGGCGTGCGGGATGCCGGCGATGCGGCTCATCTCGAGGATGGTGAGGCCGGTCGGCTGGGCGACGCTGCGGCGTTCGTCGTAGTCGAGCCGGACGACGCCGGCGCGGCGCTCCCACAGGTCGCGCAAGGGCCGCGCGCTCAGCACGCCCAGCAGCAGCACCAGCGCGCCGATCTGCAGGTTGCGCGAGATGGCATAGAGGCTGTCGATGCCTTCCTGCGTCGGCACGTGCGCGCGCTCGAACAGGTTGGCGAGGAAGCCCGGCTGCTGGGCGAGCTCGGCGACGTCGCGCAAGGCGATGGCGGCGCCAGCGATGCCGCCGACCGGCACCAGCAGGGCGATGGCGTAGAGCAGCGGCAGCCAGGTGCGGTACCATGGGCGAAGGCGCCACGCGAAGTGCAGGCCGATGCAGGCATGCAGCCAGACGACGAGGGGCAAGCCGAACTGCCGCACGATGCCGGTCCAGTCGCCGGCCACCAGCGAGCCCAGCACCCAGGGATAGCCTTGTTCGACGCCGTAGAGTTCATGCGCCAGCCTGGTGCCGACGACGTGCGTGGCGCCCAGCGGGATGATCAGCACACCCAGGATCCACTGCGTCCATTCCCAGGACGACAACTTCAGCGCGCGCCGGCGGTAGAGCGACCACAGGGCGAGGAAGAAGTGTCCGAACAGCGCGCCGTAGAGCACGGTCTGGCCGATCGGATTGTGCCAGAGGAGGACAAACCAGTGCCGTCCGACCTCCAGCACGCGCAGCGAGATCAGCCCGAGCGTGTGGTTCAGAAGATGCGTGACGACATAGAAGAACAGCGCATAGCCCGACCAGAGGCGGAGCCGGCCGACCATGGCGCTATTTCAGCAGCGGCAGCACCGCTTCGGGCGGCCGGCCGACGGCGGCGCGCTTTCCCGCGACCACGATCGGCCGCTGCAGCAGGACGGGGTGGGCCGCGATCGCCTTCACGATATCGGCGCGGCTGAGGTCGGCTTTCTTCTTCTTGAGCGCCTTGAACTCGGTCTCGCCGTCGCGGATCAGCGCTGTGGGCTCGCCGCCCACCATGTCCAAGAGCTTCTCGACCTCGGCCTTGCTGGGCGGCTCCTTCAGGTATTCGCGGATCTGCGGCGCGACGCCCTTCTTCTTCAGGAGCTCGAGCGTCTCGCGCGATTTGCTGCAGCGCGGGTTGTGCCAGATCGTGATGGTCATTTTCGCCCCCTCGAGGCAACGCAGGTAAGCAAGCCCGTCACTGCTCGTCCAGTGCGTCGGGGTCCTTCGCGTCGATCACCTTTTTGGCAATGTCGAAGGCGAAGCCGGCGCGGGCCATCGCGGCGAGGTCGCGCAGGCGCTTGTCCTTGCGGTCCTTTTCCGGCCGGAACGGCCCGAAGCGCCGCCGCCGCGCCAAGGCGACGGCTGCCTGCCATTCACGCTTTGCCGGGTTGGTGTCGAGCTCCTCGTCCAGTGCCGCCATTGCGCGGTCGAGCGTGTCGCCGTCGACGCCAGCGTGCTTGAGCTTCTGCCGCGTCATCCGGCTGGATGTGCCGCGCCGATGCAGGGCGCGCGCCTTGGTCTGGGCGAACTCCTTGTCGTTGATGGCGCCCGCGTCGACGAACTTCGCAACGATCGCCTCGATCGCCTGCTTGACGTTCTCCATCACCGGCGCGTCGGCCATCTCGGCCTTGCGCACCCGACGATTCAGCACACGGCGCAGGCCCTCGGCCGTCGCGGGATAGCGCTCGAGATAGAACGTCGCAGCGTTCTGCAGGTACTTCGCCGTGATCGGACGCGCCGGACGTTTCACGCTCAGCCACGCAACGGTATGCCGACCATTGCCTGCAGCTCGTCGATCGCCACGTCGGGGTCGCCGACCTTGATCGTGCGCATGCCGAGCGCGCGGGCGGGTTTCAGGTTGATACCGAGATCGTCGAGGTAGACGCAGTCTTGCGGCTGCACGCCCAAAAGGTCGCAGGCGTGCTGGTAGATGCGCGGATCGGGCTTGCGCAGGCCGAGCTTGCTCGATTCCACGACATGCTCGAACAACGTCATGATCTCGGCGACCGCCCGGGCCTTGTCGGCGCTGCGCGCCATGCCCGGCCCCTCGCCCGACTTCATGTTGTTGGTGATGCAGGCGACGCGGAAGGCTCGGCTGCAGCGACGCAGGGCCTCGACCATCTGCGGCCGAATGTCGCCGCTCAGCGACTGCAGGATGCGCCAGCCGTCGACCGCGTGGCCCTGCTGGCGTGCCTCTTCTTCGAACAGCGCGACGAAGCCTTCGAGCGAAACTTCGCTGCGTTCCATTTTTGCCCACGCATTGGTGTCGCCATTGCGCGCATTGAGGCTGCGGATGAAATCTTTGGGAAGTCCGATCTCGGCCTCATAGCGATTGAAGGCCTCGAACGGGCTCGAGAGGATCACGCCGCCGAAATCCCACAGCACCGCGAGGGGGCTTCTTGCATGGCTAATATTCATGGAGGTGCGACCCTGTTTACCTTGTTCCTGCCCTAGTCGGCCCTTATTTCACGCCCTCCATAGGCGACGGGCTGATCAATGACCACCGTTCGCCATCACACCGAAACGGGAACCAACCGAAATGACCGAAGCAGCGGTGCAGCCGCGCGGCAACGCAGTGGCACAGTCGAGCGAGGCGGGAATGGGCGACATGGGCCGTGATACTGGCCGGTCCGATGGACGCAACCGGCGGGCGGCCGAAACCCGCCGCAAGATCATTGCCGCCGCCAAGGCGATGATTGTCGAGACCAGCACGGCGCCCACCGTCGTGGCGGTGGCCAAGCGGGCCGATGTCTCGGTCCGCTCGGTTTTCCAGCATTTTGGCGATGTTGAGTCACTTTTCGTGACCGTTGTGGACAGCGTGCGTGACGACCTGGTCGTGCCGCCGCCGACCCCCAGCAACCGGCCGATGGCGTCGCGCATCGTCTCGGTGGTCGAGAACCTGGCCCAGGTGTTCGACAAGATCGTGCCGCTGCGGGTCGCCGCTGGCCAGTTCGTCAACCATCCGGCCCTGACCGAGCGCGCCAAGGTCTCCAAGGACCAGCTGCGCGAGGCCACTCTCGAGGCCTTTGCGCCTGAGTTTGGCGCTCTCAGCGAGCAGGCCAAGGAAGAGTTGCTGGACGCCATTGGGGCCGCCCTGTCGCTCGAGGCGTGGATCGTGCTGCGCCGCCGCGATGGCCTCAGCTTCGAGCGGGCTACCGCCGTGTGGCGGCTGACGCTGGAGGCCCTGCTGGCGCACGGCTTCACGGCCGCCGCGACCGAATAGCCTTCCCCTGGTCGCCAATTGACTTCGCCTTTGAGATCAGTGAGTTAAGGGCCCCCAAAGGGCAGGCAGTACGGGGCAATGGCGACCAGCCAGCTTCACGAGGACTTTTCGCGCGAGGAAGAGGTAAAGGCGGGCACAGACCGCGGCTTCGGCCTCGTCTTCGCCGGCTTCTTTGCCATTGTCGCCGCGCTTTCGTTATGGCGCGGCGGCTACATGTGGCACTACACGCTGCCGCTGGCGGCACTGTTCCTGCTGGTGGCCCTGACCTATCCGCGCATCCTGGCGCCGCTCAACCGGCTGTGGCTGAAGTTCGGCCTGCTGCTGTACAAGGTGATGAATCCCCTTGTGCTGGGTTTGCTGTTCTTCGTGACCATCATGCCGATCGGCCTTGTCATGCGTGCCTTCGGCAAGGATTTTTTGCGCCTGAAGCGCGATCCCGCCGCCAAGACCTACTGGATTGACCGCGCCCCGCCCGGGCCGCCGCCGCAATCCATGAAAAACCAATTCTGATCTCGAAAGGACCGGCAATGGGCTCCATCATCGTCGAACTCTGGGCCTTCATGCGGGAGCGCAAGAAGTTCTGGCTGCTGCCGATCCTGATCATGATGGTGATCTTCGGCGGCCTGATCGTGCTGACCAAGGGTTCGGCCATCGCGCCGTTCGTCTACACGCTGTTCTAGGAAGGAGCTGTCGCCCTCATGCGCGTGCTCGGCATCTCGGCTTTCTATCATGACAGCGCCGCCGCGCTGATCGAGGACGGCCATCTCGTCGGCGCCGCGCAGGAGGAGCGTTTCACCCGCAAGAAGCACGATTCGGGCTTCCCGCAGCATGCCGTGCAGTACTGCCTCGACGAGGCCGGCATCAAGCTGGCCGACGTCGACTACGTCGCCTTCTACGACAAGCCGTTCCTGAAGTTCGAGCGCCTGCTGGAAACCTACCTCGCCTACGCGCCGCGCGGCTTCCAGTCCTTCCGCATGGCCATGCCGCTGTGGCTGAAGGAGAAGCTCTTCCAGAAGACGCTGCTGCGCGATGAGATGAAGCACTGGCAGCCCGACTTCGACTGGCACAAGCGGCTGCTGTTCGGCGAGCACCACCAGAGCCACGCCGCCTCGGCCTTCTTCCCCTCGCCCTACGAGGAGGCCGCCGTGCTGTGCATGGACGGCGTCGGCGAATGGGCGACGACGTCGCTGGCCTGGGGCCAGGGCAACAAGCTCGAGATGCTGAAGGAGATCCACTTCCCGCACTCGCTCGGGCTGCTCTATTCGGCCTTCACCTACTACACCGGCTTCAAGGTCAATTCCGGCGAGTACAAGGTCATGGGCCTGGCGCCCTACGGCGAGCCGAAGTTCAAGGACCTGATCCTCGACAAGATCGTCGACCTCAAGGAGGACGGCACCTTCCGCCTCGACCAGCAGTACTTCGACTACTGCACGGGTCTGCGCATGACGAACGAGAAGTTCGGCGAGCTGTTCGGCGGCAAGGCGCGCAAGCCCGAGGAACTCCTGACCCAGCACCACATGGACCTCGCGGCGTCGGTCCAGGCCGTCACCGAGGAGATCGTGATCCGGCTGGCGCGCTCGGTGAAGAAGGAGACCGGGGCGAAGAACATCTGCCTGGCCGGCGGCGTGGCGCTGAACTGCGTCGCCAACGGGAAGCTTTTACGCGAGAACCTGTTCGACGGCATCTGGGTGCAGCCCGCGGCCGGCGATGCCGGCGGCGCGGTCGGCGCGGCCTTCGCCGCCTATCACGGCTATCTCGGCCAGGGGCGCAAGCTCAACGGCCATCTCGACGGCATGGCCGGCTCCTATCTCGGCCCGGAATACTCCGACGACGAGATCGAGAAGCGCCTGGTCGCGGCCGGCGCCAAGCTGACGCGGCTGACGCGGACTGAGATCATCGAGCAGACGGCGCAGGCGCTGGCCGACGAGAAAGCGGTGGGCTGGATGCAGGGCCGCATGGAGTTCGGCCCGCGCTCGCTCGGCGCCCGCTCAATCCTGGGCGACGCGCGCTCGCCCTCGATGCAGAAGACGCTCAATTTGAAAGTGAAGTACCGCGAATCATTCCGGCCCTTCGCGCCGGCGGTGCTGCGCGAGGACGTCGACAAGTATTTCGACTTCAAGACCGACAGCCCCTACATGCTGATGGTGGCGCCGGTGAACGAGGATCGCCGCCGCAGCATGAGCGAGTCCGAGCAGGCGTTGTTCGGCATCGACAAGCTGAACGTGCCGCGCTCCGACATTCCCGCCGTGACCCACGTCGACTACTCGGCGCGCATCCAGACGGTGCACAAGGAAACCAACCCGGCCTTCCACGATCTCCTGTCGTCGTTCAAGGCCAAGACCGGCTACTCGGTGGTGGTGAACACCTCGTTCAATGTGCGCGGCGAGCCGATCGTCTGCACGCCCGAGGACGCCTTCCGCTGCTTCATGGGCAGCGAGATCGAGGTGCTGGTCGTCGGCAACTGCTTCCTCCGCAAGGAGGACCAGGATCCGGCGCTCAAGCTCGACTACAAGAACGCCTTCGAGCTGGATTAGTTCATGCTCTTCCGGACCGCGCGCTTCCAGCGCGCTCATGAGCGCGTTGGAAGCGCGCGGTCCGGAAAACTATGAGAGCCGTTGTCTGCGATCGCCTGGGCGATCCTTCCGTCCTGAAGATCCAAGACGTGCCGGTCCCCGAGATCGGCCCTGCCGACGTGCTGATCAAGGTCGGCGCCGCTTCGGTGAACTTTCCCGACGTGCTGATGCTGACGGCGGATTATCAGCACAAGCCCGAGCTGCCGTTCATCCCCGGCATGGAGGGCGCGGGCACGATTTCGGCCGTCGGCGCCGAGGTGAAGAACTGGCGCGCAGGCGACCGCGTGATCTTCGGCGTGCGGCCCGGTGCCTTCGCTGAGTACGTGAAGGTGCCGGCGTCCGGCAACCTGATGCGCCTGCCGATGGGCTGGTCAGACGCCGAGGGTTCGGCGTTCCGCGTCGGCGCCACCACGGCCTATCACTCGCTGGTCCATCGCGCGGCACTGAAGCCGCGCGAAGTCCTGCTGGTGCATGGCGCCTCGGGTGGTGTCGGCATGGCCGCCGTCCAGCTCGGCAAGCATCTCGGCGCCCAGGTGATCGCCACCGGCAGCGACGATGCGCGGTTGGCCGTGGTGCGCGAGCAAGGCGCCGACCTGGTGGTGAACCTGAAGTCAGCCGACTTCGTCTCGATCGTGAAGGGCATGACCGACGGGCGCGGCGCTGACGTGATCTACGACCCAGTGGGTGGCGAGGTGCTGGAGAAATCCATGCGCGCAGCGGCCTACGGCGCGCGGCTGCTGGTCGTGGGCTTCACTTCCGGCGGCCCGACGAAGATCATGTCCAACCACGTGCTGATCAAGGGTCTATCGATCCTCGGTGTGCGTGCGGGGGAGACCGCGCGTCGCGCCGGCTCGGATTTCGCCAAGGACTACGCCACCGAGCTGCCACGACTGGCCGAGCTCGGCGTCATGCGCCCGCACGTCTCGCATCGTTTCCCGATGGAGCGCGCGGCCGACGCCTTTCGCGTGCTGATCGACCGCAAGGTCGTCGGTAAGGCGGTGATCGAGATGTAGCTCGTGTTCGGACCGCGGGCTGGGTCGCGGTCTACCGCGACCCAGCCCGCGGTCCGCGTATGACTAGCGCGAGAACACGATCGTCACCCGCCGGTCCTTTTCCGACGCATCGGAGCTGCCGAGACTCATGTTTCCGAAAGCCTCGGGGTCAGCCGCGATCACGATGTGATTGGCGGGATAGCCCGCATGGATCAGCTCGGCGGCCACGGCTTGCGAGCGCTCGCGCGCCAGCTTGGCGTTCAGGGCCTTGTCGCCCAGCTTGTCGGTGTGGCCGACCAGGCAGATCGACGTCACTTGTCGATCCTTCGCCGTCTTGACGGCTTCGGCGATCTTGGGCTTGTCGGCCGGCCGCACATGCGCGCTGCCCAGGTCGAACAGCAGCCACACCGGCTGCGGCTGGTTGGCGCCGCCGCCGCGCGCGCAGGAGCCGACGGTCTGGCCGAAGGAGGGCGCCGCCGCCAGCAGGGCGCCGGTGGCGAGCAGCAGGCCGAGCTTGGTCATTTGAGGTCTCCTTTGAGGGCCATTTCGACGAAGGGCAGGCGGTCGTTGCCGAAGAACATCATGTCGCCCACGAAGCTGGTCGGCGCTCCGAACACGCCGCGCGCCACCGCCTCTTCGGTCGTGGCCTTCAGCCGATCCTTAACGTCCTGGTCCTGGATGCGGTTCCCGATCTTGGCCGCATCGAGCCCGGCTGCGCTCAGCACTTTCGCCACTTCGCCCATGTCGTTCAGGTTGATGCCGTCGATCCACATCGCCTTGTAGATCGCCGGATGGTAGCGCTCGAAGGCGCCGTCGATCTGCGCTGCCGCCGCGCCGCGCATCAGGGCGAGCGTGTTCACCGGAAAGAAGGGATTGGGGTTGAACGGCACGCCGTAGTGCTTGGCCCACATCGGCATGTCGAAGGCGGCCCACTTCGACTTCAGCGCCACCGTCATCGGCGAGGCATTGCCGGTCGCCTTGAACACGCCGCCCAGCAGCATCGGCCTGCGCACCAGTGCCGCGCCCGCGCGCTTGGCAATGGCATCGACCTGGGTATCGGCCAGGTAGGAATAGGGGCTGCCGTAGTCGTAGTAGAATTCCAGTGTGCGAGCCATTCGGGCTCCTCCTTGCTTGTCGCCAGCCTGCGCTGCTTCTAGCCTTGCCTCAAGAAAGTAAAGGGACGAAGCGCATGAGCCGGGTTGCAGACAAAGTGGTGCTGGTGAGCGGCGCCGGTTCGGGCATTGGTCGCGCCACCGCCACGCTGCTCGCCAAGGAAGGCGCGACGGTGATCGTCACCGACATCAACCGCCCCGGCGGCCTGGAGACCGTGCAGCAGATCGGCGGCAAGGCACGCTTCGAGGAGCACGACACCTCGCGCGAGGCTGACTGGAAGCGCATCATCGACGGCATCCTGGAGCGCGAAGGCAAGCTCAATGGCCTGGTGAACAACGCCGGCATCTCGGGACCTTTCCCGGCGACCTTCGAGACCGAAACGGTCGAGCAGTGGCAGCGCATGCTCGCGGTCAACGTCCAGGGCGTGTTTTTAGGCTGCAAGTACGGCGTGCCGGCGATGCGGCAATCGGGCGGCGGTTCGATCGTGAACACCTCGTCGCTGGCAGCCTTCCTGGGGACGCCGGATCTCTCGGCCTACGGCGCCAGCAAAGGCGCGGTGCGGCAGTTCACCAAGACGGTGGCGATCGATTGCGCGCGCAAGGGCTACAAGGTCCGCTGCAATTCGGTCCATCCCGGCATCATTCTCACGCCCATGGGCAACGCGGTGATGCCCAACGACAAGGCGCGCGAGCGCGCCCGGCGGCGCATCCCGATCGGCGAATTCGGCGCGCCCGAGGACATCGCTTATGGCATCCTCTACCTGATTTCCGACGAATCGCGCTTCGTCACCGGCACCGAGCTGGTGATCGACGGAGGCATGAACGCTATCTGAGAATTTTTAGACGGAGACGGCAATGCAACACGCCGATCAGGTCGCGTATCTCGAGCGTATGTTGCGTATGGTGCGTACCAACACGCGGGACGACGGGCCCGGCGTCAGCCACACCCCGGTCGAAGGCTATTACGACCCGGCGCGCTTCCAGCGCGAGGTCGATCTCCTGTTTCGCCGCTACCCCATCGTCGCCGCCTTCTCGAGCCAGCTGCGCAAGCCGGGCGACTTCGTCGTCCATAACGACACCGGCCAGCCGATCCTGGTGACGCGTGGCACCGACGGCGTGCTGCGCGCCTTCCTCAACGTCTGTCGCCATCGCGGCGCCGCCGTCGAGCAGAAGCCCTGCGGCGCCAACAAGCGGGCCTTCGTCTGCGCCTATCACGGCTGGAGCTACGACCTGACCGGCCGGCTGGTCGGCATCACCGACGCCGCAACGTTCGGCGACATCGACAAGAGCAAGTACGGCCTGCGGCGGCTGAAGCTGGCGGAAAAGTACGGCCTGGTCTGGGTCGTGCCGACGGCGCTGGAAGACAACGAGGACGCCGGGCTGGACATCGATTCCTACCTCGGGCCGCTGCAGGCCGACCTGTCGGGCTGGGACATGCAGGGCTGGGAGCTGCATTCTTCCGAGCCGGTGCGGCCGCGCATGAACTGGAAGCTGGTGATCGACACCTTCCTGGAGCTCTATCACTTCCGCTACCTGCATCCCGGCACGGTGTTCCCGCTGTTCCTGGACAACATCGCGACCTACGAGCGCATGGGCAACCACATGCGCTGGGCGGCGGCCAAGCGCACGCTCACCGAGCTCGAGGGCCAGCCCACGGAGAGTTGGCGCATCCGCGACCACGCCATCGTGTTCTATTCGCTCTTCCCCAACACCGTGCTGACCTACACCCAGGATCACTGCGGCGTGTTCTCGAGCTTCCCGATCACGCCCGATCAATCGGTCTTGCAGTTCTCGGTGCTGGTGCCGCCGGAGGAGAAGGCCAAGAAGCCCGAGAGCTACTGGAAGGCCAATGTCGACCTGTTCGCCAACGCGCTGGTCGAGGATCTCGGCATCGGCGAGACCATCCAGAAGAACTTCAGGAGCGGCGCCAATCGCCAGCAGACCTTCGGCAAGTTCGAGAAGGCGCTGGGCTGGTACCACCAGGAGGTCGCGGCGGCGGTCGAGTGACGCCGTTTCGAAGAAAAGCGGGCGGTTTGGCCGGTTTCGGCCGAATATCGCTTGCTAGTTGGCCAAAAAGGCCCATTTCTCTACCAGTTGTTGCGTCGCGCACGCCCGGGAGGCGCTCGCCGCTAAAAGCCCGACAAACTGGAGAAAATCGCCATGAAATTCCGGCCGCTGCACGACCGCGTGATGATTCGCCGCGTCGATCCCGAGGGCCGGACGACCGGCGGCATCATCATTCCCGACACCGCCCAGGAGAAGCCGGCGGAGGGCGAGATCGTCGCCGTCGGTCCGGGCGCCCGCGACGAGACGGGCAAGGTCGTCCCGCTCGACGTCAAGCCGGGCGACCGCATCCTGTTCGGCAAGTGGTCGGGCAGCGAGATCAAGCTCGACGGCGAGGATCTCCTGATCATGACCGAGTCCGACATCATGGGCGTCATCGAACGGCCTGCCGTCGCCAAGAAGAAGGCGGCCTGACGGCCCATCGCCCCGCATCGCCCCGCATTTCCAGCAAGGAACAAGACCATGGCAGCAAAAGAAGTACGTTTCGGCGGCGACGCCCGCGCCCGCATGATCCGCGGCGTCGACATCCTGGCCGATTCGGTCAAGGTCACGCTGGGGCCGAAGGGCCGCAATGTCGTGCTCGACAAGTCCTACGGCGCGCCGCGCATCACCAAGGACGGCGTCACCGTCGCCAAGGAGATCGAGCTTTCGGACAAGTTCGAGAACATGGGCGCCCAGATGGTGCGCGAGGTGGCGACGCGGACCTCGGACACCGCCGGTGACGGCACGACCACGGCGACGGTGCTGGCCCAGGCGATCGTGCGCGAGGGCGCCAAGTCGGTCGCCGCCGGCATGAACCCGATGGACCTCAAGCGCGGCATCGACCTCGCCTGCGACCTGGTGATGGACGAGCTCAAGGAGCGCTCGCGCAAGGTGTCGACCAGCGCCGAGATCGCCCAGGTCGGCACGGTCTCGGCCAACGGCGACAAGGCGATCGGCGACATGATCGCCAAGGCGATGGACAAGGTCGGCAAGGAAGGCGTGATCACCATCGAGGAAGCCAAGAGCATGGAGACCGAGCTTGATGTCGTCGAAGGCATGCAGTTCGACCGCGGCTACCTCTCGCCCTATTTCGTCACCAACCCCGACAAGATGATCGCCGAGCTCGAAGGCGCCTACATCCTCATCCACGAGAAGAAGCTGGCGAGCCTGCAGACGCTGCTGCCCCTGCTCGAGCTGGTGGCGCAGTCCGGCCGGCCGCTGCTCATCATCGCCGAGGAGATCGAGGGCGAGGCGCTGGCCACCCTGGTGGTCAACAAGCTGCGTGGCGGGCTGAAAGTCGCCGCCGTCAAGGCGCCGGGCTTCGGCGACCGCCGCAAGGCGATGCTCGAGGACCTCGCGATCCTGACCGCGGGCCAGCTGATCAGCGAGGACATCGGCATCAAGCTCGAGAACGTCACCCTCGACATGCTGGGCAACGCCAAGCGGGTGCGCATCGACAAGGACAACACCACCATCATCGACGGCGCCGGCAAGAAGAAGGACATCGAGGGCCGGGTCGCGCAGATCAGGGCGCAGATCGAGGAGACCAGCTCCGACTACGACCGCGAGAAGCTGCAGGAGCGCCTGGCCAAGCTCGCGGGCGGCGTGGCCATCATCAAGGTCGGCGGCGCCACCGAGGTCGAGGTCAAGGAGCGCCGGGACCGGGTCGAGGATGCCATGCATGCGACCAAGGCCGCGGTCGAGGAGGGCGTCGTCGCCGGTGGCGGGGCGGCGCTGCTCTACGCCAGCCGCGTGCTCGAGAACAAGCGCGGCGGCAATCACGACCAGCAGGTCGGCATCGAGATCGTGCGCCGCGCGCTGCAGTCGCCGCTGCGCCAGATCGCCGAGAATGCCGGCTTCGACGGCGCCGTGGTCGCCGGCCGCATGCTCGACCAGAAGGACGTCAATTTCGGCTTCGACGCCCAGAAGGCCGAGTACGTCAACATGATCAAGGCGGGCGTCATCGATCCGACCAAGGTCGTGCGCACGGCGCTGCAGGGCGCGGTGTCGGTGGCCGGGCTGCTGATCACGACGGAAGCGATGGTGGTCGAAACGCCCGCCAAGGATGCGCCGCCGGCGATGCCGGGGGGTGGCATGGGCGGCGGCATGGGCTTCTAGTCCCACGCCCGGAGGCCGTTGCAGGAGGCGTCATGACGTTGCGCCCGGAATATTCCCTCGGTCACTCCGAATACAATGCGTTTCTCTTCGCCGCCGTTGGCGAGGAGAGCGTCGGCACACTCACGGTGTTGACCGCTCTGACGCGGCTCGGCATCGATCCATGGCAGGAGGCCGCTCGGCTGTCGGACCTGCCGCGGGAAACCGCGGCACGGGTGTTCGCACAGACGATCGCCAGGCTTCCCGAAGGCGACTGGAAGGCATCAGACGCCGAGACGATCGCCGCCCGCCTGGTCGATTCGCTGCCGCTGCGAAGCGCGCCGCCCATTCCTTCAACGGCGGTTCAGCGCGCCAGAGGTAGCATTGAAATGAAGAATTCGAGATTCCCGGCGTGGCTGACGTGGGGCGCAGTGTTCGTCGCAGCACTCGTGCTGACGCTCTATCTGCAACCCGATCGGAATCTGGAATCGCCGCAAGGCCGCGAGACGACGACCCAGCGATAGGAGCCGGACTGGCCTCTCATTTCCTCCCCCGTCATACGGCTAGGCGATTCACACATTTCGCAAGGCCCAACCTTTGGCGATGCCGTGGAAGTAGTCGAGGCCATGCTTGAAGGTGATGGGGCCTGGGGGTTTGGAGGAGGAGTAGCCATCCCAGCCGCCCA
>JAKFVH010000308.1 GCA_021732285.1 Reyranella sp. | reverse complement strand
GCCGTTCACGTTCAGCCGGCCGCCCACCACGTTGGTCTGGCCGCTGTAGGTCGCCGTGCCGTCGATGGTGAGCGTGCCGTAGCCGTACTTCACCAGGTTGCGGCTGGCGCGCGTGCCGTTGGTCAGGAACGAGGCGTCGGGCGCGGCATCGTTGTCGGCCAGGCCGAAGCGCAGTTCCAGCGCGCTCGGGTAGTAGGCCGTCACGTCGTACAGCAGCCACGCGCCGCGGCCGAACAGGCTCACCGCCAGCACGTCGGCGTGCTCGTTGTAGCTCATCTGGTTGACGATGGTGTTGGGCAGGCCGACGCCGAAGGCACGCCATTTGGTGAGGGTGCCGGTGGCGTCGCTGTCGGCGGTGGCGATCGGGCTTTTCGCATTGGCGATGTTGTTCAGCCCACCGACCAGCAGCGCCTCCACGCCGTTCGCAGAGATGAACTCGACGCTGGTCGGGCGGATGATGTTGAGCGGGGCGAGGTTGGGCGTGAGGTCGGTGAACGGCGTGGCGCCGGCATCGACCGTGCCCCACAGCCGCGCGCTGTCGGCGGCGAAGAAGCGCCTGTAGGCGCGCGAATCGAACACCACCGAGGTCGGCGCGCCGCCGGTATATTGCGCGAGCGGCGCCAGCGAGCCCGCCGCACCCGTGGCACTGAGGAAGAGCCTGCCGGGGTCGCCGGCGAAGGCGGGCCCCGACCCCGCAAGCACGGCATTGATGTTGTCGTCGGTGCCGTAGGCCAGAGCCGAGATCGGCCCGATCGGAGCGCCCGCCGTGCCGAGGTTGAGCAGCGTGAGCTTTTCGGCGGCGCCGTTCGCATCGACCGTGGTGTAGACGTAGTTGGTGCCGATCGCGATCCTCTGCGGATCGACCCGGTTGAGCGCGAGGCGGCTCGAGAAGGGCAGCGACTTCTGCGGCACGCGCCGCGGCGTGTCCGTGAAATCGTCCTGGGCGAGGCCGACCAGGTCGGTCGTGCCCTCGCGCGTGCCGAAGAAGTCGGTCCGCAGCACGGTGCCGTCGGCGTTGACCAGCAGGCGCGTCAGCGGCGACAGGTTCTGCGAGGTCATGTAGATCACGCTGCGGCCCTCGGCGCGCAAGGTCGTGTCGTTGACGGCGGCATTGACACCGTCGCCGCCGCCGCCGACCACCCGCCAGGTCGAATTGCCGGGCGTGTCCTGGTAGGCCGAGCCGGTGTCCTGCGCCGACATCACCAGCCGCCGGCTGATCGAATCGTAGGCCACCGCATAGGGCTCGCGCAGCGCCAGCGACGGGTTGTTGAGCCCGCGCCAGACGCCCGAGCCGCTGGGATTGGTGCGGAAGTAGAGGCCGCCGTCGCCGCCCTGGATCAGCCGTCCCAGCGAGTCGAAGACCAGCGTGCGCGCGTCGGCATGCGTCGTCGAGCCGTCGGCCGCACCCCCGTCGGTCAGCGACTCGGCGACCGAGGTGCCGTCGGCCCGCCGCACGACGCGGAAGGCCGTCACGGTGAACGGCGAGTTGGCGATGCGATCGCCCGCGACATAGACGATGTCGGGGTTGGTCGGGTCGACGGCGATGGCGAAATCGGTCGAGGCCTGCCCGCCGTTGTTGATGTTGGGCACCGCGAGCGACGTCCATGAGCCGCCGCCGTCGCGCGAATGCTGGATCGCCACCAGCCGGCCGCTGGTCGGGTTGCCGCTCGAGCTGTCGTAGATGCCGACGGCGATCGCGCCGTTGGGGCCGGTCGCCACCCGGGCGATGCGGTTGGCGCCGAGCGACAGGATCGGCGTCCAGTCGGCGCCGCCATTGCTGCTCTTGTAGACGCCGTTGCTGCTCACCGCGGCGAAGAAGACGTTGTTGTTGGCGTCGCTTGCCAGCGACGAGACCGGCCCGCTCGCCAGGCCGCGCGAGCCGCTCACCAGGTCGAAGGAGCCGCCGCCGTTGACGCTGCGATAGAGCCCGCCGGCCGCCGCCGTATCGTGCGGCTCGGCGGCGGCGGCGAGCAGCGTGCTGCCGCGGGCGGCGACGCCGACGATGCTCTTGTTGGCGAGCGTCGCTCCGCCCAGCTCGTTCCACGAGGTGCCGCCGTTGCTGCTGTAGAGCACGCCGATGCGCTGGCCGCCGCGGCCCTCGACATTGCCGACGCCGCCTACCAGGCCGTTCGACGTGATGCCGACGCCGGCAATCAGCGTGCTGCGGCTAGGATCGGTCGGATCGAAGGCCAGGCTCGCGATCGACAGCGAGCTCTGCTTGTCGGAAAGCGGCGTCCAGCTCGCGCCGCCGTTGCGCGTCACCCAGACGCCGCCGTTGGTGCCGCCGACATACATCGTGTTGGCATCGGTCGGATGCGGCAGCACCGCCTGGATCGCCGCGCCCATGGTGCCGTTGGGCGGCGCATCGTTGCTCTGGACGGTCTGGGCGGGGCCGATGCTGAGGCCGGGCCCTTGGCCGACGAAGGTCTGCGCCAGCGCCGGCGGCGTGGCGGCCACGATGGCCGCGGCCAGCCAGAGTGCGGCCGGGCGCAACACCGCGAAGGGGAGGTTGATCCGGCCGCGGGCCATGGTGTGGCAACGTCGAGCGTGGTTTCCGGTTGCAGTGCCTCGGTTTCGACACTGGCACTTTTCCGGCGGTCGTGCTTGATCGTGCGTCCCGAAAGAGTTGACTGGGCGTCCCGCGCGTCAGCTCTCGTAGCGATACTTGAAGTCGCAGTGGCTCGCGCCCTGCATGATGGTCTGCGTGCGCTCGAGCTTGAGCTTGGGGTCGTAGCCCTCGCAGAACGCGCCGTCGCGGTTGCACGACAGCAGGTGGCCGATCTCGCCCAGGCCCATCGCCTTGTAAGTCTCGGCGTAGCGGCAGCGCACGACGTTGAAGGTGAAGGTCTTCTCGCCCTGCTCCTTGACCTCGATCTCGAGCGCCCCGCCCTTGGTCCACAGCGGCATCACGTCCTGGAAGGCTTTCAGCGACGTGCCGCCCGGCGCGGCGGCGGCGAAGGCGCGTGCCTGCTCGATGGCCGAGCGCCGCACAGACTCTGCAATGGTCTTCTTGGCGACCGCCTCGCCGTGGCTCTCCTTCAGGGTGAGATAGACCTCCTTCAGGATCTCGGCCTCGATCGTGCGCTTCTCCAGCATGGAGAGGCCGTCAGGATGGGCGGACTGGCTCATGAGTGCCCTCGTCGGAATGGTCGCGTATGCGCGCCTGCAGCTTGTCGAGGCTGCATGGTTTCGCTAACCAGTGCAACCAGGGAGAGCAATCGGAACATGGCCAGCCGTCTTTTCGTCTGGGCCTCAGTTGCGCTGCTGGGCCTGCTCGGCGGCGGCTGCGCCACCGTGGCCACCGGCAACCGCCAGGACATTGCCGTCGTCTCGCAACCCGCCGACGCCGACTGCACCCTGACGCGCGATGGTGCCACGATCGCCGCCATCCGCACGCCGGGCACGGTGAACGTCAAGCGCGATAGCAAGCCGATCACGGTCGTCTGCCGCAAGGACGACCATGAGGACAACCGGGCCGTCATGGACTCCCAGCTCGAGAGCATGACCGCCGGCAACCTCCTCATCGGCGGCCTGGTCGGTGTGATCGTCGATGCCGCCTCCGGCGCCAACAGCCGCTACGCGCCGTCGGTCCTGGTCCGCCTGACGCCCGCGGTCGGCGGCCGGCCGCCGGCCGCCCCTGTTGCCGCAACGGGTGCCGCCCCGCCCGTGCCGGCCGGCCCGTTCGACGGGCAGTATCACGGCGGCCTGTCGCTCACGACCACGGGCATCAGCGCGTACTCGATGCGGGAGATCGAGCTCCGCGTCGCGGGCGGCGTCGGCACCGGCACCGTCACGTCCAAGGCCTGCGGCCCCAGCACCATCAGCCTCACCATCGATCCGTCCGGGACCGTGCGCGGCGAGATCGATGTCTTGACCAATTCCTGCGCGCCGCGCCGGACCAGCGTCGAGGGCAAGGTCGAGGGCGAGCGGCTGGTCCTGCAGATCGAGTTCAAGAGCAGCTCCGGCCCCAGCCGCCCCATCGACTTCACGCTGGCCCGCCAACTTCCCAGGGTCTGAGGCCTGCCGGCGAGCCTTGACTTCCTGCCGGGACGATGAGATATGCGCGCCATCATGATGTCGTTCGCCCCCCTCCGGTCGCGACGCCGCCGCTCTTCCAAGCGGTGTGAAGACGCGCGCGCGTAACAACCGCGCCGTATCGTGAAGCCGCTGGAGAGGATCAGGCGGCTTCCCATTCACCTTCCTTCTCCAGTCGGCTTCTCCTGAAGCCCTGAATTTTGCGAGAGAGAAGACCATGACCAGCAGCAACAAGACCAAGATCTTCATCGACGGCCAGCACGGCACCACCGGGCTGCAGATCCTCGACCGGCTGAAAGACCGGCCCGACATCGAGCTGCTCGAGCTGCCGATGGCCGAGCGCAAGGATCTCGGCAAGCGCGCCGAGATCGCCAAATCCGCCGACATCGCCGTGCTCTGCCTGCCCGACGCCGCGGCCAAGGAACTCGTCGCCGCGCTCGGCAATGCCGACACCGTCGTGATCGACGCCAGCACCGCCCATCGCGTGGCCGACGGCTGGACCTACGGCTTTCCCGAGATGGCCAAGGACCATCGCCAGAAGCTTTTAGCGTCGAACCGCATCTCCAACCCGGGCTGCTATCCGACGGGTGCCATCGCCATCCTGCGGCCGCTGGTCGATGCCGGCATCGTGCGCGCCTCCTCGATGCCCGCCGTGTTCGGCGTCTCGGGCTACACCGGCGGCGGCAAGGAGCTGATCGCCGTGCATGAGCAGCCCGGCGTCGAGCCGTTCGGCCTCTATGGGCTCGAGCTCACGCACAAGCACGTGCCGGAGATGAAGAAGTACTCGCACCTCGAGCACGCGCCCATGTTCGTGCCCTCGGTCGGCCACTACGCCCAGGGCATGCTGGTCATGGTGCCGATCACCACGGACATCGTGGCGAAGAAGGTGTCGGCCAAGGACGTGCACGGCGTGCTCGCCGACTACTATGCCGGCGAGACCTTCGTGCCGGTGCGGCCGCTCGCCGACCGCAAGTGGCTGGAGCGCGACCGGTTCCTCAGGGCCGACCGGCTGGTCGACACCAACACCATGGAGCTCGCCGTCTACGGCAACGAGGCCGAGGAGCAGATCCTGGCCGTGGCCTCGCTCGACAACCTCGGCAAGGGCGCGTCGGGTGCCGCGGTGCAGTGCATCAACCTCAAGACCGGCGTCGACGAGACGACGGGCTTGGCGGTCGCGGCTTAGCGCGGCCTCCCTCCTTCGCTCCTGCGGAGCTACGGAGGGCAGGCCCTCCGAAGCTGCGAAGCAGCGAAGGAGGGTCGGTCGGGATCGGCCGGCCCCAGTCGTGGGAATTGTTCCAGCGCCCGGAGCTTGTCGCGGAGGGTGCGCATCGCCCGCCGTGCCGCGTCGGGGTTCTTCTCCGCGAGGAACCGATGAAGCCGTTGAAGGTCTAGGCCGGCGTTCCGCGACAGGACTACTTGTGCCATTTCGGGAAGCGCTTGGGCTTGCGCGTGCCCAGCGACCTCACCCAGGCGTCGACCTCCTCGAGCGTGACGTGCAGGCCGGTCTTCTCGTAGTCGATCCGGGCCTTTTCGGCCTCATCCGCAAAGTCCTGCCGCAACTCCTCGCGCGTCAGGTATTCGCGCACCGCTTCCCGCATCAGGTAGTGCGACGAGCGCTTGCGCGCCGTCGCCAGCGCAAGCAGGCGGGTCCGCTCCTCGGGATCGAGCTTGACGGAAACGGGAGAGGTTGCAGCGCGACGCGGCTTGGTAGTCATTGGTAGTAGAAGGCAATACCCACCTTGGCGAATGCAAGACGGTTCGAGGAAAGTATTGACTGGGAGGCATCGCCGGCTACGACATCAAGGATCTCGCGGCCGGCGAAACAGGGAGTGCCCATGCCTTCGAAGCTATCGCGCCGCCTGGTGCTGGCCGCTCTGCCCACCACCCTCGTCGTTCTCGCGACTCCGGCCGGCGCGCAGTCCTGTTGCGGCCCGATCACGCCCGACGGCCAGCGGCTGGTGGAGCGCCTGAATGCCTCCGGCGTCGATCGCCTGTGGCTGCCCCACGAGCACGTGAACTGGGAGACCGGCGAGGGCGACACCGGCCCGCATGCCCGGCCGGCGACGACCCATTGCAGC
This sequence comes from Reyranella sp., assembly GCA_021732285.1. GTDB lineage: Bacteria > Pseudomonadota > Alphaproteobacteria > Reyranellales > Reyranellaceae > Reyranella. Next base: position 6,853 of record JAKFVH010000308.1, on the reverse strand, counting down.
GCCTTCGTCGCGTCCTTTGCCAAGCAGCTCGGCGTCTACATCCTGCGGCCGCCCGAGCATTCGCCGATCCTGCTGGCCAACGCCCAGATGCGCTGGCTCGTGACCGACGGCGGCTCTGCCGGCTGGCGCCGCCTGCCCGATTCGGCGGCGGCGCAGCTGAGCGCCAACCAGGGCAACCTGGTCGTCGCGGTGTACGAGAATCCCGACCGCCACCGGCCCGGCCACATCGCCTTCATCCGCCCCGGCCAGCCCGACGCGGCGCGCCTTGCCGCCGACGGTCCCGACGTCACCCAGGCCGGCGCCACCAACGCCATCGCGCTGCCGCTGCGGCGCGCCTTCAGCCACCATCGCGGCGCCTGGCCGGGCGAGATCGGCTACTTCGAGCACGCGGTGGCCTGGTCGCGTTGAGGTCACGCTGAGGCGTCGGCGAACCGCGTCCTGGCGAGCGGTGCCAGCAGGCGGCGCAGCCCTGGTCGACGGCGTCGAGGCGCTTTTAGTCGACGACCTGCGCTTCGCCGGCGGCCGTGCGCCGGTCGGCCTGTTCGTCGGCGACGGCTCGCGCGGCTACTTCCGCGATGTCGTCATCACAGGCTGATATCGACGTAATATGTCCACATTGTCTCAAGTGTGGATATATTATTGCACATCGGAGGTTGATAGATTGACAGAAGTCGGTTGATAAGCGTCAGATACCATCCATATCAACTACAGCGCAGTAAAGGAGAGCGCATCCCGTGTCTGACGAGTTCATGGAGCTGGATCCCTCAACAGTTGCCATGGCGAGGGCGCAAGCGTCGAACGCAGGCATGTCCGTTCCTCAGTACTTGGAACGATTGATCAAGGCGCAGCCTGACCGTGCTTTCCGCCACCTTTGGCGTTTCGACTCAGACGACGAATTTGAGAGTCCTGATAAGGGAAGTGACGCGATCCGGGCCATTTCCCGCTTCCAGTCGCGCATCGATTCCGCCGAGGTCCTTCTCAGTTCGGCATTCGTCGAAGCCGCGGTGACGAACTTCAAGCCTCCGCCGAAGCGGCGACGACCGCGCGGTGGCTCCAGGAAATGGTACGACGATGTGGTCGAGTCGTTTCTTCATCGCTCTCGCATCGTGCGCAGCGCATTGGTCCACGACTGGCAGCCGACACCGCGGGCGGAACGACTGGCGGTCGATGCCTTCAGGCTTCTCTCCGACCTCACGCCGTCGAAGCACGAGCTCGTGCTGCTGTACCAGTATGACCGCCCCAAGGCCCTTGCGACCCTGGCTGAGCACCTGGATCTGCTCACCCGGCAGATCGAACTGTCGGCCAATCTGATTGCTGACGTGGAAGGCGACGCGGGTGCACAAACGACCGAGGACCAGCGCTTCGAAGAGTTGCGCAATGAGCTCCTGACCAAAGCCGGAGGTGGCCTGTCATTGTCCGATGCCGCCGACCTGGTCGGTCTGACGCGGCAGGGCATGCACAAGCGGATCAAGGCACGCTCCGTGCTGGGCATGATGCATGGCAGCAAGCTCGTCATCCCCCGGGCGCAATTCGTGAAGAGCGGCGATACGTACGAAGTCCTGAAAGGACTCGATGGGGTATTGAAGGTCTTCGACGTTGCCGGCGAGTGGTCTGCGCTTCAATTCCTTCTGGACCCCGACCCCAATCTCGAGCGAACGCCGTTGCAGGCGTTGACCGATGGCCAGACTGACCATGTCGTAAAGGCGGCAAAGGCCTATCTTTCGGCGTCCGAGGAGTGAGCTTGTCGGCTGGTACGTCTGCCGGCGACATGTTTCCCGATCCGGTGTGCGTCACGGTCGACGAAGGCGGGCTGTTGATCCGGGTGCATCGCACGGATCAGGGACCGATCTTTTTCGGTCCGCCACCGGGCAAGGATCCATCGAACCGCTTCGATGCACCGGCGGGCGAGTATCGCCTGCTATACGCGGCGGAACGCCTGGAAGGCGCTTTCGTCGAAACGATCCTGCACCGGCCCTCTGGCCGCATTTTGCGCCGTGAGTACGTCAATCAACGCAGTTGGACGGCATTGCGCCTCGGCCGGCCGCTTGTTCTGGCGAAGCTGCATGAGGAGGGCCTGCAGGCCTATGGAGTGGATGCCGGCCAACTCGGCACCGATGACTATCGGCACTCCCGGGCCCTTGCTCTTTCGATTTTCACTCACCTGCCTGCGATCGATGGCCTTGCCTACCGGTCGAGATACAACAATGGCGAGATCTGCTACGCCGTGTTCGATCGGGTCGCGGCGACGGACTTCAGCATCGCCAAGCAAGAGAGCTTCGATACGATACCGGATCGCGTGGACCAGCTCATGCGGCTGCATCGCGCAGTCTTCGACACGTCGTCTCCCATTCCCGATCCCCCTGCGGCTTGAGACGTCTGCTGCGGCGCGCGCGGCTACTCCTGCGACGTCGCCGCCGCCTCGCGCCAGCAGTAGCCGACGCCCTGCCTGTTCTCGATCTCGGCAAAGCCGGGATCGACCGCCAGAAACTTCTTGCGGATGCGCTTCAGCAGCGAGCGGACGTTGGTGTTGTGGCCGTGCTCGCCGCTGCCCGCGACGAAGCCTTCGTAGTGCGCCGTGTCGTAGATGGCGCGGTAGGTCAAAACCTCGCCTTTGTGCGAGGCCAGCAGCGCCACGATCTTGTATTCTGTCATGGTGAGCCCGACGTCCTGCTGGCGCCACAGGGTGCGCGCCGTCTGCCGGTGCAGGGCGAGCTCGCCATGCTGCTCGATCTGCGTTGGCTCGGCTTGCCCCGGCGTCGCGCTGCCCGGGAGCCGGCGCTGCCCCTCGATGATCAGCCGCAAGCGGTGGGCCAGCACCTCGGTGCCGCGCGCCTTGTCGACGAAATCGACGGCGCCGCGACCCAGCGCCAGAAGCTCGCGCTCGGCCATGGCGTATCCGGTCAGGAAGACGACCGGCAGTCCGATGCCGCGGTCGCGCAGCGCAACCAGAAGATCGAACCCCGACATCTCGGGCAGCGCCCAGTCGAGCAGCGCGACCTGGGCCGCGACGCCGTTGCTCACGGCCTCGAGGAAGGACGGCCCGTCGGCAAAGCACGCGACCGCGAAGCCGCGGTCGGCCAGGTCGGCCGACAGCACTTCGCGATAGTCGTCGTCGTCGTCCACCAGGACGATGTCGGTCACGTCGGGCATCGCGGTATTCATTGTCGCACACCGCTCGGCCGGGTTATGTGCGCGAAACCACAGAATTTTGCCGGGACTCAGACCATGGCCAGTCGTCGCACGATCTCGATCAGCAGGGGCGCACTGAACGGCTTCTCGACCAGGATGGCATCGCCCAGGTCCTTGGGCAGGCTACGCTGCTCGTACGATGTCAGGAACAACAACGGGATGCCCCGCCTGCGCAGCGCATAGGCGACGGGGAAGCTCATCTCGCTCAGCAGCCGGATGTCGAGGACGGCGACGTCGATCGCGGCCTGGTCGATCAGCCGCAGGGCCGCCGCCACGGTTGCCGCCGGTCCGATCGGCTCGCAGCCGGCGTCCTGCATCAGGTCGCACAGCGTTTCAGCCAACAGCGACTCGTCTTCGACGACGAGTACTCGCGCGCCCGTCATTCGTTCCTCCGAAGCAGGCCCGAGGCTACGGGACACAGCGCCCGCTGTCGAATCTGACCCTTCAGCGGCTCAGCACAAACCTGAGGGCCCGCCCTCCGAAGCTCCGCAGGAGCGAAGGAGGGCGCATCAGGACAGCGCTTAACGTTCGACAGGCGATGACCATATACTTGACCGCGCCGGGAGTGCGTCATCCTGCACGTTGGAACTCCGGTTCCACTCGGCGTCCTGCTCCCAATTCACCTTCGGAACCCTGACCATCCCGAAGCCATCGATTTGGCCTTCGCCGCGCCGTCCGGCCTGATCTCGTCTGCTCATCGACCGACCGTCTCGAACAGCGAGCGGTAGATGAGATACATGGACTGGGGCGACACACTATTGCTGGTCAGCGAGACGCAGACATCGTTCAGATAGAACGGATCGAGGCTTGCGGTCGCGATTGCCGCGTCGTTGCGTATCGCGCCCTCGTACATGGCGCACACGCGAAACATCAGGTCGAAGGCGAACAGCTCGTTGTGGTAACGGCAGAACAGGGTTTGCGCTCTGCGTTCCCGGCTCCCGTCGCGAAACTGCCGAACGGGCAGGGCATGAACGAACGGCTTGGCGCGACGCAGCCAGAAGCAGATGTAGCCGCAGCGTTTGAAATCGTCGGGCTCGACCGCCGCTTCACCCTCTCCGTCGATGTCGCTGGCGATGCCTGCGAGGCCACGCATCGCATGCACGAACGCGAAGGTCAGCTTGCTTCTATGGAACTCCGTACTGGCGCCGTGAAGCTCGGCGACCCGCTCGGCATGGTCGGAGAAGAAGCCGATGAAAAACCGGGCATCCTCGAGGTCGTGGATCGTCTGCGGGCTGATGTCGTAGCGACGGTCGGGCATGCGGCGGCGGTCTCGTGCCTTGAGCAGCGCAAAGAAAGGGCGACCGACGATGTCAGCGAAGGTAGGAAGGCGTCTGGACTGCTTTGTGCTGCTTCTTCGTAAGCTTGAGCTTGAGCTTGCTGCGCGGCACCAGGCCATTTCGCGACCATGTATGGCGCTCGCCGCGCTTGAGAAGGGCGTCGTCGATTGTCTCGTTGAGCACGTAGGTGACGCCGACTTTCAATTTCCTGGTGGCCACGGCTTTGCTCCGCTCGAACGCTCCGTCGGTTGCCGACGAACCGGCACTTTCATGCAGGTTATCGTCCAGCTTTGGCAGGCCACGGACGCGGCCTTCGACGGGCTTGGGTGGGGCTGAACCTATCGTCCTGCCGGATGGCGCGCCACTGAGGTTTCGCTTCGTTGCCATGTGACCTGCCTGAGGGAAAGCGGTCCAAGGAACTCATTCCTACTAGATATTGGGGCCCATGACTAGAGTTGCTACGAGTCATTGCCCACCGGACTGTCGACCAACGGTGCGGACGCCGGTCGGTGGCGACTGCGAAAGAAAAGAATCCTGTGGCGGGCTCACGCGAATCGATGTTGCGCCTCGTCTATTCCGGCAGCCCCGCCAGCACCAGGTGATCGGCAAACCTGAGCCGCATCTCCGGATCCTTGAACGCATGCCCCGCCGCGAACTTGCGAGCACTGAACCGCGGATTGAGCCGCAGCAGATCCTGGCCGACCTGCCGCGCTTCCCGGAACTGCCCGCTTGCCGCGAGACTCGCCGCGAGAAACCGCATGTTGCCGACGAACCGCGGATTGGCCGCCATCGACTTCCGCCCCCACGCCGCCGCCTCGGCATAGTCGCCGCTGGCATAGGCCGCGAGCCCGACCAGCCCGTAGGAGAAGAAGACATGCGCGTCGTAGGGCGAGAGCCGGAGCCCGATATCGACCCGGCGCCGGGCCTCGCGCGGCTCGCCGATGTAGCTGAAGGTGGCGCTCGAGCGCGCCCAGGCGATCGCAGCACTTGGATTGGCCGCCAGCGCCCGGTCGAACAGCTCGATCGCCTGGTCGTAGTCGCGGAACAGCCCAAATGGACGGGGAGGGGCGGATATGGCCGCACAGCGACAGCGCCAGCGGATCGAAGCGGTCGAACGAGAGCGCCAGCCGGCTCAGCCGCTCGGCTTCCATGTGATCGCCCGTCGGATCGGGCGAGGTGCCCTCGTAGTAGCGCTCGCCGTAGCAGGTCGCGGCCAGCGCATAGGCCGTCGCATAGCGCGGATCGAGCGCCAGCGCGCGCTCGAACAGGGGCAGCGCCTTGGTGTAGGGGTCGTCTTCTTGGCGGTAGAGCAGGTCGAGCCCGCGCAGCACGCACTCGTAGGCGTCGAGGCTCGAGGGGTGCTTGGCACGGCTCCGCCGCAGCTCCGATTCCTGGACCTGCGGCGCGATCGTCGCCACCACCCGGGCCGACAGCTCGTCCTGCAGCTTGAAGAGGTCGCCCGCCTCGCCGGCCAGGCGATCGCTCCAGATCGCCGTGCCGGCTTCGCAGTCGGTCAGCTCGGCTGCGAGCCGCACGCGATCGCCGTCGCGCCGCACGCTGCCCGTCAGCAAGTAGCGCACGGCGAGCTCGCGATGGATCTGCAGCGGATCGTGCGGCGCCCCGCGATAGCGCAGCACCGAGGCGCGGCTGATCACGATCAGCTCGGGCAGGCACGACAGCGCGGCGATGATGTCCTCCACGAGCCCGTCGCTGAACCACGAGGTGCCGCCCTCGGCCGCCTGGTCGACGAACGGCAGCACGGCGATCGAGGGGCGACGGCGCTGGAAGCTGTCGATCAGCGTTCCTGGCATGGTCTTCGGCACCGTCATCGGCGCCGGCGCGGCCACGGTCCCTTGCTCCGTTCCTGGCGCGGCCGTCGTCGCCGAGCGGCGCCCAGCTTCCCGCGCATTTGGCCCGACGGCATAGGCGTGCACCGGCCGGCTGATGTTGCGCAAGGTGAGCGGGCCCAGCTCCTCGATCGGCTGGTCGATGCGGCCCGCGATCAGGTCCATGACCGCGGCCGACACCAGCACGCCGCCGACCGGCGCATGCGCCTGCAGGCGCGACACGACGTTGATGCCGTCGCCCATCAGGTCGGCGCCCTCGACGGTGACCTGGCCCATGTGGATGGCGGAGCGCAGTTCCAGGCGGACGTCGCCCACATCGACGTCGCGCGCAATCGCCTCCTGCACGCCGAGCGCGGTGCGCGTGGCGTCGACCGGGCTTGCGAACTCGACCAGCAGGCCGTCGCCCAGCGCCTTGAAGATGCGCCCGCCGCCCGCGCTGATCAGCGGATCGATGGCGCGGCGCAGCGCCCGCCACGCCGCCAGCACGCGCTCCTCGTCGGCCTCGACGAGGGCGGTGAAGTTCACGACGTCGAACGCCAC
>JAKFVH010000299.1 GCA_021732285.1 Reyranella sp. | reverse complement strand
GGGGGATGCTGACTTTCTACTTCGCCCCCGGTTCCAGCTCGATGGCGGTGCACATCGCCTTGCACGAAACGGGCGCGCCCTTCGAGGCGCGCCCGATGTCGTTTGCCACCAAGGACATGCAGAAGCCCGAGTTCCGGGCGATCAATCCCAACGGCAAGGTGCCGACCCTGCTGGTCGACGGCCGCGTGCTGACCGAGGTCGCGGGCTGCCTGTTCTACCTGGCGCGGACCTATCCCAACGCCGACCTGCTGCCGCTCGACGATCCCGAGGCCGAGGCACAGGTCGTGTCATGGATGTCCTTCATCGCCTCGGCCATCCATCCGGCGCGCCAGGCCGGCATGGAGCGGGCGCGCGAGGTCTGGCAGATCGCCGACAAGCGGCTGGGCAAAAACGACTGGGCGGTCGGCGGCCGCTACTCGATCGCCGACATCCACCTGTTCCGCCTCTACTGGCGCATCCGCGACGCGCTGGAACCCAAGGCCGGCGGCTTCGACAACATCGAGGCGCACTATCAGCGCGTGATGGCGCGGCCTGCGGTCAAGAAGACCATCGAGGTCGAAGAGAAGATCGGCTACTCGCTGCCACGTTAAGCCTTCTTGCCGGACCGCGGGCCTCCAGGCCCGCTCATGTCTTCCGGACCGCGAGCTTCCAGCTCGCTCATGATCATGAGCGCGCAAGATGCGCGCGGTCCGGAAGACGAAGATCATGATTCATGAGCGGGCCTGGAGGCCCGCGGTCCGGCAAGACTAAGCCTTCAACAAAAGCTTCCCGGCGACGTGGCGACCTTCGAGGCGGCGGTGCATCTCGGCCGCCTTAGCGAGCGGAAAGACGCCCTCGATGGGCACCTTCAGCCAGCCGGAGGCGATGCCAGCCAGCACATGATCGATGCCCTTCTGCCACTCCGGCAGGGCGTGGTCGACATGGCCGAGATGCAGGCGCGTAAAAGTCTGCGAGCGCGGCAGGATGCGCTCGCGGATGTTCTTGAACGGCTGGCCCTCGGCCTCGCCGATGCTGACGACGTGGCCGAGCTTCTTCACGACGTTGAAGGTGCGGTCGAGCATGGTGGCGCCGTAGGAGTCGATCGCGAGGTCGACGCCCTTGCCATCGGTGAAGTCGAGCACCGCCTTCTCGAAGTCCTCGCTCGAGGTCACGACCACGCGGGAGGCGCCGTACTCGAGCGCGCGCTTCTCCTTGCCCGGCGTGCCCGTCGTGCCGATGACGCGCGCGCCGGCATGGTTGGCGAGCTGGGTGCACATCAGCCCGACTCCGCCGCCCACGGCATTGACCAGCACGGTGTCGCCCTTGCCGACGCCGCCGTAGACCGTCCACATCATGTGATAGGCGGTGAGCGCCTGGATCGGGAAGGCGGCGCCGACGTCGAGCCCGACCGCATCGGGCAACTTGATCAGCCCGCTCGCGCCGGCGATGCACTTCTCGGCATAGGCGCCTCCCTTCTCCGGGAAGGCTGCGACGCGATCGCCGACCTTATAGCCGGAGACACCGGGACCCAGCGCCGCGACCTTTCCCGAGACCTCGAAGCCCAGCACCATGGGATAGGTCATGGGATGCGGATAGATGCCGATGCGCACCTGCGTGTCGGCCCAGTTGCAGCCGGCATAGGCGACGTCGATCAGCACCTCGCCTGCGCCCGGCATCGGCTCCGGCATGTCGGCGAGCGTGAGCTGCTCCGGCCCGCCGAGCGCGTGGATCACGACAGCTTTCATGGTGGGTCTCCTCGGGGCCGTCAACGCAAGTCTTGTGCCGACGGAGAGTTAGTGTTCGGCAGGGTAAATCAGCTCGTCAGGAAGGTCGGACAAGTCGACGCGATGCTCTCCGGAGGCAATCCTCTTGATGTCTCCAACGCCAAGCTCAAGTTCATGAAATCCGACCAACTCGATTTCGACGTTTCCCGACTTGGTAGTGGTGTCGCACCTTCCGCCCAGAAGGCCACTGTCGATGAACTTCTTGGCAAGTAGCTGGACGGTATCCGACGTTGTCCGAAAGTACCGCCATTCGCCCTCGTCGTAGTCCCCGTGCCACGAGAGCTTGTCGTATTCCATCCAGCCGGGCTGCGGCCCACATTCAACAAAACCTGCCTTTTCCACATTTGCGAGGCTCGCCGCATTGCTCTTCTTTACGATTGTGATGAAGGTGTTCGTTGCAGGTGCGATAGGTTCGCCTTCCAAAATGACGTAGTGCAGGAGTCGAAGTGCAAGCATTACGGTTTGCAGATTGACAGGCCTGCCACTTCTAAAGCGTTCATCAACGAACGCCCCCGTGAGTTCGCCAACATAAGTTACGCTGGCGGCAGGCGAGAAAGGGATCATGGTGGCGCACGCAACAATCTCACCGTCCTCTGTTTCGCCCACGATGAAGCGACCGTCGACGAGCGCAGTCTCAAGATCCTTGTTGGAAGGCGGAGGCAGCAGTGCGCTGCGCTCTCGTTTGTAGAGGACGCGAAGGGCTTCCCGGTCGCTGAGCTCACCAGGACGAAATCTGAGCTTGGTCATCGTGGAGGCCGCGTCGAGCCAGCTGGCTGAAAATCCATTGGCGAAGTCTTCATGGAAGGGGCATCGACCATTGATTTCAAGCGTTTTGGCACTATATGCGGTATCTACATAATGTTATTTCTATAACATTTCGTGGCATATTTGATATCATGGCTGCTGCCGAATTGAATATTCAGCGATGAGTTCAGCCCACTGATGGAGGCGGAAATGGCAATTGCAGGTCGTCGTCGCGGGCCATCCATGGAAGAGCTGGCAAACCAGCTTGAGCCGGCGAAGGCTGCCGAACTGCTGGTTCTCGTCTTTATCCGCGAGGTCGCCAAGCTCGACCCTGACGACAAGGGAGCTTGGCAAAAGATCATCTCCCATGCGCTCGATGCGGGATTGTCGGATGGACAATTGGCCGAGTCCTTTTCGTGCAATCAGATGACGATATCCCGCTGGAAGAGAGGCCAGAATGCACCTGCCCCGATGGCACGTAAGGCAATCAAGGCAGAACTCCTTGATATGCTGAGGAAGCAGGCGATGTCCTACGGACAGGGAGCAGTCACGCCCCACCTCGAAGCTGTCGCGGCGGGCTGACTTCATCCCGCCGCGTTAGCAGCGTGATCGCGCAGCCCGCGGTCAGGAAGACAATCGAGATCGAGGAGAAGATCGGCTGCTCGCCGCCGCGACAACTGCTGCGAGCATCAGAACGGCAAGCGCGATGGTGCGGATTTCCGCGTGCTCGATGGGCGCCACGACCTTCGAACTCACCAGCACGTCGTAGACACCGCCGACGCCGATGAAGAACGGCCAGATCAGCAGCGCGCTGTTGCCGAGCCGGAAGGTGGTGGCGTAGAGCACGCCGACGAAGAACAGCTTGGCGAACTCCGGCTGGAAGCCCGCGTGATGGAAGGCATAGAACGCGGCGGCCAGGACGACGCCGAAGGCGCGTTCGAACAAGGTGCGCAGGAAGCCGTAGAAGAACAGGCATTCGAACGTGACCGCCACGACCACGTAGGCCGCTTTCCACACAACGTCGGTGGTCCAGCGGAAGTCAGCCGGCGGCGGCGTGCCGCGGCGCATCAGGAAGAACAGGCCGACCGCCAGCACGACGTTGATGGCGAAAGAGCGGCCATCGGCGCAGGCTGAAGCCGAAATCGGCGAAGTCGCCGCCCGTCCGCCTGATGTAGATCAGCGGGAACAGGAACCCGACCAGGTAGACTTGGCCGAGATCCCGAACCGCGATGTTCGCCCAGCCGCGGGGATCGAGCGGCAGCATGGCCAGCGACAAGGCGACTGCGATGATGCCGGCAGCGAAGGCCACCGGCGTGTCGCGGCTGGGCTGCTAGTGAAAGAGCGTGCGTCCCATGACGGTGTCAGCGGGCGCCGTTCAGCACCCGCCACACCTTCTCCGGCGTCACCGGCATGTCGATGTGGGTGACGCCCAGCTCACTCAAGGCATCGACGACGGCGTTCATCACCGACGGCAGCGCGCCCGCACAGCCCGCCTCGCCGCAGCCCTTCACGCCCAAAAGGTTGGTCTTGCAGGGGACCGAATGGTTCTGCACCGACATGTCCGGCGCATCGGCGGCGCGCGGCAGGGCGTAGTCCATGTAGGAGCCGGCGACCGGCTGGCCCTGCGGGTCGTAGACCGTGCGCTCCATCAATGCCTGGCCGATGCCCTGCATCACCCCGCCATGCGCCTGGCCCGCGGTCAGCATCGGATTGATGACCGTGCCGAAGTCGTTGACCATGAAGTAGCGCACGACCTCGATCACGCCGGTGTCGCGATCGATCTCGACCTCGGCGACGTGGCAGCCGTTGGGGAACGAGAACGGCGGATTGTCGGAGATGTGGCTGACGTCGAGCGACTGCGGCACCTCGGCCGGCAGTTTCAGCCCGGAACGCAGCTTGTCGGCGAGCTCGAGGATGCCGATGCCACGGTCGGTGCCGGCGATAGTGAAACGGCCGCGAACGAACTCGATGTCGACCGCGGAGGCTTCCAGCACGTGGGCGGCGATCTGCTTGCCCTGCTCGATCACCTTGTCGCCTGCTTCGAGGAACGCCTGGCTCGCGACCAGCGCCGACTTCGAGCCGCCGGTGCCGCCGCCGACCTTGAGCTGGTCGGAATCGCCCTGCAGCAGGCGGAAGTGGGGCACCGGAATGCCGAGCTTGCCGCCCAGCACCTGGGCGAAAGGCGTGGCGTGGCCCTGGCCGTAGTCGAGCGTGCCGCTCAGCATGGTGATGGTGCCGTCAGCCTCGAAGCGCACGCCGCCATATTCCTTGGCCGGCGGGCCGGTGACTTCGAGGTAGGAGCCGATGCCGCGGCCGCGCAGCTTGTTCCTGGCGCGGCTCTCGGCCTTGCGCTTGTCGAAGCCCTGCCAGTCGGCCGCCTGCAACGCCTTGTCGAGCACGGTGGTGAACTCGCCGGAATCGTAGTTCATGGCCGACGGCGCCTTGTAGGGCATCTGCGAGGGCGCGATGTGGTTGCGCCGGCGCAGCTCGACCTTGTCGATGCCCATCTCGCGCGCCGCCGTGTCGATCAGGCGCTCCATGTAATAGTTGCCCTCGGGGCGGCCGGCGCCGCGATAGGCGCCGATCGGCGTGGTGTTGGTGAACACCACCTTGGAGTTCACCTCCATCGCCGGCGTGGCGTAGACGTCGATGATGTTCTTCACCGCGTTGGTCGTGGCCGGCATCGGCGGATAGATGTAGGCGCCGGCGTTGCCAGTGCCCGTCAGCCGCACGGCGAGGAAGCGGCCGTCCTTGTCGAGCGCCAGCTCAGCGACGCGCTGGTGGTCGCGGCCGTGATGGTCGCTCAAAAAGCTTTCCGAGCGCTCGTCGGTCCACTTCACCGGACGGCCGAGCAGCTTCGCTCCCAGCAGCAGCGGCCCGTACTCGGGATAGACCTGGCTCTTCATGCCGAACGAGCCACCGACATTGCCGGTCAGCACGCGCACCTTGTCGGTCGGCACGTTCAGCACGTCACGCGCCAGGCCGCCGCGCATGCCCATGACGCCCTGGCAGCCGACGTTCAACGTCCAGCGTTCGGTCTTGGAATCGTAGGAGCCGATCGCCGAGCGCGGCTCCATGGGATTGACGACGATGCGGTTGGAAACGATTTCCAGCCGCGTGACGTGGGTGGCCTCGGCAAAGGCCTTCTTCACGGCCTCGGCATCGCCGTAGTGAAAGTCCAAAGCGAGATTGCCGGGGACATCGTCGTGGATCTGCGGCGCCCCGGGCTTCAGCCCTTCGGCAGGCGAGGTGACGGCGGGCAGCTCCTCGATATCGAGCTCGACGGCTTCAGCGGCGTCCTTGGCCTGCACGGCCGTCTCGGCGACAACGCAGGCCACGGCCTCGCCGACGAACCGCACCTTGCCCTTGGCGAGCGACGGACGTGGCGGCGTCTTCATCGGCGAGCCGTCGCGCTGCGGGATGTTCATCGGGCATTTCAACGGGCCGAAGCCCGCCGCATCGAGGTCGGCATGGGTGTAGACCGCCAGCACGCCCGACATGGCGCGTGCCGCCGTGGCGTCGATGCCTTTCAGCATTCCGTGCGCGATGCGGCTGCGCACCATCACGGCATAGGCCTGGCCCGCGAGATTGATGTCGTCGGTATAGCGGCCGCGGCCACGCAGGAGAGTCGGATCCTCCATGCGCGGCACGGGCTGGCCGACACCGAATTTCATCAATGCGAGCTCGGTGTCGTCGTACGAGTCCATGGCAAGCCTTTCCATACGCACAATGTCATCCCGAGGGCGAAGCCCGAGAGACCTTTACCGTTGCCGTAAAGGTCCCTCGCTCCGCTCGGGATGACAGATGTTACTTGAGCGGCGAATAATTCGTCGGCATCAGCAGCGTCGAGTGCATCTCGGCGAGCTTGGCCGGGCCCTTGGCGAGGTAGGCCTGCCACGCCGGGTCCTTCATCGCCGCGGCGCGCGCCTCGAAGCGCTCAGCCAAGTTCTTGTAGCGCCAGAGATGGATCCACTCGTTGGGCTGCGGGAACTCGCCGGTCCAGGCGCCCCAGATCGGCGAGTACTTCTCGCGCGCTTCCTTGACCTCGAGGAAATCCTTGCCGTACTGCTGCGCGCCGCCCAGCACGGTGCGGTAGATGCGCAGTTCGTAGACGTTGCCGGTGGTGCCGTCCGACGGCTTGATGTCGACCACGGGATTCATCACCCGCAGGTCCTGGCGCTGGATCCACGGCCGGATGGTCGGCACGTACTTCTCGGTCCAGTCCTTGTTCTTCATCAGCTCGCCGCGCAGGCGCTCGCGGTCGTTCAGGCTGTCGTACTTCCACAGATGCCAGATCTGGTTCAGCGCGCCGAACTCGGCCGTCCAGTAGCCGTGATTGACGCCGTAGTTGTTGCCGCGCGCCGGCCGGCCGATCGTCTCGGCGGCCTTGAGGTACTCCGGCATCTTGCCAGGCACCAGGGTGTAACAGCGCAGTTCGTAGACCATATGACGTCTCCCCTCACGGATGTGGGTTCTTGGGCGGATGTGCCCGCACGGCTTCTTCGTTGATGTCGGCGCCCCAGCCCGGACGGGTGGGCACGATCAGTTCGCCATTCTGGATGACCGGCGGATGGGTGACCAGATCGTCCTTCCAGGGCACGTCGTCGATATCGATTTCCATGATACGGAAATTGGGCATGGCGGCGCACATGTTGGCGCTCATCAGGGTCGACATGTGGCCGTAGAAATTGTGCGGCGCGCAGTTGATCTCATACGGCTCGGCCATGGCTGCGATCTTCATCGACTCCTGCACGCCGTTCCACGGCGCGTCGATGATCGCCACGTCCATCGAGCGGTTCTCGAAGAACGGCCGGAACTGGCGGCGGCCGAACAGCGATTCGCAGGAGGCGATCGGCATCGAGGCACGGTCGCGGATCAGGCGCAGTCCCTCTGCATCGTATGAATCGATCTCCAGCCAGAACAGATTGTAGGGCTCGCAGGCCCGCGCGACCTTGATGAAGCCCTCGGTTTTGAAGTTGAAGTTGCTGTCGAGCAGGATTCCCATCTCGGGCCCCGCACCCTGGCGGAACGCCGCCAATCCGTCGGCAATGGCGGCGAGCGTCGCGCCGTCGGCGTTCAGCTCGGGATAGCCCGGTCCGCGCGCAAAACCCGGCTGGTGCATGTTGGGCGGGTCCAGATCGAAGCGGAAGATGTTGGTTTTCAGCGCCTTGAAGCCGCGTTCCTTCACGTGCCTGCCGAGCTTCACCAGGTCGTCGAGCGAGCGCACCGGCTCCACCCCCATGACGTCGGCATTGCGGAAGCGATAGCTGCCGCAATGCGACCAGTAGAGCGGCAGGCGATCGCGCACCGGACCGCCGAACAGCTCATGGACCGGAATGCCCAGCGCCTTGGCCTTGACGTCCAGAAGCGCGTTCTCGATGGCCGCCATCGCCTGCTGGTTGAGCCCACCCGGCGCCTGGCGGGTGACGGCCTGCTGGCGGCCCATGATGCGCTCGATGGGTCGCGGATCGTGGCCGATCAGGTCCTGTGCCATACGGCGGATCACGGCGGTGAGGCCGGCACTGCCATAACCTTCGTTGTATTCCGACCAGCCGATCAACCCCTCGTCCGTCGTGATCTTGAGGAACGAGAAGTCGCGCCAGCCCGCATTGCAGTGAAGATCCTCAATTTTGACGATTTTCATGGGTGTTTCCTCTCCGTTGGCCGGCAGCATAGACTGCCCTCCTACGCTGCAAAGCAGCTTCGGAGGGCAAGCCCTCCGTAGCTCCGCCCGGTCCGCCGAAGCCTTGGCGGAGGCGGAAGGAGCGAAGGGGGGAAACCATGCCGCTACACGGCAAGGGTATGTTGATCGTGTTCTGCGAGGTGAAGCCGCGCGACGAACGCGATTTCAACGAGTGGTACAATCGCGAGCACATAGACGAGCGGGTCAACCTGCCGGGGTTCCATCGCGGGCGGCGTTACGTCGCCGTGCGCGGCTCGCCCAAGTATCTCGCGACCTACGAGTGCGACACGGTCGAGGACCTGGCAACACCGGGCTACCTGGCGCTGCTCGCCAACCAGACACCGTGGACGCAGGCGGTGATGGCGAAGTTCACAAAGTTCAATCGCCTGACGTTGCGCGTGCAGGCCGACCTTGCGCACGGCGTCGGCGGAGCGGTGGCGGCCGTGCGCTTCACGCCCAATCCACGCTTTCGCAAGGTGCTGGCCGAGTGGCTGAACGAAACCGCCCTGCCCAAGGCGATCGCGCGGCCGGGCATGGTGGGTGGCATGGCGGGCGAGAACGACCTCGATGTCGCCCATGCGCCCTTGCAGTCCAAGAGCCGGGATGCTCCCCGGGCCGACGAGGCGGAATGGGTGGCGCTGCTGGAAGGCAACGATGCCGCCACTGTCGGCGCCGCGGCACGCGCAACCTTCAAGCTCACGACACTGAAGAACTTTGGCGTTTCGGTGGCGCCGAAGATCGGGATTTACCAGCTCCTGTTCGGCAACCAGCGATAGGATCTTTGCTGGGGGCGCGCCACTCCAGTGGCGCGTCATGGTCTTCTGGACCGCGAGCCTCCGGCTCGCTCATGTGTCATGAGCGCGCAGGATGCGCGCGGTCCGAAAGAGCATGAAAGACGCGCCACTGGAGTGGCGCGCCCCCAGCAATGACATAAGTTTGAGCTATCGTTGACCGACCCATCGCGTAAGGTCGCGCCGTGACCGCCAAGCAGAAGATCTTCTGGCTGCGCCTCGTGACGCTGATCGGGCTTTGCCTGCCGGCGCTGGAACTCGCCTGGCGCTGGTACAACGGCGACCTCGAGCCGCGGCCGGTGACCGTGGCCACCCATTCGACCGGCGACTGGGCCGTCATCTTCCTGATGCTGTCGCTCGCCATGACGCCGGCGCGGGCGCTGTTCGACTGGATGCCGCTGGTGCAGATCCGCCGGCGCATCGGCGTGGCGGCCGCTCTCTATGCCGGTGCACACTTCCTGATTTACGTGCTCGACCAGAAGTGGAACCTGGTCGTGGTCGCGACCGAGATCATCAAGCGCTTCTACCTCACGATCGGTTTCGTCACCCTGCTGATGCTGGTGGCGCTCGCCGTCACCTCGACCGACGGCTGGCAGAAGCGGCTCAGGCGCAACTGGAAGCGCCTGCACTGGCTGATCTATCCCGCGGCAGCCATCGCCATCGTCCATTTCTTCATCCAGTCGAAGGTCAAGATCGGCGAGCCCGCCTTCACCGCCGGCCTGTTCGCCTGGCTGATGCTGTGGCGCGCCCTGCCGGCGAAGCTGCAGCGCGGCTACCTGGGGCTGGCGATCCTGGCCGTCGCCTCGACACTTGCCACGGTGGTCTTTGAGGCGACCTGGTATTGGCTGGTGAACGGCCGCGATCCGATGGTCCCACTGTTGGCCAACCTCGATCCGGAGCTTGCCTTCCGGCCGGCGCAAAAGGTGCTGATCGCCTCGCTGCTGGTGATCCTGGCGGTGGTGCTGCGCCACCTCACGCTGGCTGCAAACAAGTTCTGGACGAAGCGCTATATCCAGTCGACTATATCGGCTCCTTGAGGAGGTCGGTATGTTGAAGAGACGGCGTTGGCTCGGCTTGGCGCTCCCCCGTAAGACGGGGAGGTGAATGATCGGTACTAGGAGCCCGCGATGCCGCATCTCAGCATCCGCATCGATTTCGACGACGAAGGCCGGCTCGGCCCCGGCAAGGTGGCGCTGCTCGAAGGCATCGCCCGCGAAGGGTCGATCTCGGCGGCCGGGCGGGCCATGAACATGTCCTACAAGCGCGCCTGGGAGCTGGTCGCCGACATCAACGAGAGTTTCGCCGAGCCCCTGGTGGCGGCCCAGACCGGCGGCAAGGCGGGCGGCGGCGCCGCGCTGACGCCGCGTGGCGTGGAGCTGGTGCGCCATTACCGGGCGATCGAGCGCAAGGCGCTGTCGGCCACGGCCTCCCATCTCAAGGCCTTGCAGGCGATTTCCCGCAACCGGCGTCGGAAATAACGCTAGGGCGATTCCCGATCCATTGGAACCGCGAGCGGTTCCAATGGATCGGGAATGCGCGCACTGGGGATTGTTGTTGCAACGGGCACATTCCGATCGGCTGATTCCAGCCGATCGGAATGTGCTTTAATCCTCGGCGGAAATGGGAGATCCGCCGTGGCAAAGGTCAGGGTCCGCAAGGGCATGCCGAGCGTCGCGCTCACCAAGGCCGAGTTCACCCGACGTGCTCGCGAGCGGTTCTTCGATCCCGCCTTCGAGCCCTTGCAGGCCGATATCGACCGGATCATCGGCGCCGCCTGGAACGGCTATCACGACTATCGCAAGTCGCCGCGCACGCGGAAGGCGGGCGCACGCTATGCCGATCCGGACTACGACCTCTCGCTCGACTGGATCCGTTCGCACGACGCCGTCACCCGCGCCGAGCGCCGACAAAAGTCGCCAGGGTCGCGCTCGCGCATCCTGCTGGTGAACGGATCATCGCGCAGCGACCAGACCTGCCCCGGCGAGATGTCGAAAACCTTCCGCCTGGTCGAGATCGCGCACCGGGTGATCGAGCGCGAGCGCGGCTTCGAGGTGCAAGTGCTCGATCTCAGCCTGCTGACCTCGCAGTACGGCCGGCAGATACTGCCCTGCAAGGCCTGTGTGTCGACGGCCCAGCCGCTCTGTCACTGGCCCTGCTCTTGCTATCCCAACCACGCGCTGGGCCAGGTCAACGACTGGATGGCCGAGATCTATCCGATGTGGGCGGCCGCCCACGGCGTCATGATCGTGACACCGGTGAACTGGTATCAGGCCCCATCGGGCCTGAAATCGATGATCGACCGGCTGGTCTGCGCCGACGGCGGCAATCCCGACCCGACCTCGACCAGCGGCAAGGATCCGAAGAAGGCCAAGGAGATCGAGCTGAAGGGCTGGGACTATCCGCGCCATCTCGCCGGCCGGGCGTTCTCCGTCGTGGTGCACGGCGATGCCGCCGGCACCGAGACGCTGCGCCGGATCCTGACCGACTGGCTGCGCGACATCGGTCTGGTATCGGCCGGCCATGCCGCGGAGCTCGATCGCTACGTCGGCTACTACGAACCCTACGCCACCAGCCATGATGCGCTCGACCGCGATCGGGCGCTGCAGGATGAGACCCGCAACGCCGCGCGGGCGCTCGTGCAGGCCGTGAAGCTGATGCGCCGCGGAAAGTTTGCCCAGCCCGATGCCAGGCTGCGCGAGGTACGACCCAAGTGACGTATGACGCGAGGACGTGATGTCGCCGATCTTCCTGCCCCTGTCGCCTCGTTTCATCACCTTCACGCTCACCGTGCTGGCGACGATCCTGTTCGGCGTCTGGCTCTACTTCGACCAGCGCTCGATCGTGCTCGCCGTCCTGCTCGGCATCTCGATCTTCCTGACCGGCGTCGGCATCATCGACCTCTTCCAGAAGTCGCATGCGGTGCTGCGCAACTATCCGATCGCCGCGCACCTGCGCTTCATCTTCGAGGCGATCCGGCCGGAGATGCGGCAGTACTTCTTCGAGGGCGAGAAGGACGGCATGCCGTTCAGCCGCGACCGGCGCGCCGTGGTCTACCAGCGCGCCAAGAACGCGCTCGACGTCCGGCCGTTCGGAACCGAGTACGACGTCTACGTGCCGGGCTATGAATGGATGGCGCACTCGATCGCGCCGACGCCGGTCAGCACCGACCCGCATCGCATCATGATCGGCGGGCCCGAGTGCACGCAGCCCTACTCGGCCTCGATCTTCAACATCTCGGCGATGAGCTTCGGCGCGCTCAGCGCCAACGCCATCCGGGCGCTGAACGGCGGCGCCAAGCTCGGCGGCTTCTATCACGACACCGGCGAAGGCGGTTACAGTCCCCATCACCGCGAAGGCGGCGGCGACATCGTGTGGGAGATCGGCTCGGGCTACTTCGGCGCGCGCAACGACGACGGTACCTTCTCGCCCGAGCGCTTCGCCGAGGGCGCCAAGAACCCGCAGGTCAAGATGGTCGAGCTGAAGCTCAGCCAGGGCGCCAAGCCGGGTCATGGCGGCGTGCTGCCGGCGCCCAAGGTCAGCAAGGAGATCTCGCTGACCCGCGGCGTGCCGATGGGCCAGGACTGCGTCTCACCATCGCGCCATTCGGCCTTCTCCACGCCGGTCGAGATGATGCGCTTCATCGCCGAGATGCGCCGCCTGTCGGGCGGCAAGCCGGCCGGCTTCAAGCTCTGCATCGGCCACGAATGGGAGTTCCTGGCCGTCTGCAAGGCGATGCTGGAGACCGGTATCTATCCCGACTTCATCGTCGTCGACGGCAAGGAGGGCGGCACGGGAGCGGCCCCCATGGAGTTCGTCGACCATATCGGCAAGCCGATGCGGCAAGGCCTCTACTTCGTGCACAACGCCCTGATCGGCATCGGCGTGCGCGACCGCATCAAGATCGGCGCCGCCGGCAAGATCATCACCGCCTTCGACATCGTGCGCGCCATGGCCTTGGGCGCGGACTGGTGCAACGCCGCGCGCGGCTTCATGTTCGCCGTGGGCTGCATCCAGTCGCAACACTGCCA
>JAKFVH010000105.1 GCA_021732285.1 Reyranella sp. | reverse complement strand
TCGTGGATGGACTACGACAAGTCGCTGTTGTCGGCGGGCGGCGGCATCTACGACCGCGCCGCCAAGTCGATCGCGCTGTCGGCCGAGGCGCGCGCCGTGCTGGGCATCGAGGCGCCGACCATGACGCCGGTCGACCTGATGCGGGCGATCCTGGCCGCACCGGTCGACCTGCTCTATTTCGGCGGCATCGGCACCTACGTGAAGGCGTCTAGCGAAAGCCACGCCGACGCCGGCGACCGCGCCAGCGATGCACTGCGCCTCAACGGCGACCAGGTGCGGGCCCGCGTGGTCGGCGAAGGCGCCAATCTCGGCTTCACCCAGCGCGGCCGCGTCGAGGCGGCGCTGGCCGGCCGCAAGATCAACACCGACGCGCTCGACAACTCGGCCGGCGTCGACACCTCCGACCACGAGGTCAACATCAAGATCGTCACCGGCGAGGCGATCACGCGCGGCGCGCTGAGCCGCGAGGACCGCGACGCGCTCTTGTTCTCCATGACCGACGAAGTGGCGAGCCTGGTGCTGCGCCACAACTACCAGCAGAGCCAGGCGATCAGCGCCGCCGCCGAGCAGGCGGGCGAAGAGCATGACCGGCTGGAACGCTTCATGCGCGCCCTGGAACGCAACGGCCGGCTCGATCGCGCCGTGGAATTTCTGCCCGACTCAGCCGCCATGCGCACGCGGGGCCAGAACCGGCAGTACCTGACCCGGCCCGAGCTGTGCACGCTCCTGTCCTACGCCAAGATCGATCTCAACGACGAGATCCTCGACTCCGACCTGCCCGACGACCCGCTGCTCGAGGGCGAGCTTTTACGCTACTTCCCGACGGCGCTGCAGGCGAAGCACGAGCCCTCGATCCGCGCCCATCGCCTGCGCCGCGAGATCACGGCACTGCAGGTCGTGAACTCCCTGGTCAACCGCTGCGGGCCGACCTTCGTGCGCAACATGTCGGGCCGCACCGGCGCGCCGGCGGCGGCCATCGCCCGCGCCTTCGCCGTGGTGCGCGATGCCTGGAAGCTGCGCGATTTGTGGGGCGACATCGAAGCCCTCGACCCCGCCCTCAAGGCCGAGGCGCAGATCCGCATGCTGGTGGCCTCGCAGCGCTTCCTGACGCGCACCGTGCAGTGGGCGCTGCGCCGCCTGCCGCAGCCCATCGATGCCCTGGCCGCAACGGAGCAGCTCGCCGCCTCCGTGGCAGCGCTTGGCGACCTGCCGACCGATCTCATAGGTGAGGCCGAGAGCGCGGCGCTCGCCGAGCGCGCGGCGGCGTTCGAAGCGATGGACGCACCGACGGGCGTCGCACGCCGCGCGGCTGCTCTCGAGACTTTGGCGGCGGCGGGCGATCTCATGCTGGCGGCGCGCGCCAACGGCGTCAGCATCGAGGCGGCGGCCCGCCTCTATTTCCGGCTGGGCGAGCGGCTGTCGCTGGCTCGGCTCGCGATCGCGGCGCACAAGCTGCCGCGCGAGGGCCAGTGGCCGGCACAGGCGGCGCTGGCGGTGCAGGACGAACTCGTCGCCCTGCATGCCGATCTGCTGGCCTCGGCATTGAGCGCCGCAGGCTCCTCTGTCGCCGACGATTCCGAAGCCGCCATCGGGCGCTGGAGCGAGCCGCGCAAGCTCGCGCTCGATCGCGTCGACCGGCTGCTGAAGGAGGATCTGGCGAGCGCCGGCATGCTCGACCTCGCCATGCTCTCGGTCGCGACGGCCGAGCTACGTACGCTGGTGTGACGAGGTGTTGTCATCCCGAGCGCAGCGAGGGACCTTTGGCGATGCCGATCAAAGGTCCCTCGCTGCGCTCGGGATGACAGCAAGCCAAGTGGAGACGCCATGACTCAGAAGTCCGACACCTATTCCGTGAAGAAGAGCGACGCCGAGTGGAAGAAGGAGCTCGACCCGCTGCAGCATCACGTGCTGCGCGACCACGGCACCGAGCGGCCCTTCACCAGCCCGCTCAACAACGAGAAGCGCGCCGGCACCTTCCGCTGCGCCGGCTGCGGCGAGCCTCTGTTCGATTCGGGAACCAAGTACGAAAGCGGCTCGGGCTGGCCATCCTTCTGGGCGCCGATCGCCGACGCCGTCGGCACCTCGACCGACTCCAGCCACTTCATGACCCGCACCGAGGTCCATTGCGCCAAGTGCGGCGGCCATCTCGGCCACGTCTTCCCCGATGGGCCGAAACCCACCGGCCAGCGCTATTGCATGAACGGCGCGGCGCTCAAGTTCGAGGAGAAGAAGTAGGCGGCTCCGGTAGAGCGTAGAGGTCCCCGACGAGCAGCCGGAGGTTGGCACGCACGGCCCGCCAGTTGGCATATCGCATGCGTTCGGGCCCCGACGGCACTTCGAAGTATGTCACCGTGCCCTCCGTCGCCAGAAGCCGCTCGTAGACCACGGAGCCTGTGGCGACTTCGGTGAGACGGTAGGCGATCCTGGCGGTCACGGTCGTGTTGATGGCGAGGAACGGCTGGTCGAGCTGCAGCGTCGCGTCGAGCCGGAATCGCCCATTGCTCGCGCTTGCCAGCTTCGCGTTGGCCAGGGTGCGCACCAGCGACTCCTGAAAGTCCGCGTTGCTGATGTACGGAATCGAGAGGATCGAGACGTCTTTGCCGCCACTGACGGGACCAGCCGTGATGGCATCGCGATAGGCCGAAGCCGGATCTTGCGATGTGACGATATCCTTCACGTTTGGAACGATGAAGAGATAGTCGGGCTGGCTGGCGCAGCCGGCAAGCAGCAGCAACGCGACCTTCGCCAGGACACTCAATGGACGAAGAACGCCGGCCAGGACCACGTTCAACGCGGTGGCAGTGCGTAGAGGTCCTGCACGAGCTGCTGCAGGTTGGCGCGTATTGCGCGCTGATCGGCGATGCGCAGGCGATTGTTGTTGTCGACGGCGTCGTCGAGCGTCGCCGTGCCCAGACCCTGCAGCGTCCTGTCGTAGACAACGGCGCCGTTGGTGATGTCGGTGAGGCGCCAGGCGATCGCCGCCGTCACCGTCATGGCGAAGCCGGCATAGGGCCGGCTGAGCGTCAGCAGCATGCCATCGAGGCGGAAGCGGCCGTTGGTGGGCTGTCCCAACCCGGCGTTGGCCAGCGTCTGCACCAGCGCCAGCTGGACCTGATCGGGCCCGACCGCGGAGCGCCACGGCATGCCGACATCGCGGCCCAGCGTGACCGATCCAACGGTGACGGCGTTGCGATAGATCGGCGCCGGCCCAAGGCCCGGTGGCACGCCGGCGACCATCGCCGAATAGTTCGCGGGCGGCGCGCAGGCGCCGAGGCAGGCAAGCGGAAGCGCCGCCAGCAGCAGGCGGCGGGACAACGGCATGTCAGGTCGTGGGCTGATCGCCCTGCGGCGGCGGAGGTGGCGGGGCATCGTCGCATTGCGCCCAGGACGGCGCGGCGGCGGCCAGCAGAACGGCGAGAGCCAAGCTGAGAAGACGGATCATTCGGCGCCTCCGAAAAGCGGCGCAGAGTATGCGCCATGCCGCACGGGCCGACTAGAGCGCGCGGCGGACGTCCGTGCGCGAGAAGTCGTTGCCCTTGAACAGGAGTGGTGCGTCGAGCCTTTTGGCCAGGGCGTAGGCAACGCAGTCGCCCATGTTGAGGCCAGCAGGGTGGTTTCCTTTGCCGAAGAGCCGATAAGCCTCATGTGACTTGAGCGATTCGACCTGGTCGAAGTCCACCATCACGATTCCGATCTCGACGATAAGGGTATCATAGCGCTCGACCAAGGCCGGTCCGTATCGACCGAGGACGATACGGAGTTCGTAGTCGGTCACAGCCGACATGCGCACTTCATCGGCCGTCGCGAGAACCCTCCCATAGAGCGGTGCGTCGGCTTCGCCACGAAGTACCGCAACGATTGCCGATGAATCGACGACGATCACCAGACGCCTTTGTCGTCATAGCCGATGATCTCATCGGCTGTTCTGTCGTCGAGGACCGGCAGCGCCGCGGCACTTTTGCTGATCGCTTCGATCCGGCGCAGCTTTTCACGCTGCGCCGGCGTCATCTGAGCAAGGCGGGCTTCGTGCTGGGCGGTCATCGCCCGGAGCTTCTCCACTGCAGCCTGATGCACAGCTTCGGTAATCGACAAGCCGGTGCGCTTGGCCAGTTCGCGAACGACCCGCTCCGTCTCAGGGCTCTTTATGTTAAGCGCCATTTCTCTTCCTGTCTTCCTATGCCAGGAAGATAGGAAGATCAGCCGTCTTTATCAAGGTGCCAGGCCCTTCAAAAACGCGATGAGAAGGGCATTCACCTCGCCTGGCCGCTCCTGCTGCACCCAATGGCCGGCGCCGTCGAGGATGTGGCTGCCGCGCAGGCCGGGCAGGGTCTTGGGGAAGGCGTCGAGCTGGGCCTGCGCTGCCGGGAAGCGCAGCACGCCGTCGCGGCTGCCGGCGATGAACAGCGACGGCTGGCGGATCGGCTGGCCGCGCCACGGGCCGCCCAGCTCCCAGTTGCGCCGGAGATTGCGGTACCAGTTCAGGCCGCCGCGAAAGCCGGTGCGGGAGAATTCCTGGGCGTAGTAGGCGAGATCGGCCTCGCTCAGCCACGGCGGCAGGGTCGGCGGATCGACGGTGTTGTCGAGCAGCCCGCCGCCGCCGAGGCGCGCAAAGCCCTTGCCCTTCTCGTCGAACTCGCCGCCGGCCGTGAAGTAGATGCGGCGCAGCGCGCCCTTGATGTCCTTCTGCAGCTCGGCCTCGGGCACGCCGGGCTTCTGGAAGTATTGCAGGTAGAAGTCGTTGATGCCGAGCTTCTCCAGCGCGCTCAACACGTCGACATAGCCCGGCGGCGAGTAGGGCACGCTCATGGCGCAGACGGCAGGAAAGAGATCAGGTCGCCACAGCGCGGCGTGCCAGGCGACCGGCGCGCCCCAGTCGTGGCCGACGATGACGGCGCGAGTCTCGCCCCCATTCTCTTTGCTGAGGGCTTTCACCAGCTCGGCCATGTCGCCGACGAGATGATAGAGCGTGTACTGGTCGATCGGCTCGGGCGCCTGCGTGCCGCCATAGCCGCGCATGTCGGGCGCCACGCAGCGGAAACCCGCGGCGCTCACGCCCGTCAGCTGATGGCGCCACGAATACCAGCTCTCCGGCCAGCCGTGACAGAACAGCACCAGCGGACCGCTGCCGGTCTCGGCGTAGCGCATGTCGATGTTGTTGACCTTGGTCGTCTTGAGCGTGACGCCCGGGACGGGCGATGCGATGTCTGCCATTGCGGCAGCTTATCCCCGAAGGTGCACCGGATGCGAGAGGCGGGCACGCACGGAGGCGCGCGATCCGAGCAGCAGCGAGCCCAGGAAGAACAGGCTCGCGAACAGCACGATCACCGGGCCGGATGGCAGTCCGGCATGGAAAGACACCAGCAGGCCAATGAGCGCCGAAGCAAAAGCCATCGGCGATGCGACCAAAGTCATCGACCACACCTCGCGCGCCCAGAACGAGGCGGCGACGGCAGGCAGCAGGATCAGGCCGAGCGCCATCAAGGTGCCGAGCGCCTGGAAGCCCGCCACCATGTTCAGCACGGCAAGCGACAGGAACAGGTAGTGATAGACCGAGCCCCGGATGCCCATGGCGGCAAGGAAGCCCGGGTTGAAACATTCGACGACCAGCGGTCGGTAGATGGCGGCGAGCCCGACCAGGGTCAGCGTCGCCGTCGAGACGACCAACACCAGCGCGGTCTCGTCGACGGCTAAAATGGCGCCGAACAGGATGTTCATCAGGTCGACGGCCGAACCGCGCAACGACACGATCAGCACGCCGAGCGCCATGGCCGTGAGATAGGCCGCGGCGAAGCTCGCATCCTCGCGCATGCTGGAGAAGCGGGCGATCACGCCGGAGATCAGTGCGGTGGCGACGCCGGCCAGGAAGCCGCCGAGGCTCATGGCCGGCAATGACAGGCCGCCCAGCAGGAAGCCCAGCGCCGCGCCGGGCAGCAGGGAATGGGCAAGCGCATCACCCATCAGGCTCATGCGGCGCAAGATCAGGAACACGCCGATCGCCGAGCCGCCGACCGACAGCGCCAGGCTGGCCACCAGGGCGCGGCGCATGAAGCCGAAGTCCGCGAACGGCGCGATCAGGTATTCGTAGATCACGACCAACCGTCATCCCGACCGGAGCGCGAAGCGCGCAGCGGAGGGACCTGTTCTTTTTCACCGGCAGCCAAGAGGAGGTCCCTCGACTTCGCTTCGCTCCGGTCGGGATGACGGCGTGGTGTTGTCACGCCGTCAACTTCATCGGCACGTCGCAGGCGTCGGCGTGCTCGTCCCAGGCCTCGGCCATGGCGCGGGCGCGCAGCAGGTTTTCGGCCGACAGCACGCGCGCGGTCGGGCCGGCATCGACCAGCTCGCGCGCCATCAGGATCGTGTTGGGGAAGTCGCGCCGCACCTGGTCGAGATCGTGCAGGACCGCGATCACCGTGCGCTGCTCGGCGCGCCAGCGCTGGATCACGGCCATGAGGTCGTTGACGGTCTTGGAATCGATGGCGGCAAACGGTTCGTCCAGCAGCACGAGATCGGCGTCCTGCAGAAGCAGGCGCGCGAACAGCACGCGCTGGAACTGTCCGACCGACAGCGTGTCGATCGGCCGGCGCTCGAAGCCCGACAGGCCGACCGCCTCGATGGCATGCTGCGCATCGTGGATGTCGACATGCTTGGCCGCACCGAAGCCGCCGAAGCGCGACCAGCGGCCGAGCAGCACGGTGTCGAACACCGAGATCGGGAAGGAGCGATCGATCTCGGCCTGCTGCGGCAGATAGGCGATGCGCTTGGCCGTCGATTCGATGCGGCCCTCGATATGCGGCGCAAGGCCGAGCAGAGCCTTCAGCAGCGTGCTCTTGCCGGCGCCGTTGGGCCCCACGATCGCCGTCATCTCGGCTGCCGGAATTTCCGCCGACACATGATGCACCGCCGGATGACGGTCGTAGCTCACCGTCAGGTTCACCAGGCGCAGGGCCGCGTTCACAGCGCCCACCAGGCGGCGAGCCACAGCAAGGCCGACACGCCAAGTGCAGCCGCGATGCGAGCGGGCGCACTCATGGCGAGCAGCTGGGTGCCGGGCGAGACGGGCTCATGCATGATAGGAATTGTTATAATATTACCTAAAGAGAGTCCAGCGCGCGCGATCTCGCGTGATCGCCGACTAACCGTTTGTTGATTGGCAGGACGGGGGCCGTGCGCGCATCTTTGCGTCATGGCGAAACTTTCGGGTCCTGGACGGCGGTCCCTGCTGATCGGCGGCGCCGCGGCGGCGGGCGTTGCGGTCGCGGCTGCGCGCGTCGCCACGGCCAAGCCGCCGGCCGCGGCCGAAGGACCCTGGGCGATCGAGCTCTTCACCTCGCAGGGCTGCAGCTCCTGCCCGCCGGCCGATGCCTATCTCGGCCAGCTGGCCAAACGGCCCGACATCGTCGCGCTGTCGTTCCATGTCGACTACTGGGACTACATCGGCTGGAAGGACGCGTTCGCCACGCGCGCCACCACCGACCGCCAGCGCGCCTACGCGCGCGTACTGAAGCAGCGCTATGTCTACACGCCGGAGATGGTGGTCGAGGGCATCGGCCACGACACCGGCCGCGAGCGCGCCGGCATCGAGAAACTTCTGGCCGAGGCGCAGCGCCGTTCGACCAGGCGTGCCACGCCGGAATTGTCGCGCACCCAGAATGGCGCGCTCACCGTGAAGCTGGCGGCCTTCCCGCTCGACGGGCAGCCTGCCGACGTCACGCTGGCGATCTACGACCGTCGCCATTCGACGCCGGTGGCGAGCGGCGAGAACCAGGGTCGCATGCTCGAGAACTTCAACATCGTTCGCCGCCTGAAAGTGCTGAGCCGCTGGGACGGCGCGGCCGCCAGCTGGACGATCGACGATGCCGGCCTGCAACCGGGCCTCGGCGCGGCCGTGCTCGTGCAGCACGCCGACCATGGGCCGGTGATCGGCTGCAACAAGCTGGAGCCGATGGTCTCCGGATAACCCCCTCCCGGCCTCCCCCATCTGATGGGGGAGGTGGTGCGTAGCGCCGGTGGGGGTTGCTTCGGCCACAGCCGCGCGCGAAGGTGGGCCGATGTCGCTTTCCAGCGCTGCCGGCCGGTTGACGGCCGTCCTCGGGCCGACGAACACCGGCAAGACCTACCTCGCCATCGAACGCATGCTCGGCCACGAGTCGGGCATGATTGGCTTTCCGCTGCGCCTGCTGGCGCGCGAGAACTACGATCGCATCGTCAAGGTCAAGGGCGCCTCGCAGGTGGCGCTGATCACCGGCGAGGAGAAGATCGCCCCGCCCGGCGCGCGCTATTTCGTCTGCACCGTCGAATCCATGCCGCTCGACCGTCAGGTGTCGTTCCTGGCCGTCGACGAGGTGCAGATGGCGGCCGACCCCGAGCGCGGCCATTTCTTCACCGACCGGGTCCTGCACGCACGCGGCACGCACGAAACCATGCTGCTGGGCGCCGACACCATCCGGCCGGTGCTCAATCGCCTCTTGCCCGACATCGACATCGTGGCGCGGCCGCGCTTCTCCAAGCTCGCCTATGCCGGGCCGAAGAAGGCGACGCGCCTGCCGCGGCGCTCCGCCGTGGTCGGCTTCTCGGCGAGCGAGGTCTACGCCATCGCCGAGCTCATCCGCCGCCAGCGCGGCGGCACGGCGATCGTGATGGGCGCCTTGAGCCCGCGCACGCGCAACGCCCAGGTCGACATGTTCCAGTCGGGCGAGGTCGACTACCTGGTGGCGACCGACGCCATCGGCATGGGCCTCAACATGGACGTGAACCACGTCTGGTTCGCCTCGCTGCGCAAATATGACGGCCGCACGCTGCGCCCGCTGCGCAGTGTAGAATTGGCGCAGATCGCCGGCCGCGCCGGCCGCCACATGAACGACGGCACCTTCGGCACCACCGCCGAAGTGGGCGGGCTCGAGCCCGAGGTGGTCGAGGCCATCGAGAACCATCGCTTCGATCCGCTGCGCGACGTGCAATGGCGCAACAGCGAGCTGCATTTCCATTCCGTGCCGGCCCTGATCGCCTCGCTCAACCGGCCACCGGACCATGCCGCCCTGCAGAGGGTTCGCGAACAGGACGATCAGCTCGCCCTGCAGACCCTGTCGACCCGCTCGGAGTTCCTGCCGCGGCTGCGCACGCCGCAGCGCGTAAAACTGCTCTGGGAAGTGTGCCAGGTGCCCGATTTCCGCAAGACCATGACGGAAGAGCACACCCAGCTGCTGGGCCACCTCTTCGAGCATCTGACCCAGGGCGGCGAGCGGCTGCCCGAGGACTGGATCGACAGCCACATCAAGCGCCTGGAGCACTATGACGGCGACATCGATACTTTGATGGCGAGAATCGCCCATGTGCGGACATGGACTTATATTTCGCATCGTCCGGACTGGATTCAGCGTTCAGTGCATTGGCAGGAGCGGACGCGCTCTATCGAAGACAAGCTTTCTGACGTATTGCACCAGCGTTTGACGCAAAGGTTTGTCGATAGACGGGCGGCCCTGCTTGTACGAAGATTGCGCGATGAGGGTGAAATGACGTCGTCGGTCGCTGCGGCGGGCGAGGTGTCGGTCGAAGGAGAGCATCTCGGCCGCATCGAGGGGTTCCGCTTCGTGCCAGACACGACCGAGGGGCATGCCGACCAGAAGGCTGTGCTGAGCGCCGCGTTGCGCGCGCTGCGCCAGGATCTGCCCGTGCGCCTGCAGGCCTTCACCAATTCGCCCGACGGCGAGCTGGTGTTCGATTCGCAGTTGCGCATCTGCTGGGGCGGCGGACCGGTCGCACGCCTGCTGCCGAGCGGCGACATCCTGGCGCCCAAGGTCGAGGCGCTGCCGTCCGACCTTTTGGACGGACCGGCGCGCG
The DNA here is from genome assembly GCA_021732285.1 of Reyranella sp. Lineage (GTDB taxonomy): Bacteria > Pseudomonadota > Alphaproteobacteria > Reyranellales > Reyranellaceae > Reyranella. The sequence goes on along the minus strand of JAKFVH010000105.1, from coordinate 3,227 downwards.
AGGACGTGCGCAAGCGCGCCGCCACCTGGGTCGAGACGCGCATTCGGCTCGGCCTCAGCGAGCTGATGGATGCCCGCGTCACGGCGGAGCTGCCGGCCGGCGCACGCGGCATCATCTTCCAGCTGTGCGAGGGTCTCGGCGTGCTGGCGCGCCGGCCGATCGAGGACCAGCTCACCCAGCTCAACGAAGAGGACCGCAAGGCGCTGGCGCGTCTCGGCGTGCGGGTCGGCGTCTACTCGCTCTACTTCCCGAGCATGCTGAAGCCGGTGCCGATCCGGCTGCGCGCGGGGCTCTGGATGGTCGCGAACAATCGCGAGACCATCCCGCCGCTGCCGGCCGAGGGCCGCACCTCGATGGACCTGCCGCAAGGCGCGCCGCGCGAGTTCTACGCCACCATCGGCTATCTGCCATTGGGCGACCACGCCATCCGCGCCGACATGGTCGAGCGCCTGGCGGCCATGGCGCGCCATGCCGTACGCGAAAGCCGCGAGGCGGCGCGCCGGGCGCAACAGCAACCGCAACAAAAGAAGCCTGATTCCGAGCCGGCTGCGACAGCCGTTGCTGCCGCCCCCTCGACGGACGAGATCAGCGAATGGGCGATCGTCGCTGCGGCATTTGGCGAGAGCGAGCCCACGCCGGCCGAGCCCGTCGCCGAGGTCGCCGCCGAAGAAGCGGCGGCGACGCCGGTCGAGGCCGTGAGCGAGCCGGTGCAGGCCGAAGAAACCGCCGCCGAGACCCCAGCCGCCGAAGAAGCCACGATCGAAGAGACCAAGGCCGAAGAGGCGCCCGCAGAAGCCAAGCCGGAAGAGACTTCGGCCGAGCAGCCGGCGCCGGTCGCCGACGATGCCAAGCCTGACGAGGCCAAGCCTGACGAGGCCAAGCCTGACGAGGCCAAGAAGACGGGCCCGCGTCCGCTGCCGCCCGGTTGGTTCCGGGCGACGCCGCAGATGATGTCCCTGGTCGGCTGTTCGGAGCCCGAGATGGCCAACGTGCTGCGTGGGCTCGGCTACCGTGTCCATCCGCCGACGGAAGAGCACGGGCCGCTCTACGCCTTCTCGGTCAAGCCGCGCTTCGTGCGCGAGCGCGAGGAGCAGCGCGAGCGTCAGCGCCAGCAGCAGCGGCAGCAGCGCGATCAGCAACGTCGCCAGCGGCCCGAGCGGCCGAACGAGCGGCAGTTCTTCGCCGATTCGCCGCGTCCTGAGCGCAACAAGGACGAGCGCCGGCGCGATGGCCCTCCCGGCGGCCCACCCGACAAGGAGCGGCAAAACGATCGTCCGCCAAGTGCCAGTTCGCGAGAAGATCGGCCACGAGAGGATCGGCCGCGCGAGGACCGTCGCGGGCCGCGGCCGCCGCGCCGCGACAGCGGCGGGCCGGCGCTGCGCCTCTACGCCACCACCGAGAAGAAGGGTGACGCTGCGGCCGATTCGCCGTTCGCCAAGCTGCTTGAGCTCAAGCTCGGCGGAAAGAAGTAAGAGCCTAAGGCGCGATGCGGCTCGACAAGTGGCTGTGGCAGGCGCGCTTCTTCAAGTCCCGCAGCCTGGCCACGCGCTTCATCGAGAAGTCGCGCTGCCGCATCGACGGCCGCGTCGTCGACAAGCCCCATGCCACCGTGGCGCCCGGCATGGTGCTGACCTTCGCGCTGGGGCCGCGGGTGCGTGTGGTGCGCATCGTGGCCCTGGGCGAGCGTCGCGGCCCCGCTCCGGAGGCGCGCGCGTTGTATGACGAAATTGACGGCGGCTGATTTGCGCGGGCTGCCGGTGCCATCTTGCGCACGCCGGTTCAGCGCGTTAAGCACGCCGCCGCTTAGGAGCGTTTGATGACCTATGTCGTGACCGAGGCTTGCATCAAGTGCAAGTACATGGACTGCGTCGAAGTCTGCCCCGTGGACTGCTTCTACGAGGGCGAGAACATGCTGGTCATCAATCCGGACGAATGCATCGATTGCGGCGTCTGCGAACCGGAGTGCCCGCCCAACGCCATCCTGCCCGACACCGAGAAGGGCCTGGAGAAGTGGCTGGAGCTCAATCGCAGCCTGTCGACCAGCTGGCCGAACATCACCCGCAAGGGTGAGGCGCCGGCCGACGCAGATAATTTTAAGGACGAAAAAGACAAGTTTGAAAAGTATTTCTCGGACAAGCCTGGCGCGCGCTAGGAATAGTCGCTTTTTGACCCTCTGACGCATCTTTTGCGACAGTCATGCAACTGTTGCATGGGCAGACCGTTGCCGAAATGCAACATCGCTCGCGACTCTGACCCAAATCTCTGATATAAAGGTCCCGTCGGGAGCGGTCCCAGGTCGGACCGCCGCTGGCTCGGTGTCCTGGTAGGTATCCGAAAACAACTCACGGATACCCGGCATCGGGCCGACACGCAAGGGGGCGTGAGCGGTGGGTCGCGGTATCGCTTCAGCGCGGGGTAGGACGTGAAGGGAATTGAGGAAGACATGGCCAAGCCGAAGAAGATTGCGGCCAAGGCGAAGGAGTTTGCCTTCGAGAAGGGCGATTTCGTGGTCTACCCGACGCACGGTGTCGGTCGTGTGATCGATATCGAGGCGAAGGAGATCGCCGGGCACAAGCTCGACCTGTTCGTCATCTCGTTCGAGCAGGAGCGCATGATGCTGCGCGTTCCGGTTGCGAAGGCGAAGATTTCCGGCCTGCGCAAGCTCAGCTCGCGCAAGATCATGGAGAACGCGCTGGTGACCCTGAAGGGCCGCAGCCGCGTCAGCCGCGCCATGTGGAACCGCCGGGCGCAGGAATACGAAGCCAAGATCAACTCCGGTGACCCGGTGTCGATCGCCGAAGTCGTGCGCGACCTGCATCGCAATGCCGGCCAGCCCGACCAGTCCTACAGCGAGCGCCAGATCTACGAGGCGGCGCTGGACCGGCTGGCGCGCGAGCTGGCGGCCGTCGAGCGCATCGACAAGGACGTGGCCACGCAGAAGCTGAACAGCGTTCTGCAGAAGGTCGCCTAACGGCGGACCTGGCACGAAACGAGCTGAAAGGCGGCCGACGGCAACGTCGCGCCGCCTTTTTCATGAGCCGCTCATGAATCGAGTCATGAGTCTTCCGGACCGCGCGCGTCCCGCGCGCCTCATGAGCGCGGTAGAGTCGAGGACGGGCGCGGTGTCGACGCTGAAGTCGCTCCGTCTCCCGTCCCCGCTCATCAAACCGGACGTGCGGATCTCCCGCATCCGGCTTACCGACAGGCTTCATTGCCAAGCTCACGGC
>JAKFVH010000083.1 GCA_021732285.1 Reyranella sp. | reverse complement strand
CATGCTCGGGCCGCAACTGGCCGCACGTATGGGTTCGGTAGACGGAAGACATCACGCATTTTCCGGGGTTTTACGGGGCGGCAAAAGGCACGGAATGCTCGGCCAAGTCAAGCAAATGGCCGGAAAAGCGGGCCTAGAGCACATTCCGTCCGGCTGGAATCAGCCGGACGGAATGTGCCCTGTGGCAGCACGATCACCCGAGCGCGCATTTCCGAGATATGGAGCCGCAAGCGGCTCCATATCTCGAAAATCGCTGTAGTTGCGTCACCTTTGCCCCTCGCCATTCCCGGGTCTATAGATCGCTCTAATGAAGCTCATCACCACGACCGACGAATTGGCGGCCTTCTGCAAGTCCCTGGCCGACACCGAATTCATCGCCGTCGACACCGAGTTCATGCGTGAGCGGACCTATTGGCCCAAGCTCTGCCTGGCGCAGGTGGCGGGGCCCGACGACGCGGCCGCGATCGACGCCCTGGCCGACGGCATCGACCTCGCCCCGCTCGACGAGCTGATGGCCAACCCCAAGGTCCTGAAGGTCTTTCACGCCGCGCGCCAGGACCTGGAAATCTTCTACCTGCGCATGAACAAGGTGCCGCAGCCCCTGTTCGATACCCAGGTGGCGGCGATGGTGTGCGGCCATGGCGAGGCCGCCTCCTACGAATCGCTCGCCACCAAGCTCGCCAAGGCCAAGATCGACAAGTCGAGCCGCTTCACCGACTGGAGCCGCCGCCCGCTCAGCGAGCGGCAGATCTCCTATGCGCTGTCCGACGTCACCCATCTCCGCATGGTCTATGAGAAGCTGAAGCGGCAGCTCGACAAGACCGGCCGCTTCTCCTGGATCGCCGAGGAGATGGCTGTGCTGAACGAACCCGGCACCTACCGCGTCGATCCCGAGCAGGCGTGGCGCCGGCTGAAGCCGCGCGGCGCCTCGCCCCGGCTGCTGGGCACGCTGAAGGAAGTGGCGGCGTGGCGCGAGCGCACCGCCCAGCGCATCGACATTCCGCGCCAGCGCCTGCTGCGCGACGAGCAGCTGCTCGAGATCGCCAGCCACGCGCCCAAGAGCACCGAGGAGCTCGCCATGACGCGTGGGCTCGGCCGCGGCTTCGCCGAGGGCTGGCAGGGCCGCGAGCTCCTGGAGGCGATCGAGAAGGCGCGCAAGGTGCCGGACGCCGAGCTGCCGGTACGCGACCGGGCGCCGGAGCAGCTGCGGGCTCCGGGCGCCGTCGTCGACCTGCTGCGCACGCTGCTGCGGCTCAAGGCGGAGGAAGCGGGCGTGGCAGCGCGGCTGGTCGCCAGCGCCGACGAGCTCGACCGGCTGGCCGCGGGCAAGCGCGACGTCCATGCGCTGAGCGGCTGGCGGCGCGAGATCTTCGGCTCCGACGCCGTGAACCTGATCGAAGGCAAGCTGGCCCTGGCGCTCTCCGGCGATCAGCCCAAGCTGATCCCGCTCGCAAAGGAAGGATGAGTGGGAGCGCTGGCCTCCGGCCCGCTCATGCTCTTCCGGACCGCGAGCCGGGTCGCGGTCTACCGCGACCTACTCGCTTGCTCGCTCATGAGCGCGCCAGGAGGCGCGCGGTCCGGAAGATCATGACCATGAGCCGGCCGGAGGTCCGCGCTCCCATCAACTCGTGACGATCACCGGCTCCAGATCGAACGCCTCGGCGGCGCTCTCCAGGCGACGCGCCGTCACGTCGCCCAGGCTGCCCTTGGCGCCGGACGGCACGAGCAGGCGCAGCTGCCGGTCGGTGCGGCGGAGCTGGACCTGCGGCAGCAGCCCGGGTGCGCCACCGCTCAGATTGTAGGCCAGCCTGAGGCAGGCGCCGAGGCGGCGGGCGTAGGTGCGGCTCCTGCCGTCGGTGAGATGCAGCGCGGTGTCGAGCATCGCCGCCTTGGGATCGCTCTTGTAGCGATAGGAGAGCGCCATCGCGAGCACGGCGCGTTCGCGATGGCTCATGCCCGGCGCCGGCAGGTGCAGCACGCGGATATAGGCCTGCTCGGCGCGATAGTCGGGATGGTCGTTCCACGAGATGTCGCTGAGATGGCAGGCGGCCGTGCGCAGGACGCGGTCCGTCTCGCTTTCGCCCACGAACACCGGGCTCAGCCAGTCGAAGATCTCCGTCGGCGCCAGGTCGAAACGCCGCCAGTCGGCACCTTGCTCCTCGGCGAAGGCGATCAGCGGATGGCGTGCACGCTCGCCCTCGCTGAGGCGCGAATAGTAGAAACCTTCGCGCAGGCCAAATGCGGAGAACACCACGTTGCGCGGCTTGAGCGCCGCCAGCAGCCGGTCGAGCGCCAGGCAGGCGAGCGGCAGGGTGTCGACGCGCCGGCGCGACACGCCCGGCATTTTCTCCAGCGACTTGGCGCTCTGCACGGCGATCAGGCGCGCCACCGCGCGCGCCTCCTCGGCCGAGATGTCGTAGTGATGGATGATGTGCAGCGGGTAGCCCGCCTGCTCCATGTGCAGGCGGGCGAAGGAACGCCAGGCGCCGCCCACGGCATAGAAGGTCTTGCCGGTCTCCTCGCGCAGCCAGCGCACGTTCTCGATGGCGTCGACGACGGTCTTCTTGGGATCGCCCTTGCCCGAGGACATCAGCCGGAGCGGGCCTACGGGGAGCGTGCTGGAGTTGCCGAGCCTGCCCTGCCCGACCGCGACCAGTTCGAGGCTGCCACCGCCCAGGTCGCCCATCACGCCCGAGGCGTCGGGCATGCCGCAGATCACGCCGTAGCCCGAGAAGCGCGCTTCGTCCTGGCCGCTTACGATATGCGGCTTGATGCCGGGCCGGCTCGCCAGCTCGCGCATGAAATCCGCGCCGTCGGCCGCGTCGCGCACCGCCGCGGTGGCCAGCAGGTCGAGCGACGTCACCTTCATGTTGTGGGCGAGCGTGGTGAAGCGGTCGATGTTGGCCAGCGCCATCTCGACGCCTTCGGGATTGAGGCGGCCGGTGGCGTCCAGGCCGCGCGCCAAGCCGCACAGCACCTTTTCGTTGAACACCGGCAGCGGCGCGCGGCTCGCGCGCTCATAGACGACGAGGCGGATCGAATTCGAGCCGACGTCGATGATGCCGACGCGGCCCTTGCCCAGGGCGCTGTCCGCCCCCGGGCCCACGGTTGTCTCGCCGTCCATGCGCGTCCCTCTAGCCGAAACCGCGCGGGATTGCATTGGCGATTCGGGCGCGACCACGCGCCGCGGACGCCACTACGTCCAGCATGAACGCAAGTTCAGGAGCTCAGCACCAGACGCGGCACGGCGCCGCTCAGTTTCAGCGCGCTGCCACGGCCCGAAAGCGACGGGTTGGTCATGAAATAGTGGTGCGCGATGAAAGGTTCCTTGCCGATCGGCGGGCGGCTGTAGGAGCCGTCGGGCGCCATGATCCAGCTCTGGGCGTCGTCCTTGAGGTTGGCGACCATGATCTGGTCCAGCACCTGCTCATGCACTGTCGGGTTCTCGACCGGGCAGAGCAGCTCGACGCGGCGGTCGAGGTTGCGTGGCATCCAGTCGGCCGACGAGAGGAAGACCTTGGCGTCGGGCGACGGCAGAGGCTTGCCGTTGCCGAAGCAGACGATACGGGCATGCTCGAGGAAGCGTCCGATCATGCTCTTGACGCGGATGTGCTCGCTGAGCCCCGGCACGCCCGGCCTGAGGCAGCAGATGCCGCGAACCACGAGATCGATCTGCACGCCGGCCTGCGACGCGGCATAGAGCCGGTCGATCAGCTTGCCATCGACCAGCGAGTTGAGCTTGGCCCAGATCGCGGCGTGACGGCCGGCCTTGGCATTGTCGATCTCGGCATCGATCAGGCTGTAGAGGTCGGGCCGGAGCGTCACCGGCGCAAAGGAGATCTTCTCCATCCGCTCGGGCCGGGCGTAGCCTGTCATGTAGTTGAACAGGCGCGCGGCGTCGCGGCACATCGCCGGATCACAGGTGAAGAACGACAGGTCGGTATAGATGCGGGCGGTGATCGGGTGATAGTTGCCGGTGCCGAAATGCACGTAGGTCCGCGTGACCTGGGCCTCGCGGCGGACCACCATCGAGACCTTGGCGTGGGTTTTCAGGTCGATGAAGCCGTAGACGACCTGCACGCCCGCCCGTTCGAGGTCGCGCGCCCAGCGGATGTTCGCCTCCTCGTCGAAGCGCGCCTTGAGCTCGACCAGCGCCGTCACCGTCTTGCCGGCCTCGGCCGCCGCGATCAGCTCCTTGACGATCGGCGAATCGGCCGACGTGCGGTAGAGCGTCTGCTTGATCGCCACCACGGCCGGATCGCGCGCCGCCTGGCGCAGGAACTGCACCACGACGTCGAAGCTCTCGTAGGGATGATGGACGACGATGTCCTTGGCGCGGATGGCGGCGAAGCAGTCGCCGCCGAAGTCGCGGATGCGTTCGGGAAAGCGCACGGCATAGGGCTCGAACTGGAGATCCCGCCGGTCGTCGATGATCAACGCCTTCACATCGCCGATGTTGAGCATGAGGTCGAGATGGAAGACGTGAACGGTCGGGGTCTGGGCCGGGATCTCCAGCTGGTCGAACAGGAAGTCGCGCAGCTCGGCGGGCATGGCGCTGTTGACCGAGATCGAGATCAGGTCGCCGCGGCGGCGACGCTTCAGGGCGCTCTCATAGAGCAGCACCAGATCCTCGGCTTCCTCGTTGATCTCGACGTCGCTGTCGCGGATGACGCGGAAGACCGCGCGCTCGATCACCTCGTAGCCCGGGAACAGGCGCGGCAGGTAGATGTCGACAAGGTCTTCCAGCGACAGGAAACGGATCGCCGAGCCGGGCAGGCGCACGAAGCGGTCGACCTGCGGCGGCAGCGGCAGCAGCGCCATCAGCGGCCGCCGGTCGTCCTTGCGCTGCAGCTTCAGGATGGTCGAGAAGCCGCCGTTGGGGATGAAGGGAAAGGGATGCGCCGGATCGATGGCAAGCGGCGTCAGGATCGGGAAGACCTGGTCGATGAAATACTGGTCGAGCCAGGTGCGCTCGCCGTCGGTGAGCTCGGAAGGATCGACGACGGCGATGCCAGCGCCGCGCAGCTCCTCCTGCAGGTTGGCCCAGACCTCCTGCTGGCGGGCCATCAGGGTCGAGGCGCGCTCGCGGATGGCGACGAGCTGCTCGGCCGCACTCATGCCGTCGTCGCTAAGCAAGGTCGAGCGGGTCTGCAGCATGTCGACCAGGCCGGCCACCCGGACCATGTAGAATTCATCGAGGTTGTCGGCCGAGATCGACAGGAAGCGCACGCGCTCCAGCAGCGGCTGGCGCTTGTTGCTGGCCTCCTCGAGCACCCGCATGTTGAAGGTCAGCCACGACAGTTCACGATTGATGAAGCGTCGCGGGCTGTCGGGTGCTATTTCGAGGCCAGATGCTGGTTCGTTGGTTGTTGAATTGAGGGCATCCATCGAGAAACGGTAAACCCTCGTCATGACGGTGTCATGGCATTTCACTAAAGCATTGTTTCACAAGGATTTTCCGCGGATCAGCCCGTGAAGACCCTGCTTCTCCTGCGGCATGCGAAATCGGCCTGGAGCGACCCCCGGCTGGACGACCACGATCGCCCCCTGAACGGCCGCGGCGAGCGGGCGGCCAAGGCCATGGCCGACCACATTGCCCGCCAGGGGCCCCGCCCCGACCTGATCCTGTGCTCCACGGCCATGCGGACGCGCCAGACGCTGGCGCCGCTCGTGAAGCGGCTCGGAGCCCCCGCGCCGCCGATTTCGCTGGAGAACGGCCTGTACCTCGCCTCGGAGGACGTCCTGCTGGCCCATATCCGGGCCGTGGCCGACGGCGTGCCGACGGTCCTCCTGATCGGCCACAATGACGGCATCGGCCAGCTGGCCGCCGATCTGGCCGGCAGCGGCCCGTCCGGGCCCCTGGCCGCCCTGCGGGAGAAATTCCCGACCGGGGCGCTGGCCGTCCTGAACGTGCCGGACGGCCCCTGGAGCGACCTCACGGTCGGCTCAGCCAAGCTTTTAGACTTCGTCCGCCCCCGCGACCTTGCAGTGACGTGATCTCATGGGAGCGCGGGCCTCTGGCCCGCTCATGGTCTTTTGGACCGCGCGCGTCCCCGCGCGCTCATGAGGCGCGCGAGACGCGCGCGGTCCGGAAGAGCATGACCGTGAGCGGGCCAGAGGCCCGCGCTCCCAAGATCAGTACGTCCCAGGATACTGCCCGCCGTCCATCAGCAGGTTCTGGCCGGTGATGTAGCTCGCATGGACGCTGCACAGGAAGGCGCAGGCGGCGCCGAATTCCTCCGGCGTGCCGAAGCGGCCGGCCGGATTCATCTTGGCGCCCGCCTGGAATTCTTCCTCGTAGCTCTTGCCGCTCTTGGCGGCGCGGGCCTTGTAGGTGCCGCGCAGTCGGTCGGTGTCGAACGGTCCCGGCAGCAGGCCGTTGATGGTGACGCCACGGCGCACCGTGACGCGGGCCACGCCCGCCACGAAACCGGTGAGGCCGCTGCGCGCGCCGTTGCTGAGACCGAGGATGTCGATCGGCGCCTTCACCGAGCTCGAGGTGATGTTCACGATGCGCCCGAAACCCCTCTTCATCATGCCGTCGACCGACGCCTTGATGAACTCGATGGGCGTCAGCATGTTGGCGTCGATCGCCTTGATCCAGGCGTCGCGATCCCAGTCGCGGAAATCGCCGGGCGGCGGGCCGCCGGCGTTGTTGATGATGATGTCGGGCTCGGGACAGGCGGCGAGCACCTGCTTGCGGCCGGCGTCCGTCGTCACGTCAACGGCGATCGGCGTCACCTTCACGCCGTGCTTCTTGCGGATCTCCTCCGCCGTCGCCTCGAGTTCGGCCTTGGTGCGCGCGTTGATCACCAGATCGACGCCTTCCTCCGCCAGCGCCATGGCGCAGCCCTTGCCCAGTCCCTTGCTCGCCGCGCAGACGATCGCCTTGCGGCCCTTGATGCCCATGTCCATCGCTTCGCTCCCTTTCAGAAAATGACGGCCTCACCCTGAGGAGCGACCCGAAGGGTCGCGTCTCGAAGGGTGGGCAACCTGCCTCGATGTAGCCCACCCTTCGAGACGCGCACTGCGTGCGCTCCTCAGGGTGAGGTGGTATGTGTGGCTCCCTTAGTTCACGCGAGTCCAAAGCTGCATTTCGCCGAACATCGGCGAGCCGACATAGCCGCGCAGCCGCAGCTTGCCGTCCGGCTGAAGACTGATGTTGGCACTGTAGATCTTGCCGTTCTCGCCATTGTAGATCTGGCCGTCCTCGAAGGTATTGGGGTCGGACGTCTTCTTAAAACCCCAGATCAGCGGCATGCCCAGGACCTTGCGGCTGCGCAATGCCGGATCGGTATTGCGCCAGTCGGTCGCCACGTCGGGCGCGACGACAGTGCCGTCGGGGCCTCGTGGCTCGTTCAGGCCGACGATGGTGCCGCAGATCGCCCCGCTCTTCGGATCGGGGCACAGCGCGATGCGGACCTGCGCCTTGCCCGATGCCGTCAGCCAAGTGCCCATCACCGACCCCTGCTGGGCCGAGGCACTCGACGCCAGGATGCCAAGCAACGCCACCAGCAACATGCTTCTCATTCTTGTTCCCTCCCCGATAACTCGGCCACCACGTCGGCCGCGAGCCTTCGGTCGATCTCGCGACGCTCGGCCAGCGCGCGCCGGTCGAGCGCCGCGACCACGCGGCGCGCCGCTTCGGCGGAGCGCTCCATGTGCGACACCAGATAGTGCACGACGCCGGGCGCGGCGTGCAATTGCCGATCGGCGAGCTGCTTCAGGATGATCGAGCCCAGCAGTTCGTCATCGGGCGCGGCCACGGCGACGGCCGGCGCGGCGCGCAGCCGCGAGGCGAGATCGGGCAAGGTGATCCGCCAATGCGCCGGCAGCGCTTCTGCGGCCAGCAGCAGATGGCCGCGGTGCTCGCGGGCGAGATTGTAGAGGTGGAACAGCGCGCGCTCGGGCGCGCGGCCAGCATCGTCGATCGCGATCGTGGGCGATGCCGCGATCATCTCCGACAGGTCAGCGACGCTCTTGCCCTCGAGGTCGCTGCCCTCGATCACCCGTGCGCCAGCGCGGGCCGCCCAGATGCGCAAGAGATGGGTCTTGCCGCAGCCCGGCGGGCCGCCCAGCGCCAGGGCGGGCGCCGGCCAATCGGGCCAGCGATCGATCCAGGCCAGCGCCTCGCGATTGCCGTCGGCCACGACGAAGTCCTCGCGGGCATAGGTCGGTGGCGGCAGGGCGAGGTCGAAAGTGAGCTGGCGAGCCATTTGCTCAAGCGGCGTCGGCGCCGCGATAGTATTGGCTGTCGCGATAGCGGGCGATGAGGTGACGCACCAGCACGCCGACCACGGCCGCCACCGGCACGGCGATCAGCACGCCCACGAAGCCGAACAGCGCGCCGCCGGCCAGCAACGCGAACATGATCCACACCGGGTGCAGCCCCACCCTGTCGCCGACCAGCTTGGGCGACAGGACGTTGCCCTCGAGCATCTGTCCGACCAGGAACACGACCGCGACCTTCACGACGCCGATCCAGTCGGGCGGGAACTGCACCAGCGCCATGCCCAGCGCCATCACCGCGCCGACGAAGGTGCCGACGAACGGGATGAACGAGATGGCGCCGGCGATCAGGCCGATGACCAGGCCGAACTGCAGGCCGACCAGCGACAGGCCGATGGCGTAGATCGTGCCGAGCGTGATGCAGACCAGGGCCTGGCCACGCACGTAGCCGGCAATGGCGGCATTGGATTCGTGGGCGAGCTTGCGGATCGTGGCGGCATGGTCGCGCGGCAGGGCGCCGTCGATCGCGTCGACCAGCCTCTCCCAGTCGCGCAGCAGGTAGAAGGTGACGACCGGCGTCAGGAACAAGAGCGCCAGCAGGTTGAAGATGGCGAGGCCACCCTGCGCCAGCTTGCCGGCTACGGCGCCTGCGACCGTCAACACCTGGCCGGCGCGCTGGGCCACCTCGCTCTGCAGCTCCTGCAGGCTGAGCGGCGGCAGATTGAGCCGCTCGCGGATCGGGTCGACCAGCGGCATGACGCGGGCCGCCAGCTTGACCGTGTAGTCAGGCAGGCTGACGACCAGCGACTGAAGCTGGGCGAACAACGGCGGCAGGATCGCCATCGCCACGCCGATGGTGAGGAGCACGGCAACGATCGTCACGGCGGTGGTCGCCCAGGTGCGCGACATGCGAAGCCGCTGCAGGCGGACAACCACCGGATCGAGGAAGTAGGCGACGACGATGCCGACCACGAACGGCAGCAGGATGTCGTTCAGCAGCCACAGCGTTACCAGGAAGAGGGCGGCCATCGCCACCCAGAAGCGCCAGCGTGTGGGCTGGCTGGTCACGGTCATCGGTCAGCCCCCGCGTACGACAATCAGCGTACCTGCAATCGCCACTTGTCGGCTTCCTTGTCGAGCGCCAGCCCAGCCGAGGCCAGGGTTCTCTGCAGCTCGTCGGTGGTGCCGAAATATTCCAGCCTGAGCTCGGCGCGATCGGATTCGAGCTGGCGCACGACGATGCTTTTAAGCGCCGGCACGCCGCCCAACCGCTGGCGCACCTGCACCCAGTCGCCCAGCGCCCGGATCGGCACGTAGACGTCGATCGTGTCCTGCGAATCGCGGCGTACCGTGGCGACGCTGCGCCACTGCTCGTCCATCTTCTGGTGGATCTGCTTGGCCGCAGTGGCGAGCTGGGCCGAGTCGGGCACCGTCGTGCGCGGGATCTCGCTGCGCGCGCCGGTCTGCGCATCGTAGCGCAGGCCGCCGACAGTGAGCGGCCCACTGTCCTTGTCGCCCTCGACGATCGCCACGACGATGGTCGGTGCGCGATAGCGCTCGTTCAGCCGGGCGAGTGCCGAGACGTCGCCGACATAGAGCTCCTCGGCGGTCACGGCGTTCTGGTCGAGCTGGTCGCCGCGCAGCACCGTCACCGGCACCGCGCTGCCGGCGGTGTCGAGCGCCCGCCACGCCTCGCGCCAGGCATTGCGATCGTCGAGCGGCTCGACCCCCGCTTTGCCCTTCCACAGCGGGATGACCAGCGCAGCCCGCGACACCGTCTCGGCGATCTTGACGCCGGCCTGGCCGAGCCAGGCCTTCACGGGGTCGGGCTGGAATACGACGTTCAATGTGGCGATGTAGCGGCCGGGCGCGGAACGCTCGCGCACGAACTCGATGCCGCGCACCATGCCTTCGAGGCTGGCATCGTTGGGCAAACTGACGCGGGCGCGGTCTTCCGGCGACACGACCCGGTCGACCAGCATCTTGGCCGCCTTGCGGCGCGCTTCGGCGATACCCTGCTGGCGCGCCTGCACGGCGTCGGGCGCCGTCACGTCGACGTCGACGCCGGTCACGGTATAGGTGTTGCTTGCCTGGGCCCATGCGCCACCGCACAAGGAGAAAGCCGTCAGCAGGGCAACGAAGATCGTGGAAAACCAGCGGACTGGCGGCATTGCGGGGGTCCGGTTTTTGGTTATGTTCGCGGCCACCTATCTAGCACGAATGAGCCCGGCTTGAGCAAACAAGGCCACAACAGCCCGCCCCTCACCTACAAGGACGCCGGCGTCGATATCGACGCAGGCGACGCATTGGTCGAGCACATCAAGCCGTTGGCGCGCAGCACGGATCGGCGCGGCGTCATGGGCGGCCTGGGCGGTTTCGGCGGCTTGTTCGATCTCAAGGCCGCGGGCTTCAAGGATCCGATCCTCGTCTCGGGCACCGACGGCGTCGGCACCAAGCTCAAGGTCGCGATCGAAGCGGGCATTCCCGACACGGTCGGCATCGACCTCGTCGCGATGTGTGTCAACGACATCGTGGTCCAGGGCGCCGAGCCGCTGTTCTTCCTCGACTACTACGCCAGCGGCAAGCTCGACGTCGAGGCCGGCCGCCGCGTCGTCGCCGGCATCGCCGAAGGGTGCCGGCGCGCGGGCTGTGCGCTGGTCGGCGGCGAGACGGCGGAGATGCCCGGCATGTACGCCGACGGCGATTACGATCTCGCAGGCTTCTCGGTCGGCGCCGCCGAACGCGACGCGCTGCTGCCGCGCACCGACATCGCGCCGGGCGACGTCGTGCTCGGGCTGGCATCAAGCGGCGCGCATTCCAACGGCTTTTCGCTGGTGCGCCGGGTCGTGGCGCGCAGCGGCCTCGGCTACGACGCCGCCGCACCGTTCGCCAAGGGATCGCTCGGACAGGTGCTGCTCGAGCCGACGCGCATCTACGTGAAGCCATTGCTGGCGGCGATGCGCGCAACCGGCGCGATCAAGGGGCTGGCGCACATCACCGGCGGCGGGCTGCCGGGCAACGTACCGCGCTGCCTGCCCGACGGCATGCGCGCGCGCCTCGATGCGCGGCAATGGTCGGTGCCCGCCGTGTTCCGCTGGCTGCACGAGGTGGGCCAGGTGCCGACGGACGACATGCTGCGGACGTTCAACTGCGGCCTCGGCATGATCGTCGTCACCGCAGCCGCTGATGCGGCGACGGTCGCCAAGGCGCTGACCGACGCCGGCGAGAGCGTGTGCACGGTCGGCGTCATCGAGACCGCGCCGCAAAGCGAAGCCGACTCCGTGGTCGATCACGCCGAGAGCCTATGGCGAAGCTGAAGGTCGGGATCCTGATCTCGGGGCGCGGCAGCAACATGGCCGCGCTGATCGAGGCGGCAAAGGCGGCGGACTATCCTGCAGAGATCGCCGTAGTGGTGAGCAATGTGGCCGCGGCGCAGGGGCTGAAGATCGCTCAGGATGCCGGCATCGCGACAGCGGCCTTCCCGCACAAGGGTTTTCCCGACCGCGAGAGCTTCGACCGCGCCGTCTCGGCCGAGCTGGAGAAGCATGGTGTCGGCCTGGTGGCGTTGGCGGGCTTCATGCGCATCCAGAGCCCGTGGTTTCCGGCGCACTGGAAGGACCGCATCATCAACATCCACCCCTCGCTCCTGCCGGCCTTTCCCGGCCTGCGCGTGCAGCAGCAGGCGATCGATGCCGGCGCCCGGATCAGTGGCTGCACGGTACATTTTGTCACGGCGGACCTCGATGCCGGCCCGATCATCGCCCAGGCTGCGGTGCCGGTGCTGCCAGACGACACTGCCGATACGCTTGCTGCGCGCATCCTGCGCCAGGAGCACCGCCTGTACCCGACGGTGGTGCGCTGGTTCGCCGAGGGCCGCCTGTCGGTCGCGGGCTCCCGGGTGGCGGTGGCCGGCGTGCCGCAGGGCGCCACCCTCCTCTTCTCGCCCGACCCCTAGTTCGCTATAAGAACCGCACCGAAACGAGGAACGATCAGACTATGGCCGACCAGCAGGACAACTACCCCGCCCATCTCAGCACCTACACGTCGTTCAACAAGCTCGTGCTGTTCACGATCCTGTTCATCGTGCTGCTGCTGTCCTGCATGGCGCTGGGCCTGGTCGGCAACGCCCACATCTTCGCCCTGCTGCTCGGCATCGGCGGCACGATCGCGCTGCTGGTGGCCTTCGCCGTCATGAGCTGACGCTCCGGCGACACGACAACAAGAAAGCGGCCCAAGTGGGCCGCTTTTTTGTTCTCATGCTCCTCTCCCCCGTTAGGGGGAGAGGTTGGGTGAGGGGGTTACATCCGTCGCTTCCCCCCTCACCTAGCCTCTCCCCCTAGCGGGGGAGAGGAACATGAGGCGCGTTAGCCGACGATCTCGCAGCCGGCGAAGAAATAGGCGATCTCGATCGCGGCATTCTCCGGCGAGTCCGAGCCGTGCACCGAGTTGGCCTCGATCGACTCGGCGAAGTCCTTGCGGATCGTGCCGGCGGCAGCATTGGCCGGGTTGGTGGCGCCCATGATCTCGCGGTTCTTGGCGATGGCGCCCTCGCCTTCCAGGACCTGCACGACGACCGGGCCGGAGGTCATGAACTTGCAGAGGTCCTTGAAGAACGGCCGCTCCTTGTGCACGCCGTAGAACGTCTCGGCCTGCTGCTGGCTCATCCAGATGCGGCGCTGGGCAATGACGCGCAGGCCCTTCTCCTCGAACCGGGCGTTGATCTTGCCCGTCAGGTTCCGGCGGGTCGCGTCCGGCTTGATGATCGAGAAAGTGCGTTCGACGGCCATAAATCCCTCTTCAGCGTGTGCTTTCAGCGCGTGGGCGCGCCTTATAGACGCGAGGTTCCGGACCGGCAAGCCGGTTGGACC
>JAKFVH010000155.1 GCA_021732285.1 Reyranella sp. | reverse complement strand
CACGCAGCACCGCCGCCGCAGCCCAAGCCGCCGGAGCAGGCGCAGTCGCGCCCGGCCCCTCAGCCCGACAAGAAGGACGAAAAGAAGTAGCTAGAGGACCTGGTTGCGCAGCGCCGCTTTCTCGTCGCGCCACAGCCGATCGAGATTCTCGACCAGGATATCGATCACGTTGTCCTCGTAGGCGCGCGTCTCGCCCGCCGTGTGCGGCGTGACGAAGACGTTGGGCATGGTCCACAGCGGCGAGGCGGCCGGCAATGGCTCCTCGGCTGTGACGTCGATCGCGGCGGCCCAGATGCGGTTGTTCTTCATGGTGTCGATCAGGGCGGCCTCGTCAGCGACCTTGCCGCGCGCCACGTTGACGAACACCGATGCGGGCTTCATCGCCTTGAACGCCGCGGCGCTCATCAGGCCGGTGGTCTCGGGCGTGAGCGCGCAGGTCAGCGCCACGATGTCAGCCTGCGGCACCAGCTTCACCAGGTCGCCCATGCCGTAGATCGAATCCGCACCATTCTCGCCCTGCGAAGGATCGCGCCGGATGCCGATCACCTTCATGCCGAAAGCCTTGGCCAGCAGCGCGAGATGGCTGCCGATGCGGCCCATGCCGACGACCAGCAAGGTCTTGCCGCCGAGCTCATCCTCGCGCTGAGCGAGATCGCCGATCATGCCGCGCCACATCTTCTTGTGCTGATTGTCGCGCGCCTCAGGCAGACGGCGGAAGATCGCCAGGATGAGGGCGATGGCATGCTCGGCCACAGCGCGGGCGTTGACGCCGGCAGCGCTGGTGAGCCGCACGCCCTTGGCGCCGAGTTGCTCTTTCGAATACTGGTCCATTCCCGAGCTGATCGACTGGATGAACTTCAGCTTGGAGGCCTGCGGGATCAGGTCGTTCTTCCACATGCCCGACGCCACCACGATGTCGGCCTCGCCGATCCGCTTCACCAGATCGTCATAGGCCCAGACCTGGAAGCTCTTGATGCCGGTCTTTCGTAGCTCGAAGCGCGCCTGCATCTGGTAGGCCGCGTGCGCAAAGCAGATCGTCAGATTGTCCTTCGACGGAAACATTCGCCCCAAACTCCCTAAGCCTTGCGCTCCCCGATGGTGCTGTGGAAGCGCGACAGGAACGACGCCGTACGCGGGTTCGTGGGCCGGAGCAAGACCTCTTCGGCCCGGCCCTGCTCGACCACCTGGCCGGCGTCCATGACGAGGACCTGGTCGGCGACATCGCGCGCGAAGGCCATCTCGTGGGTCACCACGATCATGGTCGTGCCGTCGGTGGCGAGTTGCTTCATGACGTCCAAGACCTCGCCCACCAGCTCGGGATCGAGCGCCGACGTCACCTCATCGAACAGCATGATCTCCGGTGCCATCGCCATGGCGCGCGCGATGGCGACGCGCTGCTGTTGGCCGCCCGACAGGTTGCGCGGGAACCGGTCCGCGAAGGTGGCGAGGCCAACCTTGGCCAGAAGATCGCGGGCGACAGTCTCGGCCTCTGACTTCGACATCTTCTTCACGATGACCGGGCCGGACATCACGTTCTGCAGCGCCGTCATGTGGGGGAAGAGGTCGAACTGCTGGAACACCATGCCGATGCGCGCACGGAAGCGCGCCAGGTCGCGACCGCGCGGCATGGAATGCTTGGCGCCGAAGTCGATGAGCCGGTCGCCGACCTGCAGCGTGCCGGCCGACGGCTCTTCCAGAAGATTGATGCAGCGCAGGAAGGTCGACTTGCCGCAACCCGACGGGCCGATCACGACCACGACCTGGCCGCGATCGACCTCGAGCGACACGCCGCGCACCGCCTCGACCGTGCCGTAGCTCTTGCGCAAGCCCTCGGCCTTGACCATCACCTCGCTGCTACTGGTCAACGCGCGCCTCCAGGCGGGCCGCCCACAGGGTGAGTGGATAGAGGATGACGAAGTAGGCGATGGCGACGCTGGTATAGACTTCCAGCGGCCGGAAGGTGTCGGAGACGATGATCGACCCCGTGTACATGAGGTCGGGGATCGCCACGACATAGAGCAACGAGGTGTTCTTGAGCTGGATGATCGACTGGTTGACGAACGGCGGGATCATGCGCTTGGTGGCCTGCGGCAGGATGATGTGGCGCATCAGCTCGCCGCCGGTCATGCCGAGTGCGCGCGATGCCTGCCACTGGCCCTTGTCGATCGAGATGATGCCGCCGCGGAAGATCTCGGTGGCGAAGGCGCCCATGTAGAGCGTGAGGCCAAGGCCTGCCGCGAACCAGTCCGGCAGCTCGACCTGCAGCACGATCGGCAGCGCATAGTAGAACCACACGATCTGCACCAGGAGCGGCGTGCAGCGGAAGATTTCGACGTAGTAGTGGACCGGCAGCGTCACCCAGCGGCTGCGCACCAGCAGCAGCAGGCCGCAGATCACGCCGATGATCATGCCGCCGACGACAGTGCCGACGGAGTAGGCCAGCGTGACGCCAAGCCCCTTTGCCCAGAGATGCGTGTAGCTGAGGACGAGACCGAAGTCCCATTTGTAGACGGCGGCGAGGATCATGTCAGAACCGGTCGGGACGGAACGGCGTCAGGTCCACCGTGGTCGGCTTGCCGGTCGCGAGCTCGGCTATGAGCTTGCCGGTGATGCCGGCCATGGTGAGACCGAGATGGTCGTGGCCGAAGGCGAAGAACACGTTCTTGTGGCGCGGCGAGCGGCCGATCACCGGCTTGGAATCCGGATGCGAGGGCCTGGGCCCCATCCATTTCGAGGCGGGCTCGCCCTTCAATCCCGGCACCAGCTCCTTGGCGTGCCGCGCGATCATGTCGGCGATGCGCATGTCGGCCGGCGCGTCGGGCGCTGCGAACTCCGCAACACCGGTGGCGCGGATACCTTCATGCATATGGGCGAGCGACACATTGCGATCGGCCGAAACCAGCGCGCGGCGCAGGCCGAAGTCCTGGCCGGCAAACATCACGTGATAGCCGCGCTCGGCTTCGAGCGGCACCGACGTGCCGAGCTGCTTGGCGAGCGGCCGCGACCACACGCCGGCCGCCAGCACCACCGTCTCGACATCCATCGGGCCGCGATCGGTGACGATCTTGGTCGGACCTTCGCCGCCGATCTCGAAGCCCCGCACTTCGGCGTTGATGATCTCCCCGCCGCGGCGCACGAAATCCTGGGCCAGAGAATCGCACAGCCGCCAGGGATCGATGGTCCGGTTGACGTCGGGCAACGACACCGCCTTGACGATCTTCTGCGAGAGCGCCGGCTCCATCTGCCGCACCTCGTTGCCGTCCAGAATATCCATGTGCACGCCGTGGCGACGGCGCAGGTCGAGGGCGTAGGCGGCGTTCTGGAACGTCTCTTCGCGTTCGAAGAGCATCATCAGGCCGTCGTCCTTCACCCACTGCTTGGCATCGGCCCCTTCGATCAGCGGCGCGTAGCCTGCGTGAGTGTGCACCAGCAGCGAGTTGCGGGCGGCGGCGATCTCCTCGACGCGTGACGGCCGCGCCGACGCGATGAAGCGCAGGAACCAAGGCAGCGCGCTCGGCACGTGACTCCAGCGCAGCTTCAGCGGCGACGTGGAGTCGAACAGCATCTTCGGCACCTTCTTCAGCACGCCCGGCATGGCGAAGGGAACGCACGAGGCGGTGCCGAAGCTGCCGGAATTGCCGAAGGAGGCCTTGCGGCCCGGCTCGCCCTTTTCGACGAGCTGGACCCTAAAACCTTCGCGCTGGAGATAAAGCGCGCAACAGACGCCGACGATGCCGGCGCCTATCACGGTGACGGACTTGGCCATCAGTTCGGCGCGAACGATACGGTCGGCGGGATTTCCAGGCCTTCGCGCTGGAGTGCCGCCTTCATGCGCGCCTCGTTGTGGCCGAGGAGAATGTTCCACTCCGCCCAGCGGTTGAGGAACTTCTGCCAGCGCGCATCCTCCTCGAGACGAAGCCCGATGTAGCCCGGCAGGGCCACGCGCGGCGTCGGATTGACGAAGTCGCCGAGGCCCGGGTTCTTGGATTTGGCGACCATCGAGTTCAGCACCGTCGTGGTGAAAGCGTCGGCGCGGCCCGACGACACGGCGAGCGCAATCTCCGCCGCCGACTTGAACTCCACACGCGTCGCCTTGGGCGCCATCTTGCGCAGCAGGAGCTCGTCGGAGGTGCCGGTCATGACCGCGACCTTCACGCCCTCCTTGTTGTAGTCGGCCCAGACCTTGCCGTTGAACTTCGGATTGTTCACGGTCACCCATTCGATCCAGTAGATCGGGCCCGCGAAGTCGATGGCGGTCGAGCGCAGCGGCGTCGCCTGCAAGGCGAAGTTCATGTCGACCTTGCCGGCCTGCAGCGACAGCACGGCTTCGCCGAAGCCGCCGACCTCGACCGGCACGTACTTGACCTTGAGCTCGTTGGCGATGTCCTTGCCCATGTCGACCATGGCGCCGACCCATTCGCCGCTCGCCTTGTCGCGCATGAAGTAGGGCGAATATTCGAACACGCCCATACGCACCTGGCCGGTGCGCTTGATCAGGTCCCAGGTCGATTCGGTCTTGGCCAGTTGCGCTCGCGCCGGAACCGAAACAGCGGCGACCGCGGCGGCACCAGCAATGGCAGTCGCGGCAGCGACATCACGACGGCGGATCCCCATATTCCTTCTCCTCTCAGCCGTTATTCATCTTGTTGGCCCGATCTTCGTCGGTTCATATTCCCACGCTCGAGGAGGCAACGCGCAACGGACTCTAGGTGTCGCGCTTCGCACCCGTCAAGAACGCACGCAAATTGTGAGCCAATCGCCTATTTCAACGTCTCGACGGCGTAGTGTCTCACGCGATCCTCGTCGACCTTGATGCCGAGACCCGGCGTGCGCGGCACGATCACGCGTCCATTCTCGATAGGAAACGGTTCGGCCAGCAGGTCGCGCTCGAGGAAGTACTTGGCCTGGTAGAACTCGCAGCCCAGCGAGATGTTGGGCGTGGCCGCGATCACATGCGTGCCGGCGAGATGGGCAATGCCGGTCTCGAACATGTCGCCGCCATAGCAGGCGATGCCGGCCGCCTCGCAGATCGCCGCCACCTTGCGGCCGGCCAGCATGCCGCCGTGCTTCATGATCTTGATGGAGACGAGATCGGCCATGCGCTGCGACGCCACGAGCAGCGCGTCAGTCGTTGTGAACACGCTTTCGTCGGCCAGCACCGGCGTGTCCAACGCCCGCGTGATCTCGGCCAGGGCGGCGCGATGATGACCCGGCACCGGCTGCTCGATGAAGGTCGGCTTGAAGGCTTCTACGTCGCGCAGTTGGCGGATGGCATCGTGGGTCACCATGCCCTGGTTGTAGTCGATGCGCAGATCGGCATCGGCCGGCAGTTCCTTGCGGAAGCGTTCCATGCGCTTGAGGTCGGCGGCGTGACCCGCGAATCCCGTCTTCATCTTGAACAGCCGCAGCCCCTCGCCGTAGAGCCGCTTCACCATTTCCATGTCGCGGTCGAAGTCGGGATCGGCAACGGAGAACGACAAAGGGATGTCGTCGCGGCAACGGCCGCCTAGAAGCTCGGCGACCGGCAGGCCCGAGGCCTGACCGACGATGTCGAACAGCGCCATCTCCATGGCAGCCTTGGCTTCGGGATGGCCGACCACGGCGTGATCGGCGTCGTGCATGAGCTGCTCTATGCGGAACGGATCGGCGCCGATCAGCACCGGCCTGAGATAGACGTGCAGGGCGGCAGCATTGGCCTCGATGGTGCCGGTGAACACCGCCCAGGGAGCCGCATCGCCCCACCCGGTGATGCCGGCGTCGGTTTCGAGCTTCAAAATTGCGTTCTTCACCGAGCCAGCCACGTCGCCCGAGCCGTGCCGGCGCATCAGGCGCACCGGAATGTCGGTGATGTAGACCGTCGCCGCCGTGATCTTGATCTGCTTCAAACGAACCCCCGCTTCCCGGACTGCAGTCTATCGCGCACTATGCGTGCCAACCACAACGGGGAAACGAACCATCATGCGCCGCAATCTGCTCCGCGAACGTCTGAACGCCGGCAAGCCGACCGTCGGCACGCACATCCTGTCGGTCTGGCCGACGCTGGTGGAGCTGATTGGCCATTCCAAGCAGTACGACTACGTCGAGTTCACCGCCGAGTACGCCCCCTTCACCATGCATGATCTCGACAATCTCGGCCGCTCGTTCGAGCTCATGAACATGGCCGGCATGATCAAGATCGAGCAGACGCAGTATACCCACCAGGCGATGCGGGCGATCGGCGCGGGCTTCCAGAGCGTGCTGTTCGCCGACATCCGCTCGGTCGAGGACGCCAAGGTCGCCGTCGACGCCGTCCGCGCCGAGACGGCGATGGTGCGCGGCGCGCGCGGCCGCGGCCGGCTCGGCGTCGGCATGCGCCGCGACGTCGGCACGGTGCGCCAGGGCGGCTCGCCTGCTTATGTCGATGCTCTCAACGAAGTCGTCATCGCCATCATGGTCGAGAAGAAGTCGTGCGTGGACAATCTCGACGCCATCCTGTCGGTGCCGGGCATCGACATGGTGCAGTTCGGCGCCTCGGACTTCTCGATGAGTATCGGCAAGACCGCGCAGTACAGCCACCCCGACGTGCTGGCCGCCGAGACCAAGACCATCCAGACCGCGCTCAAGAAGGGCCTGCACCCGCGCGTCGAATTGCGCGATCCCAGCCAGGCGCAACGCTATCTCGAGATGGGCGTGAAGCATTTCTGCATCGGCTGGGACGTGCGCATCCTGGCGGACTGGTGGGACACCAAGGGCGCGGAGATGCGCAAGCTCCTGCGCACCAAGCCGAAGAAGGCGGCGGTGAAGCCGACGCCGGCAGCCATGCGCACCAAGGGTAAGGCGAACGGCAAGAGCAATGGCCGCGGGGCGGTACGCGGCAACTACGCTTAGAACAGACCGCCTCAGCGCTCCTCGCCGAGGCTAACCACCGATTTGCGGACCTTCATAATGCGAGCGCGATCGACCGTGGTGCATTCGACTGGCTTGAAGGTGCCGGGCAGGCCGGCACTGTCGGTTGCTAGGTACAGTTGATCTCGATGTTCACAGACCTTCTGCACGGTCGCAAAGTCGTCATGAACAACAACCAAGAACCATGTTCTTTCGCCAAAGATTCCGAAGTTCGCCTTCTTCAGAAGCGCGTTGACCCGGTCACGAAAAGGTCCATCCTCCCGGACCTCGAGTTGATAGACGCCGAGCACGCACACCAACTCGACCGGCTTGTTGAGCACCTGACTCATGGGAACTATTTGAAGTTCGCCAAGTTCGCTCAACTTCTTCAAGTCGACCATTTCCTGCTTCCAGTCGACAAGCATCGCGATGACGCCAATCATCGCGATCACGCCAAGCCCGAAGGCCGTTGTGCAAAAGGCAAGAAAGAACTTGTATGCAACAGCCCTCATCACCCCATCTCCAAGCGACCACAACTTTAGGGGGTATTTTAATAATGTGTGGTTACTAAGGCGTGCCTTGCAGAACGTGCCGCAACGGCATCAGCATACTATGTCAACAACTTTAGTTTTCGACGCGCGTAACCTCCGTCAGCATTGCATGCATCTTTTCGAGGACCACATTCTCACTGCCGGTCAGCGGTGCCCCTTAACGCTGCCCACCGGCCTGGAGATGTTGTGCCCATGGATACGCAGACCACCGCCAACGAACTGACCGTGCCTTCGCCGCCGGTCGCACCGCGGCGGCTGTTGCGGCGCACACTGCATGGCATAACGGTGGCCGATGATTACGCCTGGCTGAAGGACGACAACTGGCAGGAGGTATTGCGAAACCCGGCTTTGCTCAATCCCGACATCAGGGCTTATCTCGAGGCCGAGAACCGCTACACCGAGACGTTTCTCGGACCTCTGCAGGCGCTGCAGAAGACGCTGGTCGGCGAGATGCGCGGCCGCATCAAGGAAGACGATTCGAGCGTGCCGCAGCCCGACGGGCCGTTTGCCTATCTCTGGAAGTTCAACCCCGGCGGCCAGCACGAAGCGATCGGACGCATGCCGCGCGATGGCGGCGAGGTCCAGGTCCTGCTCGACGGCGACACCATGGCCAAGGGCCTGCCGTACTTCGATTTCGGCGGCACGCGCCATTCGCCCGATCACCGCCTCGAAGCCTGGAGCGCCGACGTCCGCGGCTCGGAGTTCTTCACCATCCGTGTGCGCGACTGGCAGACCGGCGCGGATCTGCCCGACGTCATCGAGCAGACCAGCGGCAGCGTGGTCTGGGGACTCGATTCGAGCTTCTTCTATTACGTCTGGCTCGACGACAATCATCGGCCGCTGCACATCTATCGCCATCGGCTGGGCACGCCGCAGAGCGCCGACACGCTGGTCTATGCCGAGCCGGACAATGGCTGGTTCGCGCGCGTCGAGGAAAGCGCCTCGGGCCGCTTCTGCATCGTCGCCACCGGCAACCAGGAGACCTCCGAACGCTGGCTGATCGACCTCGCCGACGCCAACGCCGTGCCGCGCCTCGTGGCGGCGCGCGAGACCGGCGTGCGCTACGGCGTCTACGACCGCGGCGAGGCGCTCTACATCCTGACGAACCAAGGTGGTGCCATCGACTTTTGCATCGCCACCGCACCGCTGGCCACGCCCGACCGCGGCAACTGGCGCGAGCTGATCCCGCACCGGCCCGGCATCTACATCATCAGCGTGTCGCTCTACGCCGGACACCTCGTGCGGCTGGAGCGGGAGAATGCGCTGGCCTCGATCGTGATCCGCGACCTGGCCGACGGGACCGAGCACGTCATCGCCTTCGAGGAAGCGGCCTACTCGCTCGATGTCATCGAAGGCTACGAGTACGACACCACGCGGCTGCGCTTCTCCTACTCGTCCATGACGACGCCGACCGAGATCTACGACTACGACATGGCGACCCGGCAGCGGACCTTGCGCAAGCGCCAGGAGATCCCGTCGGGCCATGATCCCGCCAACTACGTCACGACCCGCATCATGGCGCCGAGCCATGACGGCGCGCTGGTGCCGGTGTCGATCCTGCATCGTCGCGGCCTGCCGCGCGACGGCAGCGCTCCGCTGCTGCTCTACGGCTACGGCTCCTACGGCATGGCGATGCCGGCGTCGTTCTCGGCCAACCGCCTGTCGTTGGTCGATCGCGGCTTCGTCTACGCCATCGCTCACATCCGCGGCGGCTCGGACAAGGGCTGGGGCTGGTATCTCGACGGCAAGCGCGAGAAGAAGACCAACACCTTCGACGACTTCGCCGCGGCCGCACGCACGCTGATCAAGGAGCGCTACACCTCCGCCGGGCGCATCGTCGGCCATGGCGGCAGCGCCGGCGGCATGCTGATGGGTGCTGTCGCCAACCGGGCGGGCGAGCTGTTCGCCGGCATCGTCTCGGAAGTCCCCTTCGTCGACGTGCTCTGCACCATGCTCGACGACACCCTGCCGCTGACGCCGCCGGAATGGCCCGAGTGGGGCAACCCCATCACCGACGAGAAAGCCTTCCGCTACATCCTCTCCTACTCGCCCTACGACAACGTCGAGGCCAAGACCTATCCCGCGATCCTGGCGATGGCCGGGCTGACCGATCCGCGGGTCACCTACTGGGAGCCGGCCAAATGGATCGCCCGGCTGCGCGCCACCATGACCGGCGGCGGCCCTGTCCTGCTGCGCACCAACATGGGCGCGGGCCATGGCGGCGCCGCCGGCCGCTTCGATCGCCTCGAGGAAGTGGCGATTGCCTATACCTTTGCCCTGCTCGTCACGGGGACGTGAGTCTGCCGCGATAGGTCTGGACAGGCCTTCAACTGCCGGTTCATCCTCCCCTCGGCTAATGGGAGGTAACCAACAATGACCGATAAAGCCAAAGCTGGACGTAATACGCGTCGTAAGTTCCTTAAAGGTGCGGCCGTCGCCGGTGCCGCTGTCGCCACCCCCGCCGTCGTGCACGCGCAGGGTCCGATCAGCATGCGCTGGCAGAGCACCTGGCCGTCGAAGGACATCTTCCATGAGTACGCGTTGGACTTCGCCAAGAAGATCAACGACATGACCGGCGGCGATCTCAAGATCGAAGTCCTGCCCGCCGGTGCCGTCGTTCCGGCCTTCGGCCTGCTCGAGGCCGTGTCCAAGGGCACGCTCGACGGCGGCCACGGCGTGCTGGTCTATCACTACGGCAAGCAGACGGCGCTGGCCTTGTGGGGCTCGGGCCCGGGCTACGCCATGGACGCCAACATGCTGCTGTCCTGGCACAAGTACGGCGGCGGCAAGGAGCTCCTGGAGAAGCTCTACGCTTCGATCGGCGCCAACGTCGTATCGTTCCCCTACGGGCCGATGCCGACCCAGCCGCTCGGCTGGTACAAGAAGCCGGTCACCAAGGTCGAGGATCTGCAGGGCCTGAAGTTCCGCACCGTCGGCATCTCGATCGACGTGTTCCAGGCGATGGGCGCGGCCGTCAACGCCCTGCCCGGCGGCGAGATTGTCGCGGCCATGGACCGCGGCCTGCTCGATGCGGCCGAGTTCAACAACGCCACGTCGGACCGCATCCTGGGTTTCGCCGACGTGTCCAAGATCTGCATGCTGCAGAGCTATCACCAGAACGCCGAGCAGTTCGAGATCATGTTCAACAAGGACAAGTACAACGCGCTGCCGGAGAAGATGCGGGCCATCATCGCCAACGGCGTCGAGGCAGCGAGCCAGGACATGTCGTGGAAGGCGATCGACCGCTATTCCAAGGACTATGTCGAGCTGCAGACCAAGGACAAGGTCAAGTTCTACAAGACGCCCGACGCTGTCCTGAAGCGCCAGCTCGAGGTCTATGACGACGTGGTCGCCAAGAAGTCGGCGGAGAACGCACTGTTCAAGGAGATCGCCCAGTCGCAGATCGCCTTCGCCAGGCGAGCCACGCAGTGGGAGCAGGACACGGTGGTCAGCCGCAAGATGGCCTTCGACCACTACTTCGGCCCGCAGGCCAAGCCGATTCGGCTCTAGGCCGGGCGAGGGGGAAAACCGCGAGGCACCGCCTGAAGGACCGGGCGGTGCCTCGCTTGTTCGCGATACAATGAACAGCATGACGGTCGAGCGCTTCCTTCACACCATCGACGGCATCAGCACCTGGGTCGGCAAGGCCGCGGCCTGGCTGATCATCGCGCTCATGGCGGTGGTCTGCCTGGAGGTCTTCAAGCGCTACCTGCTCAATGCGCCGACGGCGTGGATCTTCGACCTCAACAACATGCTGTACGGCTCGCTGTTCATGCTGTGCGGCGCCTATGCGCTGGCGCAGAACGCGCATGTGCGCGGCGACTTCCTCTACAGCTCGATGCGGCCGCGCACCCAGGCGCTGCTCGACCTGGTGCTGTACTTCGTCTTCTTCTTCCCCGGCATCGGTGCCCTGCTCTATGCCGGCTGGGAGTATGCCGGCGATTCGTGGCGCATCGGCGAGCATTCCAACGTCACTGCCGACGGCCCGCCGGTCTACCATTTCAAGACCATCATCCCGATCGCCGGCGGCCTGGTGCTGCTGCAGGGATTTGCCGAGGTCGTTCGCTGCATCGTCTGCCTCAGGACCGGCGCTTGGCCGTCGCGGCTGAAGGACGTGAGCGAAATCGACGTCGTCGAGGAGCAGCTGGCGCTCAGCGAGCATGTCGACGAGGGCGAGCGCCAGGCGGCGATCGCCCGGGCGGCGCAGATCGAGGAAGCGGCGCGGCAACGCGGCATGGGTGCTGGAGACAACAAGATATGAGCGATCCTGCACTTGGCCTGCTGATGCTCACGCTCATCGTGGTCGTGATCATGATGGGCTTCGCCACCGCCTTCACCCTGATGGGGCTGGGCATCGTCTTCGGCTTCATCGCCTTCTACGTTCCCGGCCAGCCGTTCGCGGACAACAAGGTGTTCGCCCTGATGGTCCAGCGGACCTACGGCGCCATGACCAACGACGTGCTGATCTCCATCCCGTTGTTCGTGCTGATGGGCTACGTGATGGAGCGTGGCGCGCTGGTCGACAAGATGTTCTATTCCATCCAGCTCGCCTTCCGCCGCGTGCCGGCCGCGCTCGCCGTGGCGACGCTGGTGGTCTGCACCTTCTGGGGCATCGCCAGCGGGCTGGTGGGCGCAGTCGTGGTGCTGATGGGCGTCATCGCCTTCAACCCGATGCTGCGCGCGGGCTACGACGTGAAGCTCGCTTCGGGTGTCATCACGGCGGGCGGCACGCTCGGCATCCTGATCCCGCCCTCGGTGATGATCATCGTCTACGCCGCGGTGGCCGGCCAGTCGGTGGTCAAGCTCTACGCCGCGGCGATGATCCCGGGCTTCTTCCTGGCCTTTCTCTACCTCGTCTACGTCATGGGCTGGGCGATGCTGAACCCGCGCATCGCGCCGCGGCTGCCGGAGGAGCAGACGCGCGTGCCGGTGCCGAGCTGGGTCGAGCGCCTGCAGGCGGCCTATTCGCGCAACGTGCTGGTCGGCCTCGCCAAGGCGTTGTTCGCCCCGGCGCGCGCGCGCGCTCTGGAGGCGGATGGCAAGCCGCTCGGCTATCTCGGCATCCTGGGCAATTTCGGCGTGGCGCTGGTGCCGCTCGCGCTGGCCGTGGTCACCATGGGTGGCCTCTGGTGGTACGTGGTGATCCACAAGAAATCTATCGACGCCCCCGAGGTGGCCGGACTGCAGCCGCTGGGCAGCGCCGCCGTCCAGGCCGAGGCCGCCGACGAAGGGACGTCCACTGCCTTCTACGTCTGGTTCGGCGTCATCGCCGTGCTGTGGCTGCTGGCGACGGTGCGCTACTACTGGCGCATGGATGCGGCGCGCTTCACGGTGCTGAAGCTCTTGAGTGCCTCCGTGATGCCGCTCGGCATCTTGACCGTCATTGTGCTGGCGGTGATCCTGTTCGGCATCACCACGGCCACCGAGTCCGCGGCCGTCGGAGCGGCCGGCGCCTTCCTGCTCGCCGTCCAGGCGCGCACGCTCGACTGGAAGCGCACCAAGGAGGCGGTGTTCCTGACCGCCAAGACCACCGCCATGGTGTGCTGGCTGTTCGTCGGCTCCGCGTTGTTCTCGGCGGTGTTCGCCATCCTGGGCGGCCAGGGGCTGGTCGAGCGCTGGGCGCTGTCGCTCGACATGACGCCGGTCCAGTTCATGATCCTGTCGCAGGCCATCATCTTCATCCTCGGCTGGCCGCTGGAATGGACGGAGATCATCATCATCTTCGTGCCGATCTTCCTGCCACTGCTCAAGCACTACAACATCGACCCCATCCTGTGGGGCTGCCTGGTGTTCGTGAACCTCCAAGCTGCGTTCCTCTCGCCGCCCGTCGCCATGTCGGCCTACTACCTGAAGGGCGTCTCGCCACCGCACGTCACGCTGAACCAGATCTTTGGCGGCATGATGCCCTACATGCTGATCGTCATCCTGTGCATGGTGATCATGTATCTGTGGCCCGGCATGACGCTGTGGCTGCCGAACTATCT
>JAKFVH010000038.1 GCA_021732285.1 Reyranella sp. | reverse complement strand
CTGCCGATCTGGGGCGGCGGCTCGGAGACGGTGACGCGGACGATTTAGATTAGACAGGTTCGTCGTTCGCAAAGACGATCTGAACATAATCGCGAGCGCCATGAACGACATGCAGGATCTCGACCTCCTTCGGCCCGATGTCGAAGAAGATCAGATAGCTGCGATAGATTCGCCGCCGCAGTGTCGGATCTCGACTTTTGTCCGCTAGTGGGTAGCTACGAGGCGCCCGACCGACTGATTTGCAGGTCCTGACCAAGTCCGCCACGAACGAGCGAGCCCGTTCCGGATTGTCCCGCGCGATCCAGTCAGCAATGTCCTCCAAGTCCCGCTCGGCGTTCTCTGAGAAGATGACCTTCACGCGCGTGACTTGGCCATTTTGCGGTACTTGGCATCCAACCTTTCGAGCACTTCGTCGGCGGGCTTGACCCGGCCCGCCGCAACATCGGCCCTGCCGCGCGCGATCGCAGCATCCAGCGCGGCAATGCGCTTTTCGCGCTCCTCGAGCAGGCGCAGCCCTTCGCGCAACACCTCGCTCTTTGAGTTATAGCGACCGCTCGCAACCAGCGAGGAGACGAACTTCTCGAGCTGGCGGCCAAGATCCACGCTGCTCGCCACTTGATCCTCCTTGATCAGTGATGACAGCTTACGGCTGACCAATAACTATTATCAAGCGGTCAATGCTCGGAGAATCGGGTCTTTCTCCTCGACTCGGCGTCGATGCGGCTTCTCGCCCGCGCGGAAGCGAGCGCTTGTGCCGTCATTATCGGCACAGGTTGGACTTGCTGATGCGGCGCCAACGCCCGCGCCAGCTCGAGCAGGCGGCGTTTGTGCCGCCAGAATGGAATCGTCCGCTTGGTTCCAAGCACTAGAAGCCTCCATCCGGTCCGAACACTGCACTGAACATGGTGACGGACCGCCGGCTGTTTCAAGGCGCTACTCGATCTTGACGTTGGCAACCTTTACGACCTCGGCCCATTTCGCCATTTCACCGCGCAGGAAGGCGGCGAGCTCAGCGGGCGACGAGCCCACAGGCTGGGCACCGAGATCGGCGAACTTGGCCTTGATCTCCTCGGTCGCCAAGATCTTGGCAACGTCAACATGCAGGCGCTCGATTGTGGCCGGCGGCGTGCCGGCGGGCGCCAGCAGGGCGTTCCACTCGGAAATCTCGCAGCCGGTGACCCCAGCCTCGGCGATGGTCGGAACCTCCGGCGCTGCAGGCGAGCGCTGTGGGCTGGTGACGGCGAGCGCCCTCACCCGCCCGGCTCGCGCCTGGGGCAGCGCCGCGCTCATGTTGCCGAAGTAGAACGGCACGTGGCCGGCCGCCACGTCGGCCACGGCCAGGCTGCCGCCCTTGTAAGGCACGTGCTGGATGTCGGTGCCGGTGCGCAGCTTGAAGAGCTCGGCAGCGAGATGCTGGGCGCTGCCGTTGCCCGACGAGGCGTAGGAGAGCTTGCCGGGCTCTGCCTTGGCCATGGCCACCAGCTCCGCGACCGTCTTGGCAGGAAAGGTCGGCGTCACCACGAGCAGCTCCGGCACCGTGACGAGCAGCGAGACCGGCGCGAAGTCGTCGGGCGTGCGAAACGGCATCTTCGGCATCAGCGACGGATTGACGGCGTGCGCGAAGGCGCCGATCAGCAGGGTGTGGCCGTCGGGCGCTGCTTTGGCGACGGCGTCGTCGCCGATCGTTCCGCCAGCGCCCGGCTTGTTGTCGATCACGACGGTCTGGCCGAGCGCATCCTGAAGCTTGGGTGCGATCAGGCGCGCCGTCGTGTCGGCGCCGCCGCCCGGCGTGTAGGGAACGACTATGCGTATGGGCTTCGAGGGGAACTGTTGCGCCAGGGCCGGCGCGGCGAGGCTCACGGCCGCCGCACCAATCAGAACACTACGCCGACGCATCAATTCCTCCATCCGATCCATTCGCACACGCCGCGGCCCATGACCCAGTCGAGGTCCTCGCCCCTGAGCCATGGCATCTCTTCGGTGAACATGGTGACGCCCTGGCGGTAGCTGCAGGGCAGCCGCGACCAGTCTGTGCCCCAGAAGGTGCGCTTGGGTCCATAGGCGTCGAAGACGCGGCGGACATAGGGATGCACGGAGCGGAAGGGATAGCTCCTGTCGGCGGCGTAGCACGGCATCGCCGAGACCTTGGCCGCCACGTTGGGCCGCCTGGCGAGCGCCAATACCTTGTCGAGGGTGGCGAAGTTGGCTTCTTCGCTGACGTCCTTCGCACTCTTCAGGCCGAGGTGGTCGAGCACCAGGCGCAGGCCGGGGTAGCGTTCGGCAACCTTGTCGGCGAGATGCATGTATTCGTGGTGGAACAGGACCATGGCGGGAATGCCCGCCTTCTCCATCTCGCCCCACACCCAGTCGAAGCGGCCGTCGAGCAGCGGCTGGCGCAGGACCTCGGTGTGGAAGGTGAAGCGCATGCCCATCATGCCCTTCTGCTTCCTCCAGCCCGCGATCTGGTCCCGCGCGCCCGGCGCATCGGGATCCAGCCGGCCCATGATGCAGAAGCGGTCGGGATGGCTCGCCGTCGCGTCGAGCGCGACGTCATTGCGATCGCCCTCCCAGGACGGCGGCACGATGACGACGCCGTCGACGCCGGCCTTGTCCATCTCGGCCAAAAGCTCTTGCTTGCCGAGCGGCGCGCGATGCGGCTCGGCGCGCGCCGGCCACGGACGGTCAGGCGTGTTGGCCGCCCAGATGTGCACCTGGGCGTCGACGATCTTCATGCTTCCTCCTTCAGCGCCAACCCAACGCGGTGCGCGCCCCGCGGGCGATCAGCCACATGCCGAGCCCCCAGAACCCATAGACGACCGGCACCACCACGACGCCGGGCATGCGGAAGCCGCCGCCCATGGGCGCGCCCTTGATCGGCAGCACGACGAACCAGTTGACCAGCGTGACGATGATGGCCGCGAACAGCACCCAGCCCAGCACGCCACCAAGCGCGCCCGGCAGGCGCGGCACGACGAACGCGGCCAGGATGCCCCACAGGCCGCCCCAGAAGGCCGCCGACACAATGGTCGGCACGCCCCACGGTGGCACCGGCTGCATGTTGTAGATCCGCGACCTGGCCCAGCCCAGCTCGGTGGCGAGCCAGAAACCGAACTGGTGGAAGATCAGTACGCTCAACGCACCCGCGACGAATCCGATCACGACGATCCGCATCCAGTTGCTCATCCCAGGCTCCCTTGGGCAGACGGAAGCTGCCCTGGGGGCCCATCCTAGCCCAGTTCGCGCGACAAGGTCGGGACTTTGCGGCGCTGGCCAGCCCTGATAAGACCCGGGCGAATACGCCAGGAGAAGACATGGCCACCGCCGCCACACCGATGAAAAGCGCCGCCAAGGGCATCAGCGCCGATGCCAAGCCGTTCGACTGGGAGGACCCGTTCTTCCTCGACGACCAGCTCACCGAGGAGGAGGTCGCGATCCGCGATGCGGCACGCGACTACTGCCAGGACAAGCTGATGCCGCGCGTGCTGGAGGCCAACCGGCACGAGAAGTTCGACCGCGAGATCATGAACGAGTTCGGCGCCCTTGGCCTGCTGGGCTCCACCCTGCCCGAGAAATATGGCTGCGCTGCCGCCAACTACACGACCTACGGCCTGGTGGCGCGCGAGGTCGAGCGCGTCGATTCGGGCTACCGCTCGGCGATGAGCGTGCAGTCCTCGCTGGTCATGCATCCGATCTACGCCTACGGCAGCGAGGAGCAGCGCATGAAGTACCTGCCCAAGCTCGCCACCGGCGAGTGGGTCGGCTGCTTCGGCCTCACCGAACCCGACCACGGCTCCGATCCCGGCGGCATGAAGACGCGCGCGGTGACCGTGCCCGGCGGCTACAAGCTCTCGGGCTCGAAGATGTGGATCACCAACTCGCCGATCGCCGACGTGCTGGTGATCTGGGCCAAGCTCGATGGCGGCGCCATCCGCGGCTTCGTCCTGGAGCGCGCCTGGAAGGGCATCGAGACGCCCAAGATCGAAGGAAAGTTCTCGCTGCGCGCCTCGGTGACCGGCGCCATCATGCTCGACGAGGTGTTCGTGCCGGTCGAGAACATGATGCCCAACGTCTCGGGCCTGGGCGGCCCGTTCGGCTGCCTCAACAACGCGCGCTACGGCATCGCCTGGGGCGCGCTGGGCGCCGCGGAGTTCTGCTGGAAGCAGGCGCGCAACTACACGCTCGACCGCAAGCAGTTCGGCCGGCCGCTCGCCGCCAACCAGCTGATCCAGAAGAAGCTCGCCGACATGCAGACCGAGATCGCGATCGGCCTGCAGGCCTGCCTGCGCGTCGGCCGCCTCAAGGACGCGGGCCACGCCCAGCCGGAGATGATCTCGCTGATCAAGCGCAACAACTGCGGCAAGGCGCTCGACATCGCCCGTGTCGCCCGCGACATGCACGGCGGCAACGGCGTGTCCGACGAGTATCACGTGATCCGCCACGTCATGAACCTCGAGGCGGTCAACACCTACGAGGGCACGCACGACGTGCACGCGCTGATCCTCGGCCGCGCCATGACCGGCATCCAGGCCTTCACCGGAGCCTGATGTGCCGTTCCCGCCGGCCGGCGACATCGCAATCGTTGTCGCCGGCGCCCTGGTGGCGGGATTCGTCAACGGCCTGACCGGCACCGGCTATGCCCTGATGGCGCTGGGCTTCTGGCTACAAGCCATGTCGCCGGTGACCGCCGCTCCCCTGGTGGCCCTCTGCTCCGTAACCGGCCATCTCCAGGCGCTGCGCAGCATCTGGAGCGGCGTGCGCTGGCCGCGCCTGTGGCCCTTCCTCGTCGCCGGACTTTTGGGCGTGCCGCTGGGAACGGCCCTGCTCGAGCATGTGCGCGTACAGCCGTTGAAGCTCGGCGTCGGCATCCTGCTGATCTTCTACAGCGCCTGGATGGGTTTCGTGCGCCGCCCGCCGATCGTCACAGCCGGCGGTCGCGCGGCCGACGCCGCGGCGGGCTTCGTCGGTGGCGTGATGGGCGGCATGGCGAGCCTCAGCGGACCGGCGCCGACCATCTGGGTGCAGCTGCGCGGCTGGACCAAGAACGAGCAGCGCGGCGTCAACCAGCCCTTCAACATGGCCGTGCTGGCCGCCACCCTGCTCGCCGCCGCGGTCGCCGGCCTGCTCGACCGCACTTTCCTGATATGGGCCATCATCACCGTACCGACCAGCCTGGTCGGAGCGCGGCTCGGCCTGATGCTCTACGGTCGGGTCAATGACTCGGTCTTCCGCCAGCTTGTGCTGGTGCTGCTTGGCTTGTCGGGAATAATGCTGATCATTTCCTCGCTGCGATGAAGTTCACCACCTTCGCCTGGCCGTTCGGGATCGTCTGCGCGACGGCCGTGGTGGCCGCGTTCCTGCTGCACGATCCGGAGCCGCCGGCGAACACTGGGTTTGCATCAGCTGAACCGCCCAAGACCTGGCCCGACTACAGCGTCAATGGACCGGGCTTCAAGGTGCCCGGCGGCGACGACGGCCCGCTGATCGCCCACGGCTACGAGCTGATCACGCGGACCTTCGCCAACATCGGCCCCAAGGTCGAGGATCGCGCCATGCGTTTCGCCGGCAACAACCTCACCTGCCAGAACTGCCATCTGGACGCCGGCACCAACCGCTACGCCATGCCGCTTGTCGGTACCTTCAAGACCTACCCGAAGTATTCGACGCGCGATAAACGCGTGATCTCGCTCAGCGAGCGGCTGAACGAATGCATGACGCGCTCGATGAACGGCCGGCCGATGCCCGATGAGTCGCGCGAGATGAAGGCGCTGTTGGCCTTCATGCGCTACGTCGGCGACGCACCACCCGCGCCGGCGCAGCCTGCTCCCGAGGCACCGCCACTGGCGCCGGACGCGAGCCGGGGCGCCCAAGTGTTCGTCACCGTCTGTGCGGCCTGCCATCAGGAGAATGGTCTCGGCAAGCGGACGGGCGCGGTGAACGACGTCGGCGGCTATGTCTTTCCGCCGCTGTGGGGTCCGGACAGTTTCAACGATGGCGCCGGCATGGACCACTACGAGCGCATCGTGGGCTTTGTCCGCCGCAACATGCCGCGCGGCGTCGATCCGCTGCATCCGCAGCTCACGTTGCAACAGGCCTGGGACGTATCGGCCTACGTCATTGCCCAACCGCGGCCACACTACCAAGCGCGTTAGCCGAGATATTTCAGGCAGCCGCTTTCGGTCAGGATGGCGTCGAGGGCCGGCGCACCTCTCGCCGCCGCGTACTTGCGGCGAATCTCGGCCAGCGAGCGCGCGTGGTACTTCTGCGGCTCCTGCGACCACGCCACGCCCGCGAGAGTCGTCTCGAAATTCTTCCGGCCCGCTGCGATGGCGGCCGCGTTGGCCGTCGACCAGGGCAGAAACAGGCCCGCGACTTCTTCCTTGAGGAGCGGCATCAGGGTCGGCGCCAATGCCGGCCAGGCCTCGAACGGTCCCTCGTTCTTCGGCGTCAGCATGCGCTGCACCCAGGCCATCACTTTTGGCGCGGCCGCCCGCATGATGGCGCCGGGCGTGGGATCGGTCGCCAACTCGTAGAGCTGACCCCACAGGCCAAAGTCGGCCATGGCCGGCCGCCCGCCCAGCATGTACGGCCGCGCCTGCAGATGTGCCTCGATCAGGGCAAGCGCGTGTTTGAACGAGCCCTCGATGGTCGGCTCGGTCGTCGGATTGGAGCCGACGAAGCCGATCCGCGCGATCATGCGCTCGGCGACGGAGGCGCGGGCCTGAGCCACGGCGAGCGTGCCCTGCCCCTCCATCATCTGCCGGGCGATGCGCTCGGCGGTCGACCAGACGTCGGGCTGATAGCGCCAGCGATAGTGGAACATCCACTTGTTGCCCCACTCGTCGCCGTACTCCTCCAACAGCGCGGAGATGAAGGCGAGCGCGGGATCCTCTGGGGCCAACGCCGGCTGGCCCGACTCGAAGCGCTCGATAATGGGTGTGGAGTCCTGGATGCCTTCGCCTTCCGGCGTCACGACCAGCGGCACCAGCGGCAGCTTGGCATATTTCTGGAACTCGGCCTGCACCGCCGGCGAGCGCGGGATCCAGTCATGGGGCAGGCCCTTGAAGCGGAAGTACGAACGTACCTTCACCGAATACGGCGACAGCTCCGAGCCGAAGATGCGGTAGGTCATATCCAGCGCTTGCGCTTCAACCAGAAGAACAGGCCGCTGACGATCACGACGACGATCCCCCAGAAGAACGCATAGCCGTACTTCCAGCCGAGCTCGGGCATGTTCCCGGCGTCACGCTCGAAATTCATGCCGTAGATGCCCGCCAGGAAAGAGAGCGGCATGAAGAAGACGGTGATGATCGCCATCGTCTTCATGACCTCGGCCATGCGGTTGGACGCATGCATGAGATAGACTTCCATCAGGCCGTTGGTCATTTCGCGGTAGCTCTCGACCAGTTCGAGCACCGCCACGGCATGGTCGAAGCAGTCGCGCAGGTAGGTGCGCGTCTCGGGCATGATGAACGGCACTTCCGGCCGCATCAGCGCCAGCACCGTCTCGCGCTCGGCCCATTGCAGGCGATGGAACGTGACCAACGAGCGTCGCGCCTGGTGGATGTGATAGAGCGTATCGTCGGTCGGCCGCTCCAGCGCCTCGTCCTCGAGCTCCTCGAGGTGCGTGGACAGCGCCTCGATCAGCGGGAATTTGCGGTCGACGACCAGGTCGACCAGGGCATAGACGAGATAGTCGATGCCGAAGGTGCGCAGCCGCGAGCCTTGCGTCTGCACGCGATCGCGCACCGGCTTGAAGATGTCCTGCTTGTGATCGTGAAAGGAGATCACGTAGTTGTCGCCGAAGAAGATGCTGACCTGGCGCGGGATCAGCGCCTCGTCCTCGTAGATCGGGTCGTTGAGCACGATGAAGCCCTGGCCGTCGTAGAGGTCGAGCTTGCTCCGCTGGTTGGCGTGGAACACGTCCTCGAGCGCCAGCGGGTGCAGATTGAAGGCCATGCCGAGGTCGCGCAGCATGTCGGAGCTGGGACGCCCCGCGACGTCGATCCAGGTGTGACCGGGTGTGCCGAGATGGAAGCGGCACTCGTCGACCTCGACGCCATGCAGCACCTGCACGTCCTCCGAGGTGTACTCGACCAAGGTGAAGTCGAGCGCCTCGTCGGGCACGGGCGCGCGCCCGGCAAGGGTGCCGGGGGCAGTGCCGGGCTTGGTATGGCGATGGATGACGCCGTCCATGTTCCCCAACGACACCGTGACCGGCGTCAGACCTCCTGCATCACTTGGACATCGGGCCGGCCGGCAAGATAGTCGCCGAGCTTGCGGCCCAACTCCTTGAAGTGCGGCGCCGCCCGATGGGCGTCGAGTGCCGCCTGGTCGTCGTAGCGTTCCAACATGACGTAAACGTTAACGTCGGCCGTCTTGTGCAGGGCATAGAGCTTGTTGCCGGGCTCATCGGACCGGACCTTGGCCTGCAAGGCCTTCATCGTCGCCTCGAAGTCGGCGTTGGTGCCGGGCTTGATGGTGAGCTTCGCGATGACGCCGAGCATGTCCGCTCCTCTGGCCTACTGCGGCCGCTTCTTCACAAGGTACTTGTGTTCGCCGTCGCATACCAGCGTGCCGGACTGATTGTGAATGGTGAGCTTCATGGTCACCACGCCCGTGGTCCGTCCGGCCTTGAGCTC
This sequence comes from Reyranella sp., assembly GCA_021732285.1. Classification (GTDB taxonomy): domain Bacteria; phylum Pseudomonadota; class Alphaproteobacteria; order Reyranellales; family Reyranellaceae; genus Reyranella. Next base: position 4,776 of record JAKFVH010000038.1, on the reverse strand, counting down.
GCTGACCTCGAGCATGGGATAGAGCGTGTCGCCGCAATAGACCGGCTTCAGGAAGCGCGAGGACTGTTCCAGGAAGCCGATCAGCGAATCGCCGATGACGTGCGGGAAGATGCCCGCCCCGGCGGCGCCCTGGATGGCGACCTGCAGGCCGTGCGCCAGCATGTCGCGATGGCCGCGCGCCCGGCAGTACTCGCGGTCGTAGTGAATCGGATGGTTGTCGCCGCTGGCGAGCTGGAAGGCGGCGAACATCGATTCGGTCTGGGTCCGCGAGTTTATATAAAACTTCTGCCCGACCTTGAGGTCCTCGAACCAGTGCGCCGGTCCGAAACGATGCTCCTCGGGCCTGAATGGGGTGGCTTCGGCCACGTGCTCCCTCCTGCTTTCGCCGGCACCTTAGTTCCGGGCGAACAGGTCGGCCAGCTTGTCGAGGGTCGGTTCGAGATAGTCGGGTTGGGCATCGTCGCGTGGCGGAAGGCCAACACGGTTATGCCAGAACACCGGCATGCCGACGCCTTTGGCGCCCGGCACGTCGGATGCCGAGCCCGCGACGAACAATGTGCGCTCGGGCGCGGAGCCGAGGGCCGCGAGCACGGCCCGGTAGGGTTCGGGCCGCGGCTTGTAGAAGCCTGCACTCTCTGCCGTGACCACGACCTGGAACGGCACGCCGACACGATCGGCCGCCTGCCGGCCCAGGCGCACCGAGCAATTCGTGGCGACGGCCAGCGGTACGGGAATCTTCGTCAGCACGCTGCGGGCTTCCGGCCAGGGCTGCAGTTCGCCCCAGCGCCGTTCGAGCTCACCACCCAGACTCTCCGGCAGCCCGACATCGCGCGCCGCTTCGCGCACCAGCGTTTCATAGGGTCTGTAAGGGCCGCAGCCGTAGGTGATCTCGAGATAGCGCCGGCGCCATTTCATGCCGGCCTCGGGCGAGCCCGCGACGTCGTTCCACAAGGTCCAGGAATCGATCAGCGCCGTCAGCAGGTCGAAGATGACGGCGTCATACTTCACGCGGCTTTGGCCTTGCGGCCCATGCCGTCGAACAGGTCGAGCATGCGCTCGCGCCAGGCGTGGACCGGGTCGTCGGCTTCGAGGAGCGTGAGCGGCGTGGCGACGCGGGCCCACAGGAAGGCGCCCGCCAGCGCATAGTCGGGATAGGCGGGCTGCTCGCCGCTCAGGAACGGCTGCTCCTTCAGCACGCGCCGCGCCGGCTCCAGGACGGCGCGGAAGGCGGCCACGCCCTGCCCGCGCGCCTTGGCCTGGAAGCCCGCAAAGTCGGTAGTGCCGAGCCGCTTGCCTCTCGAGTCGAGGAAATAGGGCTGATCGACCGGCCGCACCCGGTCGTAGAGATCGCCGACGAGGATCGGGAAAAGCGCCGGATGCACGGCGGCGTCGACCCACGACGCGACGAAATGGGCGTGATGTCGCGCCGGCCCGAACAACGATTTCTCCGGATAGGCGCTATCGAGATGCTGGGCGATCGCCCAGCTGTCCTTCACCACATTGGGCCCATCATGGATGACCGGCACGGTCTGCGACTGGGCGAAGGCGATCTTCTGCTTCTCGGTGAAGCCCACCGGCTCGTCGCGCCAGCCCAGGCCCTTGTGCTTCAGCGCGAACTTGGCGCGCCAGCAGAACGGGCTGGGGCGGCGGTCGTCCTGGAAGACCAGGTCGTAAAGCGTGATCATCGTCCTACTTTCCCTCGAGCATCTTGATGATGCCCGAGAAGTCCTTGGCGCCACCGCCCGCGTTGACGAACATGTTGAAGAGCTGAGCCGCTTCCGCGCCCATCGGCGTGCTGGCACCCGAGGTCTGCGCCGCCTGCTGCGCGAGCTTCAGGTCCTTCAGCATGTTGTCCGCCGTGAAGCCCGCCTGATAGTCGCGGTTGGCCGGCGAGGTCGGCACAGGACCGGGCAGCGGCAAATAGTTGTTCACCGCCCAGCAGCTGCCGGACGACGTCGACACGATGTCGAACAGCTTCTGCACGTCCAGTCCCAGCCGCTTGCCCAGCAGGAAGCCTTCGGCCACGCCGATCATGGTGATGCCGAGGATCATGTTGTTGCAGATCTTGGCCGCCTGCCCCGCGCCCATCGGGCCGGTATGCACGATGTTCTTGCCCATCTTCTCGAGGATCGGCCGCGCCTTGGCGAAGCCGCCGTCGCTGCCGCCGACCATGAAAGTGAGCGTGCCGGCCGTGGCACCGCCGACGCCGCCGGAGACCGGCGCATCGACCATCTCCAGCCCCGCCTTGGCTGCCAGCTCGCCGACATGGCGGGCGCTGTCGACGTCGATGGTCGAGCAGTCGATCAGCAGCGTGCCCTTGGCGACGTTGGGCAACACGTCGTTCTCGTAGACCCCGCGCACGTGCTTGCCGGCCGGCAGCATGGTGACCACGATCTCGGCGCCCTTCACGGCTTCGGCGGCCGACGCCGCCTTGCTTGCGCCCTTCTCGACGGCGACACCGAGGGCCGCGGCCGACAGGTCGAAGGCCGTTACCTGATGCTGGCCCTTGACCAGGTTGGCGGCCATCGGGCCGCCCATGTTGCCAAGACCGATGAAGGCGATCTTCGCCATGTCATCCTCCCTTTCAATCGAAGAACAGGTCGTTCGTGACCGGCTTGAAGTGGGCTTCGACCATCTCGCGCGTCACGCCCTCGATGGTCGGCGGGTTCCATTTCGGCTTCTGGTCCTTGTCGATCAAGAGCGCGCGCACGCCCTCGAAGAAGTCGTGGTCGGGCCGCATGCACGCCTGGGACATGCGGTACTCGATGGTCATCGTGTCCTCGAACGACCGGTTGGCGCAGCGCTTGAGCTGCTCCAGCGTGATCGCCATCGACAAGGGCGACAGCTTCAGGAGCGCGGCGAGCTGTTTCTGCGCCCATTCGCCCGGCTGCTTCCTGAGCTTGGCCACGATCTCAGCCACGGAGTCGGCCGAGAAGCAGCGATCGATGTCGGGCATCAGGGCCGGCAGTGTGGGCATGCCGGCGTCCGCCGCGAAGCGGGCAATCACGGCATCGACCTTGCGGTTGGCGTCGGGACCCGAGAGATCGGCGGCAGCGAGAGCCGCCTGCAGCTCACCCATCTTCGCGCTCGGCACATAGGCATCGACGATGCCGGCCCACAGCGCGTCGGCCGCCTTCAGGCGATGGCTGGTAAGCGCCAGGAAGGTGCCCAGGGCGCCTTGCAGGCGGGTCAGGAAATAGCCGCCGCCGACATCGGGGAACAGGCCAATCGTCGTCTCCGGCATGGCGAACAGGAACTTCTCGCTCGCCACCGAATGCGAGCCATGCGCCGAGAGGCCGACGCCGCCGCCCATGTCGATGCCGTCGATCAGCGAGATCCACGGCTTGGCGTAGCGGTAGATGCGGCGGTTGACGATGTACTCGTCGTAGAAGAAATCGCGGCGCAGCGTCCCCTGAGGCTCGTCCTTCATCTCGCGATAGAGGCCCGTGACATCGCCGCCGGCGCAGAAGGCGCGATCGCCCGCCCCGCGCAGGATCACGGCCTTGACCGCCGGGTCCTTCTCCCACTGCGGGATGACCTTCTCGATCTCCAGGATCATGCCGTGCGTCAGCGCGTTCAGCGCCTTGGGCCGATTGAGCGTGATCACGCCCAGGCCATCTTTGATTTCAAACAGGATTTCAGACTCTGACATCGATACTCCCAAGACTGTCATCCCGAGCGAAGCGAGGGACCTTTAAGGCCATGAGCAAAGGTCCCTCGCTGCGCTCGGGATGACACCGTGCTTACACTACCAATGTGCCTACCCCATCAGCAGCCTGCGCGAAATGATCACGCGCATGATCTCGTTGGTGCCCTCGAGGATCTGGTGCACGCGCAGGTCGCGGAGATAGCGCTCGATGGGAAAGTCCTTCAAGTAGCCGTAGCCGCCATGCAGTTGCAGCGCCTCGTTGACCACCCTGAAGCCCACGTCGGTGGCGAAGCGCTTACCCATGGCGGCGGCCTGTGTCGCCTCCGGCGACTTGGCGTCGAGAAAGGCGGCGGCGCGCCAGATCAGGAGCCGCGCCGCATCGAGCTCGGTCGCCATGTCGGCGAGCTTGAACTGCGTCGCCTGGAAGTCGGCGATCGGCTTGCCGAACTGCTTGCGCTCGACGACATAGCGCGACGCCGTCTCCAGGCAGGCGCGCGCGCCGCCGAGCGAACAGGCGCCGATATTGATACGCCCGCCGTCCAGCCCGGCCATGGCGATCTTGAAGCCGTGGCCCTCCGGGCCAATGCGGTTGGCGACCGGCACCTTGCAGTTCTCGAAGATCACCGCGGCGGTGGGCTGGCTGTTCCAGCCGAGCTTCTGTTCCTGCTTGCCGAAGGACATGCCCGGCGTGCCGTTCTCGACCACCAGGGTCGAGATGCCGCCCGCGCCCTTCCCGCCGGTGCGCAGCATGACCACGTAGACGTCGCTGCGCCCACCGCCCGAGATGAAGGCTTTCGTGCCGTTCACGACGTAGTGGTCGCCTGAAAGCTCGGCGCGCGTCGACAGTCCAGCTGCGTCCGAGCCGGCGCCGGGCTCGGTCAGGCAGTAGCTGGCGAAATGCTCCATCGAGCAGAGCTTGGGCAGGAAGCGCCGGCGCTGCTCATCGTCGCCGAAGCCATCGATCATCCAGGCGGACATGTTGTGGATCGAGATGTACGCTGCCGTGCTGGGGCAGGCGGCGGCCAGCTCCTCCATAATCAGCGCCGCGTCGAGCCGCGACAGGCCGCTGCCGCCGACATCGTCGCGCACGTAGATGCCGCCGAAGCCCAGCGCTGCCGCCTCGCGCA
>JAKFVH010000180.1 GCA_021732285.1 Reyranella sp. | reverse complement strand
GATGTCGCCTACTGGGCGTTCAACGCCAGCGGCATCTACGAGGGGCGGCCCAAGGTCGACGTGCTGCGCGCCATCGCCAACCTCTATCCCGAGAGCTTCCACCTCGTCGCGCGCAAGGGCGCCGGCATCAAGACGATCAAGGACCTCAAGGGCAAGCGGATCTCGCTCGACGAGCCCGGCTCGGGCACGCTGGTCGATGCCCGCCTGATCCTCGCGGCCTACGGCCTGACCGAAAAGGACGTGAAGGCGGAGTACCTCAAGGCGCAGCAGGCAGCCGACAAGCTGAAGGACAATGCCCTCGATGCCTTCTTCAGCGTCTCCGGCTGGCCGCTGGGCGCCATCGCCGAACTGGCCGCGACCACCGGCATCGATCTGGTGCCGATCGATGGCCCGGAGGCCGAGAACCTGGTCAAGGCTTACAGCTTCTTCGCCGCCGACGAGATCCCCGACGGCGCCTACAAGGGCGTCAACGGCGTGAAGACGGTGAGCGTCAACGCCATCTGGGCGACCTCGAGCAAGCAGTCGGATCAGCTCATCTACGGCATCACCGCCGCGCTATGGAATCCCAGCACGCGCAAGCTGCTCGATTCCGGCCACGCCAAGGGCCGTGTGATCAAGCTCGAGACGGCGACACAGGGCCTCGGCATCCCGCTGCATGCCGGGGCGGAGAAGTTCTACAAGGAGAAGGGGCTGATCAAGTAACCCAGTTCGGCAGCGCTAGCGGAGAGAGTTCATGCGGTTGAAGGGTAAGGTCTGCGTCGTCACGGCGGCGGGGCAGGGGATCGGCGCTGCGACAGCGCGTGCGTTCGCCAAGGAGGGCGCGACGGTCTGGGCGACTGACGTCGACGCCGAAAAGCTTGCGGCGCTGAAGGGCGTCGACGGTGTCCACACCCACAAGCTCGACGTCCTCGACAAGGCCGCCATCGGCGCCCTGGCCAAGCAGACCGGCGCGGTCGATGTGCTGTTCAACTGCGCGGGCTTCGTCCACCACGGCGCCGTGCTCGATGCCACCGACGATCAGTGGGCCTTCGCCTTCAACCTCAACGTCCGCAGCATGTTCTGGACCATCCAGGCCTTCCTGCCGGGCATGGTCGAGAAGGGCGGCGGCTCGATCGTCAACATGTCCTCGGCCGCCTCGTCGGTGAAGGGCGCGGCCCTGCGCTGCATCTACGGCACGACCAAGGCCGCCGTCATCGGCCTCACCAAGTCGGTGGCGGTCGACTACGTCGCCAAGGGTGTGCGCTGCAACGCGATCTGCCCCGGCACCGTCCAGACGCCCTCGCTCGACCAGCGTATCGCCTCCCTGGGCGGCGGGCCGGATGCGCGAAAATTCTTCCTGCAGCGCCAGCCGACCGGCCGCTTCGGCTCGGCCGACGAGATCGCCGCCCTGGCGGTCTACTTGGCCAGCGACGAAGCCTCCTTCACCACGGGCACGATCAACGTGATCGACGGCGGTTGGAGCGTCTGACGGTGGATATCTCGGCCATTGCCGCCCTGGCGCCGGTCATCCCGGTGCTGACCATCGAGCGGGCGGCCGATGCCGTGCCGCTGGCCCGGGCCCTGCTGAAAGGCGGCCTGCCGGTCCTCGAGGTCACTCTTCGCACGGCAACAGCCATGGCGGCCCTGGAGGCCATCGCCAAGGAGGTCCCGGAGGCGGTCGTCGGGGCCGGGACGGTGCTGGAAGCTGCCCAGGTCGAGCAGATTCAGAGGCTGGGAGCAAAGTTTGCCGTCAGCCCGGGCTGCACGCCGGCTCTTGTCACGGCAACCAGGGCGGCCGGCCTGCCGTTCCTGCCCGGTGTGCAAACGGTATCGGAGGCGATGGTCTTGGCCGAGCAGGGATACCGGGTCCTGAAATTCTTCCCCGCCGATGCCGCGGGCGGGGTGGCCTGGCTGAAGGCTGTCGGCGCGCCGTTGGCGGGTCTACGCTTCTGCCCGACCGGCGGCATCGGCGCCGATACCACCCAGGCCTACCTCTCCCTGGCCAACGTCGCCTGCGTTGGCGGCTCCTGGGTGGCGCCGCGAGCCGCGGTAGATGCCCGGGATTGGTCACAGATCGAGCGTCTGGCTGCCGCAGCGTCCATTTACAAACGGTCCTAGCGTCGCGCGCGGAAAGGTGCTTCAAAGGTGGTGCAGGGACGGGCTGTTTTCATGAAGCGATTGGCGATTGCGGCAACTACGCTGTTGGCGGTTATCGGCAGCGCACGAGCCGATTCGGTCCTGGTCCTGAACTCCGAAGAAGCCTCCTACAGCATCCTGAGCCGCGCCGGCCGCACCGAACTGCAGCGCCTGCCGGTCGGGCGCGAGCCGCATCATCTGATCCCCACACCCGACGGCAAGGAAGTGCTGATCGGCTCGACGGCGACCAACGAGTTGCTGTCTCTCGATTCCAAGACCGGCGAACGGCGCCGCGTCGTCAGCAACATCATCGATCCCTATCAGCTGGGCTTCAGCGGTGACGGCAAGTGGTTCGTCACGGTCGCCTACCGGCTGGATCACGTCGACATCTTCCATGCCGACGGTTTTAAGCTCGCCGGCCGCATCTTCATCGACGGCCTGCCGAGCCACATGGCGTTCGACGCCGAGTCCAAGACCGTGTTCGTGTCGCTGCAGCAGAGCGGCCGCCTCGCGGCCTTCGACCTCGCGACCCAGACGCTGAAGTGGAACGTTCCCGTCGGCAACACGCCGGCCGGCGTCCTCATGCTGCCCGACAACAAGCGCGTCCTGGTGGCACTGACGGGCGAGGATGGCGTCGTGGTCGTCGATCCCAGCGACGGCAAGGTCACGGGCCGCCTGCAGACCGGCAAGGGCGCGCACAATTTCTGGCCCAAGGGCGATGGCCGTCACTGGTTCCTGAGCAACCGAGTCGAGGGCACCGTCTCGATGGTCGACACGCAGGACATGAGAGTCGCGGGCACCATCAAGGTCGCGGGCGGCCCTGACTGCATGGACATCACCGCCGATGGCAAGGAGTTGTGGGTCACCCAGCGCTTCCTGCGCCGCGTCGCCGTCGTCGATCTCGAGCAGATGAAAGTGGTCGCCAGCATTCCCGTCGGCAAGTCGCCGCACGGCGTGTTCATGTTGAAGTCGGGACCGGCCGCACCGGCGTCGCCTCTGAGTCCGGCAGGCGGACCGTTGCGCGCCGTGTCGACGGGTTCCGGCACGACGCGTTAGCCGGCTCGGCCGATGGGCGAGCTCACCGATCTCTGGGTTGGCACCCAGAACTGGATCTTCGAGACATTCGTCGGACCGGTGATCTTCTGGCTTGGCCAGATGGCCTGGTACGAGCCTGCCTACAGCGCCGTCGAGTTCTTCATGCTGGGCGTCGTGCAGATCGCGGTGATCGCGCTCGGCATGCGCTTCTTCGAGCGGCGCTGGCCGCTCGAGAAGACGGGCAATGACCGCCTGATCGGCGTCGATCGCGTCTACACCGTGCTGAACAAGCTCGGCATCCTGCCGCTTGCCATCTTCGTCATCACCTATCCGATTTCCCAGGAGATCGAGCTGCTGATGCGCAGTTGGGGCCTGGCGCCGCCGCGGCTGGAACGGCTGTTGCCCTGGCTGGGCGACAATGTGCTGGCCTCGTTCCTGGTCTACTTCGTGCTCTACGATTTCGCGGCCTATTGGCTGCACCGTGCCCAGCATGCCATCCCGTGGTGGTGGGCCCTGCACAGCCTGCATCACAGCCAGCGCCGCATGACGGTGTGGTCGGACGACCGCAATCACGTGCTCGACGATTTCCTGATCACCCTCGCGCTGGTCCTGTTCTCGCAGATGGTCGGCGTGCAGCCCGGCGAGTACGTCTCCATCCTCATGGTCGGCCGCCTGGTCGAGAGCTGGAGCCACGCCAACGTCGACATGAGCTTCGGCAAGATCGGCGAACGGCTGCTGGTGGGGCCGCGCTTCCACCGCCTGCACCATGCGCTGGCCAATCCCGACGAGCGCCATATCCACGATCACAATTTCGCGCCGGTGTTCCCGATCTGGGACATCCTGTTCGGCACGGCGATCTACGACGGCAAGAACCGCCCGACGGGCGTCGACGATCCGGTGATCGACGCCGACAACGGCCGCGGCTGGGTCGTCCAGCAGGTGACGGTGTTCGGCCGCTTCCTGAAGGCGATCACCCCGCGCTTCCTGCGCGCGCCATTTCAGCCTGGACTTCGACCGCCCGCGGAATAGGCGTCACCGCGCCGTAGCCTCGGGTCGACAGCGCCGCCGCGACATTGGCGTAGCGCGCCGCCGTCTTGAGATCGTCGCCCGCCAGCAGCCGCGCCAGGAACGAGCCGTCGAACGTGTCGCCGGCGCCCGTCGCATCGACCGCCTGGACGCGATGGCCGGGCAGGCGGAAGCGGTCTTTCGACGTGGCGATCAGGCAGCCGTCGGCCGACATCTTCAGGGCAACCACGGGCGCGCCGAGCTTGAGATAGTGGTCGGCGATCGCGTCGGGCTCTTTCAGGCCGGTGAGCTGCTGGGAATCGTCGAGGCTCGGCAGCAGGACATCGCAGCGCGCCACTGTTGCGTCGATGGTCGCTCGCGCCAGGGCGAGGTCCCAGAGTCTCAGCCGCAGGTTGGTGTCGTAGGAGACCTTCACCCCGGCGGCGCGCGCGGCCGAAACGGCGGCGTTGCAGGTCCGTCGCGCGCTGTCGCTGATCGCCTGGCCGATGGCCGACAGGTGGAAGTAGCGGGCGCCGGCGATGTAGTCGGCCGGCAAGGTCTCGGGCGTCATCAGCGAGGCCGCCGAGTTCTTGCGCAGATAGTCGAACTTGTGACCGGCCGGGCCGTGGGTGACGAAGCTGACGCCGGTCGGCGCGGTCGGATGGCGGCTCACCCGCGATGCATCGAGGCCTTCGGCCTTCCAGAGGTCGAGAAAGGCATCGCCCATCCAGTCCGCGCCGAGGCTGGTGATGTAGCCAGCCGAAGTGCCTTGCCGGACAGCGGCGATGGCGACGTTCTGCGAATCGCCGCCGAACCCTTGCAACCAGGTGCGGCCGTCGCCTTCCTTGGGTCGGTTGAATTCGATCAGCGGCTCGCCAATGGAAACGAGAGCGGGGGAGGTGGACATGACGCTCCAGGTTTCCCATGGTGCGTTCTCGCGCTCAACTCCGATCACCCAACTCCGATGAGGGGAGGATGCAATGGCTGAGCAGGACGCCAAGCCCAGCGGGCCCGATCTGAGCCAGGGTGTTGCCTTCACCGACCTCGCCGACGGCGCCATGCTTTTAGGCCATTTCGGCGACGAGCAGGTGCTGCTGGCGCGCCAGGGCGCCGAGCTGTTCGCCGTCGGCGCAGCCTGCAGCCACTATCACGGCCCGCTTGCCGAAGGACTGCTGGTCGGCGACACGGTGCGCTGCCCCTGGCATCACGCCTGTTTCAGCCTGCGTACCGGCGAGGCGTTGGCGGCGCCCGCGTTCAGCGCCATCGACTGCTGGTCGGTCGAGCAGCGCGATGGCAAGGTGTTCGTCAAGGAGAAGCGCCCGGCGCCAGCCAAGCCCGCACCAAAGGTGAGCGGCAAGGCGCCGGACAAGGTCGTGATCGTGGGCGGCGGCGCTGCCGGCTTCGCGGCTGCCGAGATGCTGCGGCGCGAGCAGTACAAGGGCAGCATCGTCATGCTGAGCAACGACGATGCCGCTCCGGTCGATCGCCCGAACCTGTCCAAGGATTATCTTGCCGGTAACGCACCCGAGGAATGGGTGCCGCTGCGCGGCGACGACTTCTACTCGGAAAACGGCATCGACCTGCGCCTGAAAGCCAATGTCGCGAGTATCGATGCGCGCGCCCACGAAGTGGGGCTGTCGGACGGCGGCAAGGTCGCCTACGACCGGCTACTGCTGGCGACCGGGGCGGAGCCGGTGCGCCTGCCGATTCCCGGTGCAGGGCCGTCCCAGATCCACACCCTGCGCAGCCTGGCCGACAGCCGCGCGATCATCGAGCAGGCCAAGTCGGCCAAGCGCGCCCTGGTGATCGGCGCAAGCTTCATCGGGCTGGAGGTCGCGGCCTCCCTTCGCCACCGCGGCATAGAAGTCCATGTCGTGGCGCCGGAGAAGCGGCCCATGGAGCGCATCCTGGGAGCCGGGATGGGCGACTTCGTCCGCGCCCTGCACGAGGAGCACGGTGTCGTCTTCCATCTCGAGGACACGGTGGCCGGTATCGACGGCAAGAAGGTCACGCTGAAGAGCGGCGGCACGCTGGAGGCGGATCTCGTGGTCATGGGCGTCGGCGTGAGGCCACGCCTGGAACTGGCGGAGAAGGCCGGGCTCAAGATCGATCGCGGTGTCGCCGTCGACGCCTTCCTGGCAGCCGGTGCGCCGGACATCTACGCTGCGGGCGACATCGCGCGGTGGCTCGACCCGCTGAGCGGGCAGGCGATCCGCGTCGAGCACTGGGTGGTGGCCCAGCGCCAAGGTCAGGTGGCGGCTCTGAACATGCTCGGGCTGCGCCAGAAGTTCGATGCAGTACCGTTCTTCTGGAGCCAGCATTATGACGTGCCGATCAACTATGTCGGCCACGCCGAGAAATGGGACGAACTTTTGGTCGACGGCGACATCGCCGGCCGCGACTGCCTGGTGCGCTACAAGCTCGGCGGGAAGACGATCGCGGCCGCCTCGATCTATCGCGATGTCGCCAGCCTCAAGGAAGAGGTGACGATGGAACGAGCGACAGCGTAACTGTCACCCCGAGCGCAGCGAGGGGCCTTTGAGGCCACAGGCAAGGTCCCTCGCTGCGCTCGGGATGACAGGGTGCGCGGAGCGGCGCTAGTCTCCCGCCACGCAAATCTGGAGGAACGAGGATGGCCGACAAAAAGGGCGCCAACGGCAAGCAACGCCGCCTGCGCAGCCGCGACTGGTTCGATGCGCCGGGTGATCCGACCATGGCGGCGCTCTATCTCGAGCGCTACCTGAACTTCGGGCTGACGCTGGCCGAGCTGCACAGCAACCGGCCGATCATCGGCATCGCCCAGACCGGCAGCGACCTGTCGCCCTGCAACCGCCACCACCTGCAGCTGGCCGAGCGTGTGCGCGACGGCATTCGCGACTCCGGCGGCATCCCCATCGAGTTCCCGGTCCATCCCATCCAGGAGACCGGCAAGCGGCCGACGGCGGCGCTCGACCGCAATCTCGCCTATCTCAGTCTGGTCGAGAGCCTGTACGGCTATTTCTTCGACGGCGTCGTGCTGACCACGGGCTGCGACAAGACCACGCCCGCCATGATCATGGGCGCCTGCACGGTCAACATTCCCTCCATCGTGCTGTCGGGCGGTCCGATGCTCGACGGCCATTTCGCCGGCGGGCTGGCCGGTTCGGGCACCATCGTGTGGTACGCCCGCCAGGAGCTGGCGGCGGGCCGCATCGATCTGAAGCAGTTCGTCGAAATGGTGGCCTCGAGTGCGCCCAGCGTCGGGCATTGCAACACCATGGGCACGGCGCTGTCGATGAACAGCATGGCCGAGGCGCTCGGCCTGTCGTTGACCGGCTGTGCGGCGATCCCCGGGCCGTACCGCGAGCGCGGCCAGATGGCCTACGAGACCGGCAAGCGCATCGTCGACATGGTGTGGGAGAACCTGAAGCCGTCCGACATCCTGACGCGCAAGGCCTTCGAGAACGCCATCGTGGCGGCGAGCGCGCTCGGCGCCTCGACCAACTGCCCGCCGCACGTCAACGCCATCGCCCGCCATATCGGCGTCAAGCTCGACAATGCCGACTGGGACAAGGTCGGCTACGACATTCCGCTGCTGGTGAACTGCATGCCGGCCGGCAAGTATCTCGGCGAGGCGTTCCATCGCGCCGGCGGCGTGCCGACGGTGATGGCCGAGCTCCTCAAGAAGAAGAAGGGCCACGGCGATGCGCTCACCGTGACCGGCAAGACCATGGCGGAGAATGTCGCCAAGGCGAAGCCGGCCGACGGCGACGTCATCAAGACCTACGACAAGCCGATGCTGGGGCAGGCGGGCTTCGCCGTGCTCTCGGGCAACCTGTTCGACTCGGCGATCATGAAGACCTCGGTGATCTCCGACGAGTTCCGCAAGAAGTACCTCGAGCGCAAGGGCGATCCCGACGCCTTCGAAGGCACGGCGATCGTGTTCGAGGGGCCCGAGGACTATCACCATCGCATCAACGATCCGGCCCTGCCGATCGACGAGAACAGCATCCTGTTCATCCGCAATGTCGGCCCGGTCGGCTATCCCGGCGCGGCCGAGGTGGTGAACATGCTGCCACCCGACCGCCTGGTGAAGGGCGGCGTGCTGCTGTTGCCCTGCGTCGGCGATGGCCGGCAGAGCGGCACGTCAGCCAGCCCGTCGATCCTCAACGCCTCGCCGGAAGCCGCCGTCGGCGGTGGGCTGGCGCTGCTCAAGACGGGGGACAAGGTGCGCGTCGATATCGGCAAGCGGCGGGCCGACATCCTGATCCCGGAAAAGGAGCTCGCCGAGCGCAAGGCCGCCTGGAAGCCACACGTCAAGGAAAGCCAGACGCCGTGGCAGGAACTGCAGCGCAAGTTCGTCGGCCAGCTCGCCAGCGGCGCCTGCCTCGACTTCGCGGTCAACTATCAGCGGATCGTCGAGACCAAGGGCGTACCCCGGCACTCGCATTAACGGGAGCGCGGGCCTCTGGCCCGCTCATGATCATGAGGGCGGGCCAGAGGCCCGCGCTCCCTTACCGAAACAGCCGCTGCTCGACGGAGATCGGCAGGTCGGCGCGCGGGATCAGGATGATCGCCCAGGGCGAGGTCGGTTGCCCGACAGGACGGGCCGCGGGCGGCGGGGGAGGCGCGAGATTGGCGCCCGTGCCGGACGGCGCGAAACCTGCGCCGGCGCCACCGGCGAAGCCGCTGGGCGCAGGCGGGGGCGCACTGCCCACCGGCCGCGGCGCGGAGGGCGCCGGCAAGCGCTGAGCCATCATGAACTCGGCCGGCATGCGCTCTTCGAAGACGACGACGATGCGGTCGCGCCGACGGCTGGTCGACAGGATGTTGACCGCGTAGCCCTCGCTGTTGCGGCGGCCGAGGAAGATGCCGACGGCATTCATGCGACCGGGTTCGAACACGTCGGGGGCGGGGCTGCCGACGCGACCCCACAGGCTGCGCCATTCGGCGACCGTGCCGGCGACGACTTGCTCGGGCTGGCGGGTGATCGCCGTCGCGCCCTGCCAATGGCGTCCCTCGATGGTCTGGGCGGCGATGTTGGAAGCTGGCAGCAGCAGAGCGCTGGCGCCGACGACGCCATACGACAAGAACCGCCGACGCGGCAGCTGATCAACGGTAAAAGGAACTGTCTTAGCGGCTAATCGCACAACAGATCTCGGGAACCCGGGCTGAACCAAGTGAGTGTCCGAAATGACCACTACACTTTGGCTCAATTGAGGCTGGCGCTGGCCTTGTTCCCAAGGGCTTCGTATCAATCATGCCCGCGTGTGGCTTTCGTGCAACACACGCGATGATCGTGGCCGCTACACGGGTTTTCCATGGCGGCCGACGCCGGCCGCGAAGCGCCGCGCCCCGGCCTCAGTCTCGCCGGTCGCGACCGTGGCGATGCCCAGGCGGAATTCGTTCGAGGTCGCCTGGTCCCAATCGAGCGACCATTGTTCGAGGGCCGAGCGACGATCGTTACGGAGTGCTGCCTGCGGCAGTCGTGCAAGTTCGTGTGCGAGTTGCTGCGCTGCGGCAAGCGCCTGGCCCGGCTCGACGAGACGGTTGGCGAGTCCGATCCGTTCGGCCTCATCGCCCGACACGCCCCGACCAATGAGGATCATGTCCATCGCTCGGCTCTGGCCGATCAGGCGTGGCAGCCGGATGGTGCCGAGATCCATGAGCGGCACGCCGAAGCGCCGGCAGTACACGCCGAACGTCGCGTCGCGTGCTGCCACCCGGAGGTCGCACCACAGCGCCAGTTCCAGCCCGCCCGCAACCGCATGGCCTTCGACAGCTGCGATCACCGGCTTGCCGAGCATGAGCCGCGTCGGTCCCATCGGTCCGTCGCCGCTTTCGAGACGGTGGCCGCGATGGCCGGCCGCCGTCCGCTTGAGATCGTAGCCGGCGCAGAACGTGCCCTCGGCGCCGGTCAGGATCGCGACATGCTGCGAGGCATCGGCGTCGAAGCGGCGGAAGGCATCGGCGAGTTGGGCGGCGGTCGACGGATTGACGGCGTTGCGCGCCGCCGGGCGGTCGATCGTGACGATCGTCACCGGGCCGTCGGCGTCGCAACGGACTGTCGGAAGATCAGGCATGGCACGATGATCGTGTCGCGGGCCGACGATCGACAAATGAATTGGACCGGCCGATCGTTGAACCGCCTTCATCGATCGGCGCGTTGCCGTGACAGGCCATGCGGCGGCAGGCACAATCCGGCCATGGCTGCACGCTCCGCTGCCGTCTCGCCGCCCCGGCTCCTGCGGGCGGCCGAGCCGATGCCCGCCGCGACACGACTGAGACCGGCGTTGTTGCTCTCGCTCCAGGCGTTCGATGCGGCGGTGCGGCTGGGCAGCTTCAAGGATGCCGCCGAAGCGTTGCACATCACGCCGTCGGCCATCAGCCATCGCATCCGCAACCTCGAGAAGGCGATGGGCGACGCGCTGTTCAGCCGGGCGCATCGCGTGGTCGAGGTGACGCCGGCGGGCCGCCGGCTCGCGATCGCGACAGGCCGCGCATTCGGCGAGCTGATGCGCGCCACGACGCCGCTCGCCGGCAGCGAGGCCAATCGCCGGCTGCGGCTCAGCATCTCCTCGACCTTCGTCACGGCCTGGCTGATCCCGCGCATCGCCGGCTTTATGGCGGGCCATCCCGAGATCGAGCTCTCGATCGAGAACTCCAACCGGCTGCTCGACCTCGAGAACGAACCGTTCGATGCCGGCATACGTGCCGGCGATGGCAACTGGCCGGGCCTGGTCGCCCAGCATCTCATGGACCTGCATGTGACGCCGGTGGCAGCGCCGGCGATGGTCCGGCAGCTCAGGCTGCGCCAGCCGTCGGACATCGCGCGGGCGCCGATGATCCATGTCGTGTCCTTCCCGCTCGCCTGGCCGATGTGGCTGCGCCAGGCCGGGGTGAACGCGGCCAAGGTGAAGCAGGCGATCTGGGTCGACAGCTTCGAATCGGCCCTGCAGCTCGCCGAGAACGGCGCGGGCGTGGCGCTCGGGCTGGCGCCGCTGTTCGCCGAGCGCGAACGCCTCGGCGCCGTCTGCCGTCCCATCCCGATGAGCCATGCCACGGGCGGCTACTGGTTGGTGCATCGCCCGCAGGAGACGGGAAATCCCGCCCTGCGTGTCTTCAAGCGCTGGCTGCGCAGCGAGCTCGCGAAGGACGGTTGAACGCGATTCATCCCAGGGCAGCGCGGTTTCTTCCGTCGTCCGCCCGGACGGGCGTATGCTTGCGGGATGAAAACGGCAATGGATGACCAGTCGGTGGCGCAGCGCGTCCTCGACCACATCGCCAACGGTACGACCGATGTCGGTGAAGAGGTCTGGCGTGAGCCGGTCGCCAACTACCAGTCGAAGGAACGGCTGGCCGCCGAGATCGAGCGCGTGCTGCGCCGCTCGCCGACGCCGTTCTGCCCGGCGGCGGCGCTGCCCGAGGTCGGCTCCTACATCGCACGCGCCGCGGCGGGCACGCCGACCGTCGTGGTGCGCGGCGTCGATGGCAAGGTGCGCGCCTTCCGCAACGCCTGCCGTCATCGTGGCATGCAGGTGGCAAGCGATTCGGGCTGCACGCGCGCCTTCGTCTGCCGCTATCACGGCTGGACCTACAACCTGGAAGGCCACCTGCGCCACATTCCGCACGAGGCGGGCTTTCCCGGCTTCGACAAGGAGGCGCATCCGCTGGTGCCGATGACGGCGAGCGAGCGCTTCGGCCTGGTGTTCGTCACGCAGGACGAGCCGGCGCTGGCCGACGATTCACTTGGCGGGCTCGACAAGCTGATCTCGCCCGAGCAGCGCCTGTTCGCGACCGCTGAACGCGAGTTCGAGGTCAACTGGAAGATCCTGCTGGAAGGCTTCATTGAGGGCTATCACATCAAGTCGACGCATCCCGAGAGCTTCCTGCCTTACGGCTTTGACAATCTGAACGTGATCGACCTGTTCGGTCGGCACAGCCGTGTCACCTATCCGTTCCAGCGCATCAAGAAGCTCGCCAAGGTGCCGCCGGCCGAGCGCCGGGTCGAGGGGCTGCTGACCTACGTCTATCACCTGTTCCCCAACGTGCTGATCACGGTGCTGTCGCGCCACACCAACGTGGTGATCCTGGAGCCGCTTGGCGTGGATCGCACGCGGCAGATCACCTACACCCTGACCAACGACGGCGGCGATGATCCCGCCGCCCTGGCCGAGGCCAAGCGCGACGCCGACTTCGTCGGCAACACCGGCCTGCAGGAGGATCGCGCGGTCGTGCAGGCGATCCAGCGCGGCCTCGGTAGCCGCGCCAACGACGCCTTCACCTTCGGCCACTACGAAAGCGCCATCGTCCACTTCCACAAGACGCTGACGGCGGCGCTTTCTTAAACGGAGCGCGGGCCTCTGGCCCGCTCATGAGCGGGCCGGAGGCCCGCGCTCCCATCAAGACCGCTTCGCCCGATCCGCCGCGTTGGTCGACTGGATCTGCTGGCGGATGCGGCGCCAATCGTCGTCGCTGTAGGCCATCATGTTGGAGAAGGTGCCGTTGCCCATGATGCCCATGGCGCCGTCGATGGCGATGACCTCGCCGTTGATGTACTCGACCTCGTCGCTCATCAGGAACGCCGCCATGTTGGCGAGCTCGGCCGGACGGCCGACGCGGCCCAGCGGATTGCGCGCCTTGTAGCGGTCGTCGTCGCCTTCCTTCATGGGATTGAGCCGCGCCCAGGCGCCCTCGGTCGGGAAGGGGCCGGGCGCGATGGCGTTCAGCCGGATGCCGTGGTGGCCCCATTCGACGGCGAGACTCTGGGTCATCACCGCGACGCCCGCCTTGGACATCGCCGAGGGCACGACGAACGGGCTGCCGGTCCACACCCAGGTCGTCAGGATGCTGAGCACGCTCGCCTTGCGCTTCTCGGCGATCCAGCGTTTGCCGCAGGCATTGGTGGTGTAGAACGTCCCGTGCAGGACGATGTTGGCGATGGCATCGAAGGCCCGGGGACTGAGATCCTTGGTCTGGGAGATGAAATTTCCGGCAGCATTGTTGACCAATCCGTCCAGGGGCCCCGTCGCCCAGATGCGATCGACCATCTCCTCGACCACCGTGGCCACCCGGATATCCACCGCATGGGTCTCGACCCGCCGGCCAGGATGCTTGGCCATGACCTCCTTGGCGGTCTCCTCCAGCACGCCGCCGCGGCGGCCGCAGATCACGCAATCGGCCCCCAGCTCGACGAACTTCTCCATCATCATGCGGCCCAAGCCGGTGCCGCCGCCGGTGACGAGGAAGCGCTTTCCCTTGAACAGATCGGCCCGAAACATCAAACGCTCCCCTGATTGCACTACCAATGTCGTCTAACCAGTCCGCACAGTCCCTTACAAGAACTGTTGCACCGCCGGGTTTGGGTGCTTAGGATTTCTGAATAACAACATGGGATCGTTGAAATGACGACCCAACAGGGAGAGACGGGCGGGGACGTCGGTACGGTTGAGCT
>JAKFVH010000286.1 GCA_021732285.1 Reyranella sp. | reverse complement strand
CATCGACGCCGCATGCTACCCAAAAGGCAGCAAGGTCTCCGACGCCCAGCTCGAGGCCCTCGACATCCGATACGACGCGTTCCATCCAGACTGGAACTACTCCATGCTCCCCCGACTGATCCGCTCCCGCGCCAAAGTGAAGCGTTTGTTTCGTCACAGACCCTAAGCGCTAGCCGGCCGATCGCCGCTCCTGGCAAACACGCCGCTGGCATGAACGATGCGCTCGCCGTCGCGCACGATGTAGCAATTGGCGAAGGCGAGCCGCCCGCCGACCTTGTGGACGTCGACATGGGCCTCGACCCAGTCGCCGATCCTGGCCGCGCCGGCGAAATCGGTGGTGATGCTGGCCGTCGTCAGCATCGGCCGCGGCTCGACGCTCGAGGTCGTGCGATAGCCGAGCGCGATGTCGCACAGCGTCATCAAGAGGCCGCCATGTGCGACGCCGCGGCCGTTGGCATGGTGGGGCAGGATGCGCACGCCGACGACGAACGTGCCGTCGGCCTGCTGGCGCATGAAGAACGGGCCGAGATGATCGAGGAACGGACTGGTTCGAAACAGCGGCCCGAAGCCGGGCGGAGGATTGGCATCGGCCATGGGACGAAGCCTAGCGGCGCGATGCTGCATGCGGAAAATGAATGTTCTGAATTGGATGCCATGCACGCCGGTCATGCGAGGCGACGCGCCAGGTCGATGAAGCCCAGCGTCGCGGCCGAGCGTTCGTCGCCGCGGCAGGCGAGGTTGAGCGGCACGCTGATCGCGGGCTTGCCGCTGAGCGTGCGGTAGGTCACGCCCTCGAGCGGCAGGCGGCTGAGCGACGCCGGCACGATGGTGATGCCGAGCCCCGCCGCCACCAGGTTCAGGGTCGAGACGATGCGCGGCGCCTCCTGGCCGACATGCGGGCTGAAACCCGCCTCGGTGCAGGCGCTGATGATGACGTCGTAAAGCCCGCGCCCGTCGGGGCGGCGGTAGAGGATGAAGACCTCCTCGGCGAGGTCCTTCAGGGTGAGGCGCGGCCGGCGCACCAGGCGATGGCGCGAGGGCAGCGCGGCCACCATGTCCTCCTGCAGCAGCGCGTGGACGGCGAGCCCCTGCGGATCGGCGAGGCCGGAGCGGATGAAGGCGATGTCGAGCCGCTCCTCGCGCAGGCCGGCCAGAAGCTCGGCCGAGCCGGTTTCCTCCAGCACGAAGGAGACGTCGGGCCGGCTCACGCGGAACTCGCGGATGGCGCGCGCCACCAGGGGATGGAAGGGCGCCGAGGTGGTGAAGCCCACGGCGATGCGGCCGACCTCGCCGCGCGCGGTGCGGCGGGCGCGGGCGGCGGCGCGGTCGACTTGGGCCAGCACCGCCTCGGCGTCGGCCAGGAAGGAGCGGCCGGCATCGGTCAGGCTGACACCGCGCGGATGGCGCACGAACAGTGCGGCGTCGATCTCGCTCTCCAGCGCCTTGATCTGCTGGCTGAGCGGCGGCTGCTGCATGTGAAGCTTCTCCGCCGCCCGGGTGATGTGGCCCTCGCGCGCGACGGCGACGAAGTAGCGGAGATGGCGCAGTTCCATGGTCATCCTCTTCCGGACCGCCGGCTTCCAGCCGGCCTCATGAGGCATGAGCCGGCTGGACGCCGGCGGTCCGGAAGATATGAATATAATATGCAAAACCTATTTATCATATATTTGAAGTGTGCACATCCGGCGCCCATGCTCGCGGCACTTCGCTCCCCGGAGACGCCGCCATGACCGCCCTGCTCGCCGCCAGCCTCTCGGCCCTGATGATCCTCACCGCGCTCCTGTCCGGCGTGTTCGGCATGGCGGGCGGCCTCATCCTGATCGGCGTGCTGCTGGTCGTCATGCCGCTGCCCCAGGCCATGGTGCTGCATGCGGTGACCCAGATGGCCTCCAACGGCTGGCGCGCCTTCCTGTGGTGGCGCCACATCGAATGGAAGATCGCGGCCGCCAGCATCGTCGGCAGCCTTCTCGCGCTCGGCCTGTGGTCGCTGTGGCTCTACGTGCCCGACCGGGCGGTGGCGCTGCTGCTGCTCGGCATCTCGCCCTTCATCGTGCGGGCGATCCCCGACAGCGTGCTGCCGCGCCACCTCGGCCCCGGCCAGATGCTGGGCGGCAGCGCCATCTGCATGATGCTGATGCTGGTCGCCGGCGTCACCGGCCCCTTGCTCGACACGCTCTTCCTGCGCACGACCTTGGAGCGCAAGCAGATCATCGCCACCAAGGCCGCCTGCCAGCTCTTCAGCCACAGCCTGAAGCTCGTCTACTTCGGCATGCTGATCGACCAGGCGGGCTCGGTCGAGCCGTGGTTCCTCGCCATCGCCGTCGCCTCGTCGATGATCGGCACCTCGCTCGGCAAGCTCCTGCTCGAGAAGCTCTCCGACAAGCAGTTCCGCACCTGGTCGAACCGCATCATCACCACCATCGCCGCCTACTACGTCGGCTACAGCCTGTTGCTGATGGCGCACATCGCCTGAACGGTCTCTTCCTCCCCACGCGTCCACCCGGGGAGGCGAGCGGAGGGGTCGCGAGCCATCGTTGCGGGTGCTCGTGACCCTTTCGGCTATCCACCGTGTGCCGTTGACGATGGACGTACCGCGTACTAATTTCCATGCGTGATCCTGAGCTATCGGGACCGGTTGACACGGCAGTTCGCGGGCGGCGAGGCCGTTCGCCCTTTTCGCGGGTTTGCGCGGCAGGCCTGGAAGCGTCTTGAGATTCTGGGCGCGGCGACGTCGCTGGCCGATCTTGCTGCCTTGCCCAGCAATCGGTTGGAAGCCTTGAAAGGCGATCGCCAAGGGCAATATTCGATCCGGATCAACCGCCAATGGCGAATCTGCTTCGAATGGCCAGGTGCGGCTCTAGGTCCGTCGAACGTTGAGATTGTCGACTATCATTAGGAGAGTGTCATGGCACGCCCCGCCATCCATCCCGGCGAGATCCTCAAGGACGAACTCGAAGAGCTCGGCGTTACGCCAACCGAGCTTGCGCGCCAGATCGCCGTGCCGCCCAATCGGATTTCCCAAATCATCAGTGGCCGGCGCGCCATCACCGGCGACACGGCATTACGACTTGGCCACTGGTTCGGCAGCAGCCCCGAGTTCTGGCTCAACCTGCAAAGTGCCCATGATTTGCGCATCGCTGCGCAAACCGCCGGCCGACGTATCGCCAGACTGCCGACACGTCACGCGGCCTGATCGTCGAGGGCGAGTGTCCATTCCTCCAGGCTTTCGCGAGCTCACTGAAGCGTCCGGTTTCGCCGCGGCCAACGGCCCGTGGTTCGAGAAGATCGAAAACGGCTGCGCCATACGCGGCTTCCTGCCCGGCCCGCAGCACGCCAACGCGCTCGGCATCGTCCATGGCGGCATGCTGGCGGCCTTCCTCGATTCGGCGATGGGAACGGCGGTGCTCCACACACTGAACCGCCGCGCGGTGACGCTCAGGCTCTCGCTCGACTATCTCGGCCCAGGCCGCGTCGGCGACTGGCTGCAGGCGGAAGGCGAGGTGGTGGGCCACGACGAGCATGTGGCGCAGGTACGGGGCCGTCTCTATGGTCCGCGCCACGAGGTGCTGACGGGGCTGGGCGCGTTCGCGCTCTTGAGCCGCCAGCGGACGCTCACGCCCAGAGGTTAGACTTGCTTCAAGACAATCCACCCGAAGGTTTCCTGCGCATCGATTTCGACCGCGACCGGCCCGAGACCACCTTTAACAGCCATATCGGCACGCTCTATGCCAAACGCGGCGCCAAGGGCACGCGCGACGAATTCGTGCTGGGCTTCCGCGTGCACCAGCACATGTGCAATCCGGCGGGCGGGCTGCATGGCGGCATGATGATGACGGTGGCCGACCTTGTCGGCACGATGGGCGGCGGCACGCTCGTGGGCCTGCGCAAGTTCCTGCCCACGGTCAGCATGACCTTCGACTTCGTGGCGCCGGCCAGGGTCGGCGACTGGGTCGAGGGTCGCGCCGAGGTCGTGCGCCAGACGCGCTCGCTGCTCTTCACCAACATCTACCTGACGGTGGGCGAGGAGAAATTCCTGCGCGCCTCGCAGATCGCCAAGATCCCGTCGGGCGAGGGCCTGGCCTTCGGCAAGGCGAAGCTCGATCGCAGCGCCGCCGGCGCGCCGCGCTAGCCCAATGTCGGACCTGCCTGCTCTCCTGCCGCGCGGACAGGGCCATCAGTTCGTGGTCTACGGCGATTCGTGCTCCGGCATTGCCGGCGCCCTTCACGAAAAGACCTTTGCGTCGGTCAACGCCGTCGTGCAGCGCCTAAAACCGCCGCCCGAGTTCATCGCCTTCCTGGGCGACGAGGTCGCCGGCCTGACGGCCGATCGCGCCGAACTCGAGGCGCAGTGGCGACACTGGCTGCAGCATGAGATGGCCTGGCTCGACCGCGAAGCCATTCCGCTGTGGAACACGACCAGCAATCACACGACCTACGATGAGATGAGCGAGGCGGCGTTTCGCGCCATGCTCGGCCACTTGCCGCGCAACGGGCCAACCGGGCAGGAGGGCCTGTCCTACTGGGTGCGGCGCGGCGACCTGCTGATGGTCTTCGTCAACACGATGTGGACGGGCCTGGGTGGCGAAGGCCATGTCGAGTCGACGTGGCTCCGCGAGGTGCTGCAGCGCCACGCCGACGCGCGGCACAAGCTGGTGCTCGGCCATCACCCGGTGTTCCCGATCAACGGCTTCTCGGGTGCCTATCAGCGCGAGATCGGCCCCGAGCATGCGGGCGCGTTCTGGAACGTGCTCGTCGAGGGCGGCGTGCTGGCCTATCTTTGCAGCCACATCCTCGCCTTCGACGTGCAGGTCCAACGCGGCGTGCTGCAGGTCTGCACCGCGGGCGCGGGCACGGCGCATCGCATGCCCGAGGGCATCGAGTACTTGCACTGCGTGCAGGGCGTGATCGATGCCGAGGGCTTGCGCTACCAGGTGCTGGATACCGAAGGCCGGGTGCGCGAACGCCTGTCGTGGCCGTTGCCGCTCGTCGATGTCTCGCAATGGCAGGCGTTGCCGGCCGGTGTCCGCGAGGCGCTGCTCGCCGGCGGCCCTTATGACGATCGCATCCTCGGCCTGCGCTTCGCCGGCCGCGCCGCGGCGGCGGGCGACGGTGCGGCGCAGACGCTGCTGTCGGCCTTTCAGCCGGATCTGCAGATGCCGCTGTGGATCGGCTTGCGCGGGGTCGATCAGCGGTTGACCGTGATCGTCGGGCCCGAGGCGCGTCGCAGCCCGCACTACTGGTTCGGGCCTGCCGTCGCGGCGGGCGCGCCGTTCGACCTCCAGCTCGTCATCCATGCGGGCATGGGCCCGGGCGGCTTCCTCTGGCGCAGCGCGGGTGAGAAGCGCTGGTCGTCGCTCGACGCCGCTTCGGCCTGGGGTGCAGAGCGCCTGGTGTGGCCGCAGCGCTGGTCCATCGGCCACGCTGCGCGCGGTCCGGCCGACCAGCCCTTCAGGGGATCAACCCTGACGGCATCGGTGCTGGTCTGATGCGCGAGATCCAACGCGACGAGCTCGAACCGCTGGCGACGGGCGCCTGGATCCTCGGCGCCGGCGGCGGCGGCAACCCCTATCTCTCCTATGTCAATCTTCTCGCCTTGTACGACGGCGGGGCGCGTGTCGCGCTGATGGATCCGAAGGCTCTTGCCGACGACGATCTCGTCGCCATGGTCGCCGGCATCGGCGCGCCCCTGGTCGGACAGGAGCGCCTGCCTGATCCCAAGGTCGTCGCCCGGCCGCTGCTCGCGCTGCAGGATCATCTCGGGCGGCCGTTCCGTGCCGTCATGTCGGGAGAGATCGGCGGCGCCAACGGGCTGCGCTCGCTCATTGCCGGCGCCGTGACCGGCCTGCCGGTGGTCGATGCCGATTCGATGGGTCGTGCCTTTCCCGAGGGGCAGATGACGAGCTTCGCCATCGCCGGCCTGCCGATGCTGACGACCGTGCTGTACGACGTGCGCGGCATCGAGGTGATCATCAAGCGCGCCGCCGATGCCAAATGGATGGAGCGTCTGAGCCGCAAGGCCTGCACCGAGATGGGATCGGTCGCGTCGGCCTGCCGCGCACCGCGCACCGGCCGCGAGATCAAGGACCACGGCATCCTCTACAGCACGAGCAAGGCGATCCGCATCGGCCGCGTCGTCGGCGAGGCGCGCCGCCGCCGCGAGGACGTCGTTGCCGCCCTTGTCGAGGCAGAGCAGGGCGTCCTGCTGTTCAAGGGCAAGGTGCAGGATGTCGAGCGACGCACGACCGAGGGCTTTTTGCGCGGCACTGCCCGCCTGGCCGGCCTCGACAGCGATCGCGGCTCGACCCTCGCGCTCGGCTTCCAGAACGAATACGCCGCGGCCTGGCGCGACGGCGAGGTCGTGGCCACCACGCCGGACATCATCTGCACCATGGACAGCGAGGCGGGCGAGGCGGTCGGCACCGAGATGCTGCGCTATGGCCAGCGCATCAGCGTCGTGGCCCTGCCGGCGCCCGAGCTGTTCCTGACACCGAGGGGCCTCGCGACCGTCGGTCCGCGCGCCTTCGGCTATGATTTTGACTACAAGCCCTCTGTCACCCCGAGCGAAGCGAGGGGCCTTTAAGGCGACAGGAAAGGTCCCTCGCTGCGCTCGGGATGACAGTGGGGCCTAGTGCTTAGCCCGTCGCCGCCTTCTGCTCGTCGCGCTTCTGCAGCGCCATGCCCTGGACGACCTTCTTCATGTCGTAGGGCTCCTCGACCAGCGTCTCGGCATCCCACATGCTGCGCTCGATCTCGAGGAAGTTGCCGAGATAGACGTGGATCGCCGCGCTGATCTTGCCGAGCGGGTTGACCACCGAATGGACGATGTCGTGGCCCAGGATCGTGACGTCGCCCGTGCCCAGCGCCTCGCCGCCCGCCGCCTCGATCTGGAACTTTTCGGGATGGGCGACGCGGCGCCAGAAGATGTTGTCCTCGCGTCCGGTGTACATGCCGATCAGCGCCGGCATGCGATGGTCGTGCGGCAGGGCGATCTGGCGCGGCGCCCACAGGAGGTTCAGCACCGTGAGGTCGACAGACCTGTGCAGCACCTGGACGCCCGCCTTGTCCGGCTCGCCGATCGCGCGCATCAGGGCGGCCGGGTCGGAGACGGCGCGGGCCACGACCTCCTTCATGGGCTGCCGCGATTTCTCGGGAAGCGTGGTGCGAAGGTCGGCGATGAACTGGTCGAGGTCGAACATGGCCTGATCTTACTCTACGAAAGCGTCGCCCCGAAATGGCTGCCCATCGCCCGCCGTCCTGAATCGGTCAGCCGCACGGTGCGGCTGCGGCGGAGCTTCTCGGCCCAGCCGCGGCGGAAGAAGGTGTCGGCGATGGCCGCCCCCAGCGAACCCGAGATGTGCGGCCGCCGTTCGCTCCAGTCCAGGCACTGGCGGGCGAAGTGGCGGCTGCCGGCGCGGCGTGCGCCCGGCACGTCGACGCCGATCCGCTGGCAGAACAGCTCGCCGGTATCGGTGAGCGTCCAGTCGCGCGGACCCTTGGGCTCGATGTGGCCGGCCTTGGTCAGCGCATCGGTGACGGCGATGCCGACCTGGCCCGCCAGGTGGTCGTAGCAGGTGCGGCAGAAGCGCAGGTCGGGATCGCGCCGCCAGGCGGCGTGCATGGAGGCGGGCGCAGCGCGCGTACCGGCGAGCGCCATCAGCGATTCGATGGCGTGCGCCACGTCGGACGACGCCAGGCGATAGAAGCGGTTGCGGCCCTGGGCGCGCGCGGCCAGCAGGTTGGCCTCGACCATGCGGGAAAGATGTCCGCTCGCGGTCTGGGCCGTGACGCCGGCCGTGAGCGCGAGCTCGGACGCGGTATGGGCACGGCCGTCCATCAACAGCGACAGCATGGACGCACGCGCGGGGTCGCCCATCAGGGCGGCGACTTCGGAGAGGGCGTTTACGGTGGTCATGGCAGGAATCTAGGCCCGCGCGCGGGAGGCTGCCAGGGTCAATGGTTCGGTGGTTGCCGAACCATTCTCTCATGTTCCTCCCCCATCTTACGGGGGAGGGCAGGGAGGGGGAGAGCCCCAGCCGCGATGCTTCCAGTTTCAGATCGGTTTGATCTGCAATTCCAGAAAACGCCTTGGTGGCCTGCCCCCTCCCGGCCCGTGCGTTTGGCCGCTTTGCGGCCAAACGCTTGCCCGTCAGACGGAGGAGGATGAGGAGGGGAGTGAGGCGCTACGCCTTCGGTTCGTACCTCAAGCCCAGCTTCAGCGTGACCTGGTAGTTGGCGACTTTGTTGTTGCGGATGCTTCCGCGAACGTCGACCACCTCGAACCATTCGAGATTGCGCAGGGAACGCGACGCCGTCGCGATCGCCGATTCGATGGCGTCGGAGACTGATTTGTCGGAACTGCCGACGACTTCGGACTTCACGTAGGTTCGGCTGGTCGTCATCCGCTTCTCCCTCGTAGTCGTCGACAGAAGCTTACGACTTTGCCGGCGCGTGTCAGTGGCAAAGTGTGGTCGGCGGGAGAGAATTACTCAGCGCCACTTCGGATTGGCGATCGCGATCTTCTCGGCGATGGTCGCTTCGAGATGGGTCATCAGCGCCGCGTCCCCCTCGTCGCGTTCACCGGCCCGGAGTTGCCGCGCCAGCTCGCGGTTGAGATCGTCAAGCGTGCCGTCATGACCCAGCAGCTTCACCAGCCGTTCGCGTTCGCGCGCGTCGGCGGCGGGACCGAGCCGCGCCTCGCGCTCGAGGATGGCGAGCGAATTGGCGGCGACGCGCATCTGGAAGCCGAGCCGGGGATCGGCCTTGTCGAGCACGGGCGTCACCTCCTCGCGCAACAGGTCGGCGATGGCGGCGAGAAGCTCGGACGCGGTCGGACGGTCCTGGGCCATCACTCCTTCTCCTTCAGGAGCTGCAGCAGATCGACTTCGGTCTCGACGGCGCGGCGGCCGATCGAGGCGAGCTCCATCGACTTCACCGCGCCCGACAGATGCCGCCACGCCTGCTGATGGCAGATGATGCCCCAGCGCACCGTGCCGAAGATTTCCCACCAGTGCGCGCGCGCCGGATCGACCTTCGCGCCGCCCGCGCGCTCGTAGGCCCGCCACAGCTCCTCGCGGCTGCCGAAGCCGCCAGCCGGCTTGTCGACGGCGCCGAAGCGCCAGCTCTTGACGCACAGCCAGCCGAGATCCTCGACAGGGTCGCCGAGATGGGCGCCCTCCCAGTCGAGGATTGCCGTCACGCCGCCCTCGTCGGCGAGATAGTTGCCGGTGCGGTAGTCGCCATGCACCAGCAGTGGTTTGGCGCTGGGTGGCGGCCGGCGCCGGTCGAGCCAGGACAGCGCCAGCTCGAAGACCGGTTGCGGCTGGCTCAAGGCATCGAGGGCGCGGCGCATGCCGGCGATGTGGTCGGCGGCCTCGCGGTGGACCAACGGCGGCAGGTCGGCGAGGTCGACGGCATGGATGCGCGCCAAAATCTCGCCGAGCTGGCCCGCGATCTTCGTCCGCGCCTTCTCGTAGGGCGGATCGCGCAGCAGCTTGCGGGCGATCGCCGTGCCCTCGACGCGCTGCATGACGAAGCCTTCGCCCAGCCCATCCTGCGGGCTGAGCTCGAACAGCACGAGCGGCGCCCGCACGCCGCCCTTGTGGGCGGCGGCCAGCACGCGAAACTCGGTGGCGCGGTCCAGCGCCGTGCTCGCGCCGGCGCCGGCCTTGGCTGTCGTCGGCGGATCGCGGCGCAGGATCAGGCCGTGGCGCTTGCCGTTTGCCACCGCATCGAAGCTCCAGGTCTGGCGCGAAGCGCCGCCCGATTCCCGCTTGAGCCGCTCGATCGTTGCCGGCCTGGCGAAATGCCGGCCAGCCGCGCCGGCAAGCGCCGCCGCGACCTGCTCGGCCTCGGAATCTGTGTGAACGGTCATTCACCGGACTGTGGCACAGGCCCGACAGCGTGGTAAGAGGGCGCGCCCCAAGGAGGAGAAGCCCCGACGTGTCGACTGATTTCGCGGCCATGCATGGCCTTTATCTCGAAGACCTCAAGGTCGGCATGTCGGCGATGTTCGGCAAGACGGTGACCGAGGCCGATATCGCGGCCTTCGCCGGCGTGTCGGGCGACACCAACCCGATCCATCTCCATGGCGGCTTCGCCCAGACGACGCGCTTTGGCCAGCGCATCGCCCACGGCATGCTGAGCGGCAGCTTCATCTCGACGGTGGTCGGCACCAAGCTGCCCGGCCCGGGCTCGATCTACGTCTCGCAGACCTTGAACTTCACCGCGCCGGTCTCGATCGGCGACACGGTGACCGCGGTCTGCACCATCACCGACATCAACCACGAGCGCCGGCGCGTGACGATGAAGACGCAGTGCCTCTCGGGCGAGACCGTGGTGATCGACGGCGAGGCCGTCGTCTCCGTGCCGCGCCGCACGCCCAAGAAATGATCCCGAGCTTCGAGCACTGGCAGGCCACGCCCGCTGAATGGCGGGGCGGGGCAGTGGCGCTGGGCAATTTCGACGGCGTGCATCGCGGCCATCAGGCGCTGCTCGATCGCACCGCCGAGCACGCCAAGGTGCTGAACGCGCCGGTCGTGGCGCTGACCTTCGAGCCGCATCCGCGCCGCTTCTTCGTGCCCGACACCGGGCCGTTCCGGCTGACCCTGCCGCCGGCCAGGCTCAGGCTGCTGGAGCAGTACGGCGTGCAGGCCGTGCTGGCGCAGCACTTCGACGAGGCGTTCGCGGCCCTTTCGGCCGACGCCTTCATCGACGACGTGCTGCTGAAGGGGTTGGGCGCTCGCCATGTCGTCTGCGGCTACGACTTCACCTTCGGCGCGCGGCGCACCGGCAACGTCGAGATGCTGCGCGAGAAAGGCCGGCAGAAGGGCTTTGGCGTCACCGTGCTCGATCCGGTGACGCATGAAGGCGAGATCTATTCCTCGACCCGCATCCGCGAGGCGCTGCGCGCCGGCTGGGTCAGCGAAGCGTCCGAGCTTCTGGGCCATTCCTGGGAGATCGAAGGCGTGGTCGAGCTGGGCGACCAGCGCGGCCGCACCATCGGCTTCCCGACCGCCAATGTGGCGCTCGGCGAGCACCTCAGGCCGCGCTTCGGCGTCTATGCCGTGCGCGCCCTGGTCGATGGGCCCAATGGTTCTGAGTGGCGGCCGGCTGTCGCCAACCTCGGCCGCCGCCCGACCTTCGGCAAGCTCAAGGAGAACTTCGAGGTCCACCTGTTCGACTTCGCGGGTGACCTCTACGGCAAGACCCTGCGCGCGGCGCTGATCGAGTTCATCCGGCCGGAGATGAAGTTCGGCGGCCTCGACCAGCTCAAGGCGCAGATCGCGGCCGACGGCGAGGCGGCGCGCAGGCTGCTTTAGAGCGACGTGCATGTCACCGCCGGACCGAGGTAGCTGCAGTCGTTGAGGCGCGCCGGGTCGCCGGGATTGAGCTGCCGCTGCTTCTGCACCAGGGCCTGCTGCAGGCGCTTCCAGTTCTCGAGGGCGAGCATCGCCGCCTGGCGTTGCCGGGCGTCCTGGGCGAGATCTTCGAGGCCGGGATTGTTCTGTTGGCGGGCGGCGGCGGCAAGGCGGGCCCTCGTATCGACGCGAAGGGCATGGACTTCCCTGTTGTACTCGCCCCAGCTCATCTTGCGTTCGACCAGCTTCAGATAGTTGGCGTCCGACGTGGCGAAGCTTTCGACCAGGATGGCGACAATCGCGGGTCCCATTGTGCTCGAACGCATGAGCCCTTCCTGGCGGCAGGGCACGACATGCTTTTGATGAAACGACAGGACGAGCTTCGCCTCTTGCGGCGTGGCCATCGTCGGATCGGCCTGCTGGGCCCGGCTCGGCAGCGATCCGAGCTCGATCGGCGGCAGCTTGGCCTTCAGCGCCTTCTCCTCGGCGCTGGCGAGCATCTGCTGATAGCAGGAGTCCGTGGCGTCGCCCGATCGCGGCTGCCCAAGGTGCGCGCTGGGTTGGCCGGCGTCGAGAGCCGACGGCGTGCAAGCGCAAACCGCCAGCAATGTGACGGTGGCGACAAAGGTTCTCATGGCATCCTCACCCGCTCGTGGACAGTTCTGTCCTCAAGACGAGTGTAGGTCTGCGGGCGTTACACCCCGGCACGGCGATGTCGGTCGCAGTAAGACGGCGGGCTATCAGTTCCTTCGTGTCGTGACCGTGGAAGCAATCGTTTCGGGATCACGTCGGAGATCAAGGCAGGCGAGCACGACGATCCGCTGATCCTCTTCGAGATAGAACAAGCCAAACGGGAATCGACGCAAAACCGCTCGGCGTACTTCGCTACTGACAAGCTGATAAAGGCGCGGACCGTCCGATATGTGAGCCTCGATGCGGCCTATCTCGTCGAGAAACAGGCCACCCAGGCCCTTGCGCTGGCTTTCGTAGATTCGTGCAGTGCTGACGATTTCGCGGCGGGCGGCCTGGCGATAGACGACCGGTAACGCCATCCGGTCAATCGGCGCCAAATTCCCGGCGTATGTCCGACAAGGTCACGACGGGCTCAGTTGGGTTGGCGCGGTATTCGTCGAGGCGTCGACGGAGCTCCGTGCGTTGAGCCTCGGTGACCGGCGCCGCCGACTCGGCCTGGACGACACTGTCGAGCAGATCGTAGGCCAGACGAAGACGCTCATCCGGTCCCAGTTTCTCAAGTTCAGCCATCAGCGCTTTGTTCATGGATCAATAATATCCGAAGGCGAAGCCGCTGTAAGCGGTCCATTTCCGGCGCACCTACAGTCGTTGAGCAGAAGAAGCAGACGGCGAGTTGGCGCGCCTCCTCGCCGTCTACCTTTTCGTGCGCGCTAGTCGGGACGTGTGTCAGCCGCGTCGATGTAGCTGATCGGCGGCGTGTGCTTCTTGAAGAGCTTGCGGGTCTCGGCCTGCAGGCTGCGGAACACCGCCGGCGTGATGGCGAGGCCAGTGCTGGGCAAGGCGGCGGCGACATTCACCGTCTTGCCGTAGACGTCGATGATCTCCTCGCCCGGGCTGCCGACCGGGCCGATCGCGACGGGTCCGAGGTGCAGCTTGACGACGATGCTGGTCTTGAAGCCATGCTGGCCAAGCCACTCGCGACCCGCCGACTGCACGGACCGCAAGGCGAGCACGCCAGCATCGGCCGCTTCGGCCGGGAAGGCTACCAGGCCGGCATCGCCCAGGGTCTTGATCAGGCGGCCGCCGGCATCGCCGACGATCTGCCCGGTCCGGGCGAAGTAGCCCGCCATCGTCGCCAGCAGTTCCTGCGGCTCGGTCTTCTCCGCATGACGCATGTAGCCGGCGAGGTCGTAGAAGCCGACCAGGAGCTCTTGCTCCGTCGGCATGCGCAATTCCGTCCAGAAGGACATGCGCGTTCTCCTCGGTTGTGTGTTCGCAGGCGGCCCGAGGTCCAGCCAGTAAGGGGAGAAATCGCCGGCCCTGATGTCCGGCAGTGCCCCAATTATCCGGAGGGCGGCCCGCGGTCGTCAAGATGGGCTTGCACAAATCGATAACAGTAGTTATCATACGGCTATGACTTGGGACATGGAAAATCCGGAGCATTGCCCCACTATCGGTGGGGGCGTGGTTCGGATGCCCACACCTGGAGTGCACCCCTCGGCTGAGACAGTAGAACTGCGGACAGAAGGTTGATCATTGATCGAGCTTCTGACGCTGAAGGTCAAGGCGATGCTCGGGCGGGGGCGGCGCGAAGCCGCCAGTTCGCGCAG
>JAKFVH010000200.1 GCA_021732285.1 Reyranella sp. | reverse complement strand
CTCAAAATCAGGTTTCCTCACGGAAGTGTTGGTTCGAGTCCGACCGGGGGCACCATCCTGCTTCGCGCTGCGCGCTACGCAGGACAAGCCCAGCGAAGCCCTCCGTAGCCTTGGCGGAGGAGGGGGAGACTTCCATGTTGCCCATGCCTGTCGCCGATCTGATGGCCGTTGGGGACGAGCTTCTGCGCACCGGCAAGAGGGTCAGGGTGCTTTGGCAGACCGACGATACATTGGCCTTCGTGGCGCGTGGCCGCGAATACCGCAGCGAATTCCATCTCGACCCCAGCGACGAGGTCATGTTCATGATCAAGGGCGAGATGAAGCTCCACTACCGCTTCCCGGACGGCAGGGAGGATATTCAGGTCCTCAAGCAGGGCGAAGTCGTCTACACCGCGGCAAGCGTACCGCACTCGCCGCGCTTCCCGCCCGACGCCTATCTGCTGGTGATGGAGCGGAGGCGTCGGCCCGGTGAGGTCGATCGCTTCCAGTGGTTTTGCCCCAAGTGTGATGGCTTCCTACACGAGGAGCAGTTCGTCGTGCACGACTACACGCTTGATCCGGTATCGAAGGCTTACGCGAACTTCTTCGACTCGGAGAGCGCACGGACCTGCAAGGGGTGCGGCCATGTCATGCCCAAGCCATGAGCCCGAGGACACATCAGATGCCGTAGCAAATCGTCACGTCCGCCACGGCCCCGACGACGGGCTTCACCAGCAAGGCCGTTGCCTCGCCACTCGCCCAGGGCATCCGCTTCGGCAACATGCTGTTCGTGTCGGGCCAAGGCCCGCTTGACCCGCAGACGCGCGAGGTCGTCTCGACCGACATCAGGGCGCAAACCCGCCAGGCGCTGACGAATCTTCAGGGCGTCCTGATAGCCGCGGGTGCGACCTTTGCGAACGTCGTCAACATGCGCGTCTGCTTGCGCAACACCGACGATTTTCCCGCCTTCAATGAAGCCTTCACTGATTTCCTGAAAGGCGAAAAGGTTACTCGCACCTGCATCGGGGGTACGCCACACCGCAAGGGCGTCAATGTGGAGATAGACTGCGTGGCCATGTTCGACTGACGGTCCTCGGCTGATCGGAGCGGTTTTCGACTCACGCGATGGATCTCCCGCCATCGACGTAGAGATTGACTCCGTTGATGTAGGCGCCGGCATCCGAACACAGCAGCAGCGCCGCTCCCGCAAGATCATCGGGTTTGCCGAGCCGGCCGGCCGGGATGCGTTGCACGAGCGCTTCGCCTTCCGTCGCCATCTGGGTGCGGTTGCGCGCGGTCAGGATGGCGCCGGGGGCGAGATTGTTCACCGTGACACCCTGACCGCCGAACTGGCGCGCCAGGTTCCAGGACCAGTTGAGCTGGGCTGCCTTGGTCCCGGCATAGACCATCATCTGCGGATGCGGCCGGACCTGCTGCACGCTTCCGATTGTCACGACGCGACCCCAACCACGGGCAGCCATCGACGGAACCAGGGCCTGCAGGAGTTCCAGCGGGCTGCGCAGGTTGACTGAAATCTGCTTGTCGAACCGCTCCCGCGTGATTCCCTGATACGCCTCCGGCAGTTCGATCGAGGCGTTCAGGACCAGGATATCGACAGGCGACCAGGCGGTGACGGCGGCGGCCAAACGGTGCCCCGCATCATCCAGGGTAAAATCCTGGCCGAAGGCGCGCGCCGTGCCGCCATCCTGCTCGATTTCCCGGACCACGGCGTCGGCGTCGGATGCCTCCTCTGCCGTGCCGGCATGGTGGATCGCCAGCCGTGCGCCGGCTTCCGCCAAGGCGAGAGCGATAGCCCGGCCGATTTCCCGACGCGCACCGGTGACGAGCGCGGTCCGGCCGGTCAGGCGGAAGCGGTCGAACGTGGTTGACGGCATGAGGCTAACCCAGCCGGACCGACCGCGCCTCGTTGCCAAGCTCGGTTCCGAACGGCCGAGAGAGCTCGGCGAAGCGGTCGAGGATGGCGTTTCCCTCTTCCCTCCCGGCGAGACGTGGACGGCCGCGACGATGGCGTGCGTCCTTCCAGCCGAGCGAGATCGGCGTGAGCTCGATCGAGCGCAATTTCAGTCCGTTTGCTCCGCCTTCGTAGGCGAGCGTCGGCACGATCGATTCCCAATAGCGGCGATCGGCGGGGAAGCCAACCTGGTCGCTCTGCACGCGCTTCTGATAGACCTGCCCCGGTGTCAGATGGGGCTCGGCGCGGAAGCGGTCGTAGCCGTCGGCCGGGATCTTGGCCACCAGCTCATTCTGGCCGATGAAATTGCCCAGGCTGTAGAAGATCGGCTTGCCTTTGTAGAGCTCCAGCCCGCGCAGCAGATGCGGGCCATGGCCGACCACGAGATCGGCGCCTGCGTCGATCATCTCGCGCGCGAAGGCGCCCATGAACTCGGCCGGCACCTCTTTGGGTCCGAGCTGCTCGTGTGCATGCAGGCTCACCATCACGAGGTCGGCAAGCCCGCGCGCCTCCTCGATCCAGCGCACCATGGCGGCGACGTCCTTGGCGTTGGGTGACGTGCGCACCTGCGGCTGGTTGGCCGACTTGAATTTCAGGTCGCCGAGCGGGAAGAGCGCCGGGTCGGCGAGCGGAAAGGCGAAGCCGGACTTGATCCTCTGCTGGCGATCGGCCTCCAGGCCGAGCTGGTCGGCGACCTCGCGCAGCACCGCGAGCTGTTGCTCGGTGACCTCGTGCAGCGTCTCGACATGCAGGGGGTTGAGTCCGGGACGTCCCGGAAGGTCGGGCCGCTGCGCGCCCGCCTCGTTGCCCCGGGCGAAGGTCGAGCAGCAGGAGATCATCGCCACGGTGCCGGCGGGCGAGGTGTGATAGCAGGGCCGGCGTGCATCCTCGAGATTGCGGCCGACGCCGGCGAAGGAAAGCCCACGCGCCTCCAGCGCCTCGATCGTGTGCACGAGGCCTGAGATCGAGTAATCGAGCGCATGGTTGGTGGCGGTCGCGAACAGGTCGAAGCCTGCCGCGACCAGTTCGTCCAGCACCCAGGCGGGCGCGCCGAAATGCGAGCCGCCGCTCTCCAGCGCCGGATCGCCGCGATAGTCGTTGGCGAGGCCCTCGAGATTGGTGAAGGCGACGTCGGCGGCGCGGACCTTGTCGAACAGCGGCTTCAGCTCGGCGTCGTCGCGGCTGTTCAAGCGGCGCTGCAGGATGGAATCGCCGGTGAGGAGAAGGGAAAGGGACATGCGAGGCAATGTGCCGGGGCACAATTGCCGGAGTCAAACCCCTCTAGGGCGCGGGC
The DNA here is from genome assembly GCA_021732285.1 of Reyranella sp. GTDB lineage: Bacteria > Pseudomonadota > Alphaproteobacteria > Reyranellales > Reyranellaceae > Reyranella. Next base: position 10,527 of record JAKFVH010000200.1, on the reverse strand, counting down.
TGCGGCGGCGGCACCCAGTCATTGTCCCAGTAGGTGATCAACTGCGGCCCGACCACCCGTGGCGTGAAGCGCACCGCCGCTTCGCCGCGGGTAGGGATCAGATGGTGACGCAGCTGCGTGATCCACGGCTGGCCCAATCGCGCCGTCGCATGGTCGCCCATGCCCATGAGTTCGTTGCGCTGCTCCAGCGAAATTCCGTAGTTCGAGTCCGCGTTGCCCCTGCCGCCGACGTGCTGCAGCCCGAGCGTATGCCCGAACTCGTGCAGGATCGTGGTCTGGAGAAAGCCGACGCTGTGCCGCACTCGCCCCATGCGCGTCCGTCGGGTGTTCCAGTCGAGGGCGAGGTCGCGATGGGTGAACATGCCAAGTCGGTACGGCGCCCAGGCGAAGGAGCGGAAGTTCGTCTCGCGCGGCTTGATGATGAAGTACCGCTGGTTCGCCTGCCCGGCCGCATCGACCAGCCCGATGGAAAGGCTGCAGGTGATCCGGGACGCCGTGAGCGCTCCGATCGCGTGGCGCGCCTGGTACCAGGCCCGGCTCGGCGTGAGCTCGAACTTGCCGTCCCAGTAGCGCATGATGACGCGCACGAAATTGTCGCGAAAGGCGGCCCACTCGCCATCCGTCCAAGCATCGAGATTGAACCGGTCGGAGCCGTCTCTGACGGTGCCGTTGCCGGGCACGTGGGTGTCGACGGATCTGAATTCGTTGACGCGCGTGGTCGGCTCGCAGCGGATGAGCTGGATGCTGTACTGGAGCATCAGATCGACGGTTCGGTCGTCCATCGGCATCAGGAGCGAATCGCGGTCCCTGCCGTTGTGGATCATACGGATGTTCATGGCGGCGCCCCTGCTCGAGTGACGCGTGGCGGTTCCATACGCGCTCTGATTACAAGGCAAGCGAGATCGCCTGTCCAGTAAACGCCTAGCGCGGCGGTGCTCTCAGTGACAAATCCCACAGATTCCCGTGATCGTCCTGCGTACGAGAGGGTGGGCGGGGAGTTCGAGTTAGGGCCTTTGTGATGTACGATCGCGCGGAGCACATCGTCATCGGTCAAATCGGGTCCGCCATCACCGCGGGCCAGCGCCGATCACTGGACAGGTCTCGTGAAACGCATACTCCTCGTCCTTGCCGCGTTGGCGTCGGCGCCGCTCGCTTGGGCGCAAAGCGATGACAAGGCCTATTGCACCCAGCTCAGCGAGCTCTATCGCCGCTATGTCCAGAATGCGACAGGCCGGCGGGTCGATGTCGAGGCCCTCCAGGCGCTCGACGACTGCTCGAGGGGAAAGCCCGCGACCGCCATTCCGGTGCTGGAGAAGAGGCTGCGCGACGCCAAGATCACGGTGCCCGGCGGCGAATTCAAGCCGTAGGTCAGTCGTATTGCTTCAGGCGATAGTTCTCCATCACCCACTTCAGCGTCGTGCCGTATTGCGGATCGGTGGCATAGACGCCGGTCAGCGCGTCGGCGAAGCGGTCGGGATCCTTGACCACCTCCATGGCCGCCCGATAGGGCGAGCCCGTCGACAGCAACTTGCCGTGCAACTCGAACGCTTCGGCCATGTTGGTGAAACGCCGGAAGCGCGCCACCATCGTCACCACCTTGCCGTCGATCACCTCGCGGGTCTCGCTTTCGACCGCCGGCTGGCCTTCCAACGCCTTGATGCCGAACGGGTTGTTGCTGTCGGGCGGCATGGCCGCTCCCCAGGCGCTCTCGACGATCCACTGCGCCAGCGTGATCGAGGGCGGGATGCCCCAACGCCGGCGCGACGCCTTGGCGGCCTCGATGATATCCGGCGGAACGATCCCGACATGGCCGTAGCGCGGCGTCGGCGCCTGCTCCTTGGTGACCAGCGGCCGCGCCGCCAGGGCGTAGTAGGTCGGGCTGCCGGGCGCCACGTGTCCGGTCGGCGGGTTCATGCCCATCACCACCGCCTGAAACGCCTTGATGGCGAGGATCGTCCCAGGATCCATGGTCCCCGTGACGGGCACCTCGGTATGAGGCTTGGGCAGCCGCCGGTTCAACAGCGATTGGATGACGAACACATCGCCCGGGCCGTTCACCGCGTCCTGTCCGACCGAGGTGAAGATCGGCGGGGCGACGGCGCCCGCTTCGTCGGTGCTGAGGATGGTCTGCGATGGGGCAAGGCACATGGCGACAGAGTCTATGCCGAATGGCTCACGCATAGGATGGCTGGCGCAGCCCCGGAGCGTCAACAGCGTCGGTTAATGCCCACATTAATGGTAGTTTTAAGGCGTCCTACAACTTTCAATAGGATTGATCCAAAAGCCAAATACGATTGCCCAGTCGTGGGTTCCCCTCCTATTATTTTAGGCGACCGGTCCTGCCGTTCGCCTCCCGTACAGGAGTGCGCCTTCACGTGACCTTGAAGCTTGTCATGATCCGTTGCCCCGACAACGTGGCGCCCGAGCGGCGTGAGGTTCGCGGCGGCGAGTTCTCCATAGGCCGGGGGAAGGACAATCAATGGGTCGTCGCCGATCCTGACCGCCACCTGTCGAAGAAGCACTGCCAGTTCACCTACGGCGTCGGCGAGTGGGAGGTGCAGGATTTCAGCACCAACGGCACGTTCGTCAACCAGAGCAGCGACCCCATCGGCAAGGGCGCCAGCCAGAAGCTGCGCAATGGCGACAGGGTCAAGTTCGGCCTCTACGAGATCGAGGTGATCATCGACGAGGAAGAGGCCGCGCGTGAGCACGACAACTTCCTGGCCCACCACGATCCCTTGCCGTCGCGGTCCGAGGTTCGTCCCTATCAGGACGCCCGGCTGCCCAGCTCGGCGTCGATGCTCGACTCGCCCAACTCGCCGATCCTGCCGGCGGATTTCGATCCTCTCGCGCCCAATCCGGAGCCGTTCTCGGGACCGACGGACTCCGATCACGCGCCAGCCCTGCAAAGCGCCTTCCGGCCGCCCGGGCCGGTCGCGATCATTCCCGACGATTGGGACGTCGACTTGCCGGCCGCCGCGCCGCGGCCTCCGTCGGCGCGGCCGCAGCAGGCCGAGCGCCCGCCGGAGGACGCTGCCCCCGCGCCGGCAAAGAGCGAGCGCCGGCCGCCCGCGCCGGCGGCAGCGCCACCGGAAGAGGCGCCAGACGACACCGCCGTGATCGCGGCCTTCCTGCGCGGCGTGGCGCTCAGCGACGCAAAGCTCACGGATCCGGAGAAGACGCTGGAGCGGATCGGCGCGGCGGTGCGGGCGAGCGTCACCGGTCTTCGCCAGACCTTGATGGCGCGGGCCAGCATCAAGGACGAGTTCCGCATCGAGCAGACGATGATCCGGCCGAGCGGAAACAACCCCCTGAAGTTCTCGCTCGATGACGACGACGCGCTGGCGACCCTGCTCGGCATCGGCCGGCGCGGCGGCATGCCGGCAGACGAGGCCATTGCTGAAGCCTTTGACGACCTCAGGATGCACGAGCTGGCGACGATCTCGGCGATGCAGGAGGCCGTGCGGGTGCTGCTCGCCCAGTTCGCCCCCGAGATCGTTGAACAGAAGGCGGGCGGCGGTGGATTGCAGATCCATCCCGCCCAGAAGAAAGCCAAGGCGTGGGATGCCTTCGGTCAGCTGCACAAGAGCGTGACCCAGGCGCTTTCGGACGATTTCGACAGCGTGTTCGGCAAGGCCTTCGCGCGTGCCTACGAGCAGGCGATCGAAAAGCTGACCGCCGATCGGGCGTCGTCATGATCGGCCGGCGGTTGCTGCTCGGGGCGGTGCCGGCCGCCCTTGTCGTCGAGGGTTGCGCTGGTCCGCCGGCGCCTCCGGTGGTCGACCTGACGATCAGGGCGAACCCCGACATCAATCCCAATACGATGGGCACGCCAGTGTCCGTGGCGGTTCGCTTCTATTCGCTCAATGCCAGGGGCCGGTTCGAGTCGGCCGATGTCTACTCCCTGATGCAACGAGAGGCCCAGACGCTCGGAACGGAAAGTGCCGGCTCCGAGGAGGTGGTGGTCCGTCCGGGCGAGACCCGGAAGGTCACGCTGATGCCGAAGCCCGGGGTGCGCTTCATCGGCGTCGCGGTGCTGTTCCGCGATATCGATCGCGCACAATGGCGTATGGTCGCTCCCATCGCCGAGAGTGGGCTGACGCGGCTCACAATCTCCATCAGCGGCACCAGAGCCGCACTGGTGCCGACATGACCTGGTCAAATCGTGTGGTCTGGCTGGAAGGGATGTTCCTGCGGGCGCAGCACTTCCAGCAGCAGGATCGATGGCTCGAAGCGCTGGTGCGCGACCGGACCGCGGCCTTGCGTCCCCATGGCTGGGGACTGACCGAGGGGGTGATCAACCGCAACCTGCTCGCCACCGGCCAGTTCGCGCTGGCAAGCGGCAGCGGTGTGTTCGAGGACGGCACGCCGTTCGCCTTGCCCGGCGAGACCGACCAGCCGGTGCCGCTCGACCTGCCCGAAACGACGCGCAATGCCATCGTCTATCTCGTGCTGCCGATGCGCCAGGCGGGATCGGTGGAAGTCACCGCCAACGGCTCCTCGGAGGGCCGCTACGAGCAGAAGCCCTTCGAGGCCTACGACACGCATTCCGGCTCGCCGCAGCCCGCCGAGGTGCAGGTCGGCAGGCTGCGGCTGCGCTACATGCTCGAGACCGAGAATCGTGCCGGCTATCACGGCATCGGCCTTGCCCGCGTGGCCGAAGTCGGCGCGGACCGCAAGGTGGTGCTCGACGATCAGTGGATCGCGCCGTGCCTTGCCTGCTCGGCCGCTCCGCCGCTGACCGGCCTGCTCGCCGAGCTGGCCGGCCTGCTCAATCAGCGCGGCGAGGCGCTGGCGGCGCGGCTGACGGCGCCGGGCACGCGCGGCGTGGCCGACGTCTCGGACTTCCTGCTGCTGCAGTCGGTCAACCGATCGCAGAAGCTGCTGGCGCACTGGGCGAGCGACGGCAACGTCCATCCCGCCGATCTCTACGCCGCCCTGGTGCAAATGGCCGGCGATTTCGCGACCTTCACCGAAGCGAGCCGCCGGCCGTCGGACTATCCGCCTTACCGGCATGCCGACCTGCAGCGCAGCTTCGCCCCGGTGATCGCCGACCTGCGGCGCTCGCTGTCGTCGGTCATCGAGCAGACCGCCATCCAGATCCCGCTCCAGCAGCGTGCCTATGGCGTGCGCGTTGGTCCCATCGTCGATCGCGGCATCCTGCGCTCCTCGAGTTTCGTGCTGGCGGTGCAGGCGGACGTGCCGACCGAGACCCTGCGGCGGCTGTTCCCCTCGCAGGTCAAGATCGGTGCGGTCGAGCACATCCGCGAACTGGTGAACGTTGCCCTGCCGGGAATCTCGGTGCGGCCGTTGCCCGTCGCACCACGACAATTGCCGTTCTATGCCGGGGCGACCTACTTCGAGCTGGACCGCAACTCGACGCACTGGAAGGAACTGCAGTCTTCCGGCGGCTTCGCCATCCATCTCTCCGGCGAGTTCCCAAATCTCAATATCGAGCTCTGGGCGATCCGCGGCTGACGCCGCTGGTGTGAGGCGAGCATGAGTGACAATCCCTTCGCCGAGCCTGAGGACGACAACCGGACGGTCATCCGCCCGACTCCCGGCCGGCGCCGGGCAGCGGCACCCGAACAGCCGACCGTCGCGCGCAGCGACCAGCCGCCGCCGGAGGCGCCTGCCGCGCGCCCCGCTGTGGCGGCGGAGGGGACGGAGGACTTAACGACTGGCGGCGACGTGCTTGCGGCCGCCGCCGCGCCGCTGCTTCAGCTCATGGCGCGGTTGCGCAACACGGCGAGCCCGCCGGACTCCGGCGATCTCTACGAGCGGACCGGTCGCCAGATCCGGGTCTTCGAGCAGGAGGCGCGGGACAAGGGCGTGCCCCTCGAACAGCTTCGTCCCGCTCACTATGCGCTGTGCGCCAGCCTCGACGACATCGTGCTGAACACGCCGTGGGGCAGCGGCGGAACCTGGAGCCAGCGCTCTCTGGTCTCGACCTTCCATCAGGAGGTGCGCAGCGGCGAGCGCTTCTTCGATTTGCTGAAGCAGATGTGCGCCAACCCGGGCCGGTTCCTGCCGGTCATCGAGCTGATGTACATCTGCATGTCGCTGGGCTTCGTCGGCCAGTATCGCCTGTCGCGTCGCGGCGTCGGCGACATCAACCGGATCCGCGAAGAGACCTATGCCGTCATCGCCCGTCAGAGGAAGCCCGCGGAGCCCGCGCTCGCCCCCCATACGAAGGGCGTGAATGCGCCCTACCGGCCGGCGCGCTTCATCGTGCCGCTCTGGGTCGCCGCGGCAGCCGGGCTGGGCGTCATCGGCGCGCTCTTCCTCTGGTTCTCGATCAGCCTCAACGCGGAATCCGACACAGTCTACGCCCGCCTGCAGGGCGCTCCGCCGGATCGCATGCCGACCATCACCCGCACGCCGGTCGTCGAGCCCGCGCCCCAGATCGTCGTAGCACCGCCGCCGCCCGAGCCGTCGGCGCTCGACAAGCTGCGCCAGTTCCTGAAGCCCGAGATCGACCAGAAGCTCGTCGAGGTGCTGGGCACGCCGGCGCAGCCGCTGGTGCGCATCATTGGCCGCAACATGTTCGCGTCGGGCAGCGCCACCTTGACGCCAAGCTTCAAGCCGCTGCTCGAGCGCATCGGGCTCGCCTTGAAGGAGGAGATCGGCCCGGTGAAGGTCATCGGCTATACCGACTCCGAGCCGATTCGCACCATCGCCTTCCCGTCGAACTTCCAGCTGTCGACGGCGCGTGCGCAGGCGGCCAGCACGATCATTGGTGCTGCTCTCGGCGAGCCGTCGCGGATAAGCGTCGAGGGCAGGGCGGACGCCGATCCGATCGCGCCCAATGCCACGCCCGAAGGCCGCGAACGCAACCGGCGCATCGAAGTAGTCCTTACTCGGCAGGGTGGCTAGTCATGAAAGCTCTGCGGTTCCTCGCCTCTCGTTGGGTGCTGAGTTTCGTCGGCGTCGCCATCCTGGCGTTGCTGATCTGGTTCTTCGGCCCGCTTCTGCCTCTGCTCGAAGGATGGGTGGCCCGCCTGGTCGTCATCCTGTGCCTGTTGGCGGTCTGGGCCGCCGCGAACGTGGCGCTCGACTTCAATCGCCGCCGCCGCGAGCAGAAGCTCGAGAGCGGCGTCGCCGAGAAGGCCGCCGCCGACGAGGCGGACGACCGCAGCAACGAGGAAGCGGTAGCCCTTCGCGACCGGATGTCGACCGCGCTGTCGCTGCTGAAGCGGGCGCGGGGCACCCGCGGCTATCTCTATGAACAGCCCTGGTACGTCATCATCGGGCCACCGGGCGCGGGCAAGACGACGGCGCTCCTGAACAGCGGCCTGAAGTTCCCGTTGGCCTCGGAGATGGGGCAGGGGGCGGTCGCCGGCGTCGGCGGCACCCGGCTCTGCGACTGGTGGTTCACGGAGAATGCCGTTCTGATCGACACGGCCGGCCGCTATACGACCCAGGATTCGAACGCCGCCGTCGATCGCGCCGGCTGGGATGCCTTCCTCGATCTGCTGCGTCGGACCCGGCCGCGCCAGCCTCTGAACGGGGTGATCGTGGCGATTGCCTTGAGCGACATCGCCGCTGCGCCGAACGACGAGCGCGTGGCGCACGCGCGCGCGGTTCGACGGCGCGTGAAGGAGCTCGAGGAGCGTCTCGGCATTCGCCTGCCGGTCTATCTGCTCTTCACCAAGGCCGATCTGATCGCGGGCTTCGCCGAATTCTTCGATGACCTCGACCGCGAGCGGCGTGAGCAGGTCTGGGGCGTGACATTCCCGTTCGGCAAGGCGGCCGCGACCCCCGTGGGGCAGTTTCCCGACGAGCTGCAGCTCCTCGTCGACAGCCTGAACGATCGCCTGTTCGATCGCCTGCAGGCCGAGCAGAGCCCGGAGCGCCGCGCCCTGATCGCGGGCTTCCCGACGCAGATCGCCACCTTGGCGCAGCCGCTGCAGGGCTTCCTCGTGGAAGCCTTCGGCGGCTCGCGGCTCGATCCGGCGCCGCTGTTGCGCGGCGTCTACTTCGCCTCCGGCACCCAGGAAGGCTCGCCGATCGATCGCCTGACCGAGGTGATGATGCGCGCCTTCGGCCTCGACCAGCGCCGCGCCGCCGCCCTGCGTCCGGTGCAGGGGCGCAGCTATTTTCTCGGGCAGCTCGTCGCGCGGGTGATCTTCGGCGAGGCCATGCTGGTGAGCGAGCCGCCGACGGCGCGCATGCGCCGGCTCATCCTGCGCTCCGCCTCCTATGCCGCCCTGGCCCTGCTGACGCTCGGCATCGCCGGATGGCTGGTCGCCAACCGGTCGTCCAGCCAGCGTGAGATCAGCGAGATGTCGGTGGCCCTCGACACGTACGAAAAGGTCGCCAAGGAGACGACGTTCGACCCGGTCAATGATGCCGACCTGCCGAAGCTGCTGCCGTTGCTCGATGCGGCGCGAGAGCTCTCGACCACGGCCAGGGCCAGCAGGCCGCTGCTGGCGGGCTTCGACCTGTCACAGTCGGACAAGCTGCGTGGCGGCGCCGAGGGTGTCTATCGGCATGCCTTGGGCTACGCGCTGCTGCCGCGCCTGATCTGGCGCCTGGAAGCCCAGATGCGGGGCTACTTCACGCAGCCCGAATTCCTCTACGAGGCGACGCGCGTCTACCTGATGCTCGGCGGCCAGGGCCCGCTCGACAAGTCGCTGGTGAAGGAGTGGATGACGTACGATTGGCAGGCCCAATACTCCGGCCCTGGCAATCTGGCGGTTGTCGCCAGCCTCCAGACTCATCTGGATGCTCTCCTCTCGTACTCCCTGCCGGCAGTGCCGCTTGATGAGGCGCTGGTCGCGAAGGCGCGCACGACCTTCAGCCGCGTCTCGCTGGCGTCGCGCGCCTACTCCCGCATCAAGCCTTCGGCTGCCGCCCAGAACCTGCCGGCCTGGCGCCCGAGCGACGCGATCGGTCGGGCGGGCGGAAACGTCTTCACCCGGGCCTCGGGCAGGAAGATGAGCGATGGCATACCGGGCTTCCTGACCGTGGAGGGCTTCCACAAGGTTCTGCTGCCGGCACTGGCCACGGCAACGCGCGAGGTGGCCTCCGAAAGCTGGGTGCTGGGGCAGAAGGTGCCCGTCAACTTCGACCTCTCCAAGCAAAGCGAGGTCGCGAACGAGGTCGTCAAGCAGTACATGGAGGACTACGCCAAGGCGTGGGACGGCCTGCTGCAGGACATCGAGATCGCGCCGCTGCGCAGCCTGAACCAGGCCTCCCAGGATCTCTACATACTGGCGTCGAAGCAGTCGCCATTGAAGGAGCTGCTGACAGCCGTCGCCCGGCAGCTCACGCTGTCGGAGCCGCCGAAGCCTTCGGCAGTCGAGGCAGCAGCGGCGGCGGATCTGGAAAAGGCTGCGAAGGAGAAGGCGGCGGCGGTGGCGCCCACGGTGGCCAGATCGGCAGCCCTTGCCGCCCTGCTTGCCGGCCAGGCCGGTGCAACGCCGGCGCTTCCGCCCGGCCATCAGATCGACGACCGTTATAGAAATCTCCGCGAGCTGGTGACGCCGCCCGGGTCGGCGCCGATCGACCAGGTGCTGAAGGTCCTGGACGACCTGCGGCAACAGCTTGCCAAGATGAACGCCGCCGGTGCCGGTGCGGCCCCCGTTGCGGTCGGCGACGACCCTTCGCAGGCACTGCGGGCGGAGTCCCAGCGCCAGCCGCAGCCGCTGGGTCGTTGGCTGGCCAGCATGGCCGAGCAAAGCACCGCGTTGCGCGCCGGCGGTGCACGCCAGCAGGTCGCCGCCGCCTACAATGGCGTGAACGGACCGGCCAGGCTCTGCGCGCCGGCGGTCAACGGGCGCTTCCCGTTCGTGCCCGGCAGCTCGAACGAGACGCCCTTGGACGACTTCGCCAAGCTGTTCGCGCCCGGCGGACTTTTAGACGGCTTCTTCAACACCCAGCTGCGACCCTACGTGAACACCACCGGCAAGACCTGGACGCCCCAGGCGGTGGATGGCGTGACGGCGCCGGTCTCGCCGGCGGACATCGTCCAGTTCCAACGGGCCGCCGTCATCCGCGACCTGTTCTTCGCGTCCGGTTCGACGACCATCGCCGTCCGCTTCGACATCACGCCCGTCGAGCTCGATTCGGGCGCTTCCCAGGTCAGCCTGGAATTCGACGGCACGCCGGTCACCTACGCGCACGGGCCGGCGCGCTCGACCCAGATCACCTGGCCGGGATCGAACGGCATGACGAACGTGCGGCTGGTCTTCAATCCGCCGCCGCGCGGCGGCACCGGCGTCATCTCGGAGACCGGTCCGTGGGCGATGTTCCGGCTCTTCAGCCGCGGCACCCTGCAGCAAGCCGGTTCGCCCGAACGCTATCTGCTGAGCTTCTCGCTCGGCGAGCGCAGTGCCGTGTTCGAGATCCGCGCCGGCTCGGTCATGAACCCCTTCGCGCCAGGCGTCCTGCAGGATTTCCGCTGTCCATCGGTCAGCGGCTAGCGGCCCATGCCGGCGCTGCCGCCCGATGCGATTGCCGGCCTGTTCGGCAAGCTGCCGGCACGGGGAGACTTCGTGAGCGAGAACCTGCCGCGCGACTTCA
>JAKFVH010000287.1 GCA_021732285.1 Reyranella sp. | reverse complement strand
CAGCGCCTGCTGGGCGCCATGGTCGACGGCGAATGGGTGCGGCTGAACGGCCGGCGCGTGCGCGCCTTCGCCGATCCGATCGGCATCGACGCCCAGGCCTTCGCCGAGGAGGCCGAGCGCTCCGCCAACGACAAGCTGGTCCATCGCGTCTCGGGCAGCCTGTCCGGCCGCCTGCTCGCCGTCGGCGTCGACCGCATGGACTATTCCAAGGGCCTGCCCAATCGCTTCGAGGCCTACGGTCGCCTGCTCGAGCGCTATCCCGAGCACCGCCGCCGCATCCACTTCCTGCAGATCTGCCCGCGCTCGCGCGAGGAGGTCGACGAATATCGCCGCCTGCGCGCCGAGCTCGACCGGCTGACCGGCCGCATCAACGGCCGCTTCTCGGAGTTCGACTGGACGCCGCTGCGCTACTCGACGCGGCCGGCGCCGCGTTCGACCCTGGCCGGCCTCTACCGCATCAGCCGCATCGGCGTGGTGACGCCGCTGCGCGACGGCATGAACCTGGTGGCCAAGGAATTCGTCGCCGCCCAGCCCGACGACGATCCGGGCGTGCTGGTGCTGTCGAAGTTCGCCGGCGCCGCGCACGAGCTCACCGAGGCGTTGATCGTCAATCCCTTCGATCCCGACGCCATCGCCGACGCCATGCACGCGGCGCTCAGCATGCCGCTGGACGAACGCCGCGAGCGCCACGCCGCGCTCAAGGCCAAGGTCTTCCGCACCACCGCCAGCGCCTACTGCCAGCGCTTCCTCGACGCGCTGCACGCGCCGGCGCTGACGCTGCAGGCGGCGTAGGTCCAACCATCGGTTGGTCGCTGGGCGTGAGGTCATGGGCTAGGCTGTTGCCGGCCCATGAGCATCATCTCGCGCCTTTGCATATCCGGCTACCGGTCGCTGCGTGACGTCAGGCTCGAGATCGGACAGCTCACCGTCGTCACCGGCGCCAACGGCAGCGGAAAATCGAGCCTCTATCGCGCGCTGCGCCTGCTTGCCGACGTGGCGCAGGGCCGGATCATCCAGTCGCTGGCGCTGGAAGGCGGTTTGCCGTCGGTGCTGTGGGCGGGGCCCGAGGCGTTCTCGCGGTCGATGAAGGCGGGGACGCAGGCCGTCCAGGGAACGGTCCGCAAGAACGCCGTCAGCCTAAAACTCGGCTTTTCTTCCGACGACTACGGCTTTGCCATCGATCTCGGCCTGCCGCTGCCCTGCCCGCCGTCGGTCTTCGACCGGGATCCCGAGATCAAGGTCGAGAGCATCTGGACCGGCCCGTTGCTGGGGCGCTCCAACACCTTCGCCCAGCGCAAGGGCTCGGCGGTGAGCCTGCGCAACCAGGAAGGCGCTTGGCGCTCGGTCATGACCGACCTCAGGGCCTACGACAGCATGCTGACGCATTGCAGCGATCCGCGCGATGCCGCCGAGCTGTTGCTGCTGCGCGAGAACCTGCGCAGCTGGCGCTTCTACGACCACTTCCGCACCGACAGCGATGCGCCGGCGCGACGGCGCCAGATCGGGACGCGTACGCCGGTCCTGGCGAGCGACGGCGCGGATCTCGCCGCCGCCATCGCCACCATCCAGGAGATCGGCGCGGAAGACGAGCTGGCAACGGCGGTCGCCGACGCCTTTCCCGGCGGATCGATCGATGTGCGGCAGGATGGCGGGTACTTCGAGATCGAGATGCGCCAGCACGGCCTCTTACGCCCGCTCGACGCCGCCGAACTGTCCGACGGCACCCTGCGCTATCTCCTGCTGGTCGCGGCACTTCTGTCGCCGCGTCCGCCGCCGCTGATGATCCTGAACGAGCCCGAGACCAGCCTGCATCCCGACCTGCTGCCGCCCCTCGCCCGGCTGGTCGCCACGGCGTCCCGGCACTCGCAGGTCATCGTCGTGTCGCATGCCGCAGCGCTGGTGTCGGCGCTGCAAGAGGCCGGCGCCAGGCGGATCGTGCTCGAAAAGGAGCTTGGCGAGACGGTCGTGCCCGGCGAGGAACCGCCGGTGTGGAACTGGCCGTCGCGCTAGACGCCGAAAGGCGCAGGATAGACGACGCGGCCAGCGCCGCCCTTCAGAGCGCCGGGCACCAGCTCGAGTGCCATGAATGCGTCACCCGAGAATGGAGACGCGAGCGATCGTGCGAGCGCGGCCGAGAAGCCAAAGCGCGGATAGTAGCCCGGGTGACCGACGACGATGACGGCTTGCCAGCCGCCGTCGCGCGCTCGGTCGAGCCCAGCACGTACCAGCACCGTGCCGATGCCACGGCGCTGCAGCTGCGGCTGCACCGCCATTGGCGCCAGAGCCAGGGCGCGCACGGATGCGGCACCAACGGTGACGTCGAGAAAGCTGAACAGGATGTGGCCAACGATCTCGGGTTCGATCGCAACTAGCTCAACGGTAACAAGCGCAGCAGCGCGCAAATCTTCAATCAGTCTGGACTCGTACACGCTACCAAAGGCCACGTCATTGAGATGCCGGATCGCGCTGTCGTCGCCTGGTGTGCGCTCGCGGATCACCATACTGCGCCGCAGACTGCCGGCTATTCCCAGAGTTTCAATTCATCTTCGGGTAGCGGTTCGAAGAACTCCGGCCCGATAGAAACTTTGCCTTTCAAACACCCGAACTTCCGCTTCGGTGCCACGGGCACGATCTTGGCGACCGGCTTCTTTCCGCGGACAAGCACGACTTCCTCGCCAGCCTCGGCGCGAGCGACCAACTTGGCTAGATGTGTCTTCGCAGTGTGTATTGTGTAAGTGGGCATTTGCGGAGCTCACTGCCAACGTGCCGGCGACGTACCAAGCGGCTCGGGAGCCTTGGCGAAGTAAGGTGGCGTTTCACTCAACTGCACCACCGGCTTCAGGTGCCGCAGATGGCCGAACAGTCCGTCGCTTTCCATCAGATAGCGCGCAAGGTCGGCCTCCGGCAGCTCGGCGACACCTTTGCCCGGCTCGACGGTGCCGAGGCTCGCCAGCCAGTGCGCGACCTGGACCAGCGACACGCGCACCAGCCACGAGCCGCCGTGCTCGACATGGCGGGCCAGGCCCACCATGGCGCCGAGCGCGCCCAGATAGCCCGCGATGTAGTCGAGCGCCTGGACCGGCAGGTTGCGCGGCTTGGCGAGCGAACCCTGCGTGGCTGAGAGGCCGGTGACGTTCTGCACGATCGAATCGAAGCCGCGCCGGTTGGACCACGGGCCCGCATGGCCATAGGCGCAGATGCTGACGCAGACGATGCCGGGCCTGAGCTCGGCCACGCGCTCGGGCGAGAAGCCGCGCGCCGCGACCGTGCCCGGGCGATAGCCCTGGGTGAAGACATCGGCCTCGCGCAGCAGGCCCGTCATGGTCTCGACGCCGGCCGGCTTGGTGAGATCGACCCAGGCGCAGCGCTTGCCGTGGCCGGTGTCCATCAGGATCTCGGTCTGGTAGGGCAGGTGAGGGGCCGCGATGTGCAGGACATCGGCGCCGTTCTCGGCCAGCACACGGCCGCTGGTCGGGCCCGCCAGCACGCGCGTCAGATCGAGGGCACGCACGCCGCTCAGCGGGCGCTCGCCTCTCGGCAATGGCCGCGGCGGCGCCTCGCCGATCTGCACGATGTCGATCAGCGGCAGCTTGGCGACGGCCACGCCGTGCGGATGGGCGTTCCATTCCTCGCGGCTGCGGACCAGGCCGCCGACGCAGTTGCCGTCGGCGATCGCCTGCTCGATGGCGAGCCCGTCCCATTGGGCGACGGCCTCGGCCAGCGCCTCGCGCGTCTCGGCCTTGGCGCCCGTGATGCGCAGTGCGCCGGCGCGATGATGCGGATGGTTGGTGTGCAGGAACATGATGCGGCCATCGCGCGTCGGGTAGTGACCTGCCAGCGGATCCCACGACACCGGCTTCTTGCCGTTCTGCAGGACATAGGTGTTGGAGCGCAGCGACGCCGTCGCGGCATTGCGGTCGACCGTTACGCCTTGCGGCTTGCCGGTCCTGAGCCGCCACAGGTCGGAGACCGCGAGGCCGACGGCGCCCAGCGCCGCCGAGCCCGCCGCTGCGACGCGCCAAGGCGTCACGAACACAGGGTCATCGCCGCCGGTGATCGCGAGAGAATCGTCGCGACGTTTGGCGCGGCCGAGCTGGGCTAAGATCGTGTAGGCGAGGTCCGTGCTCACGTCTCGGCCATGATCCTGGTGAGCGTCGCCATCAGGTCCTGCGGGCAGGTGATGTGCGGATTGTGGCTGGCATCCATCTCGTAATACTTCCAGCCCGCCTCGCCTTTGGCGCGGTCGGCGAACTGGCGGAACGTGTCGCCCGGTCCGCTGCGCTTGGCATAGATGTAGGCGCGCGGCAGCGGCGGCTCGCGCGAGGCGATCCTGATCTTCTGCTCGAAGGTCTTGATCGGCTGCGAGCGGCGGCGCGGCGTCGCCCAGGTGACGTCCTCGGGCGCGGTGTCGGGCGGCATCGGGATGGGCGGGATGCGCCAGCCCGCGCCTTCGCCCATCGCCTTGCCGCGCATGTTCTCGGCAGCGTCCGGTCCCACGAGGTCGAACAGGCTCTGGCCATCCTGCGGCGCAAAGGCGTCGATATACACAACGCGTGCAATGCGCCGGCGCGACTTGTCGGCGACGCCGGTCGCCACCATGCCGCCGTAGGAATGGCCGAGCAGCGTGACCTCTTTCAGGTCCTCGCAATCGAGCACCGCCGCCACATCGTTGATGTGCGTGGTGAGGTCGATCTCGTGGTGGGCGAGATGGGCCCGCTCGCCCAGCCCCGTGTAGGTCGGCGAGAAGAACTGATGGCCGGCGGCGGCGAACAACGGCCGCATCTTCTTCCACGCCCAGGCGGCTGACCACGCACCGTGTGCAAGAACGATCGTTGCCATGCGTCCCCCTAGAAGCTGGCGAAGCCGAACTTTGGATGCTATTACGAATTACTCGCAATGACATCCAATCCAACCATAGCACTGGGCGAGGCCCGCGTGGGCTTTCGTGGCCGATCTTTGCCGTCACCGGCCTCCTGATGTGGTGGCTGAAGCGCCGCAACCGTCGCGCCGGCGAACGCGCCAAGGCCGCCATCCAGGCAGCAGCTGCCGCGAGGGCAGCGGATTAGCTCTTTGCCGGGAGCGCGGCACTCCAGTGGCGCGTCTTCGTTGGTTGGAGCGCCGGATGAGCGGCACTGGAGTGCCGCGCTCCCGGCAATGACTACTTCGCCGCCAGATCGTACAGCACGATCGCCCGCCGTGGCTCTGGCGGCAGCGAGCGCCACTGGGCGGGATCGACGATCGTGCCGTGGGCGCGCACCCAGCGCTCGAAGTCGCGCGTGCGCCGGTTGGTGGCCAGCACCACGAACCGCACCTCGCCGCGCTCGACCGCCTTGGCGAAGGCATCGACGCTCATCACCGGGTCGTTGCCGAAGAAGCCGCCGAACGCCATCACCGGCTGGCCGGTGCCGATGATGACCGGCGCCGCCAGCAGCGCGTTGGGCGCGGCCAGCAGGAAGCGCGTCTTGCCGCGATGCTGCTGCAGGAACGCCTGCAGCTTGGGGTCGTCGGTCAGCGCCTTCCAGTCGCGCGACAGGATCGGCCCGCGGCCGTCGTCGATGCCGAGCCAGCGCGGCAGGCTGGCCGACGGCAGGGTGAGGTTGCCCGGGGCGAAGACCGCGCTCAGCGCCCACAGCGCCGGCAGCACCAGCAGGGCGACGCCGCCGATGACGGCCGGTGGACGCTTGGCGCGCCACTGGGCGGCGATGGCCGCCGCCAGCGCCACGGCGGGAAAGCCGATCCAGGTCGACGTCCAGCCCAGCGACGCGCCGGCGATGTAGGCCTGCCAGAGAGCGGCGGCGCCGAGGCCAATGGCGAGATGCGTCGAGCCGCGGCGCCACAGTTCGAAGCAGCCGATGCCCGCCAGTGCGGCGAGCGGCGGCCCCAGGGTCGACAGGTAATAGGCATGGAAGATGCCGCCGGCCAGGCTGTAGACGATGCCGTAGGCGAGCCCCCAGACGCTCCACAGCGCGACCATCGCACGACGCCGGCGCCAGGCGAACACCGCGCCTAGTATCGCAAGCGGCAACGTCCAGGCGAACTGCATGGCAAGCGCGGGCTCGGCAAGCCGGAGCGGTCCGACCGGCACGGCGTCGTAGGCGACGAAGCGCGGCGCTGGCGTGGGTGTTGGCGCCGGCGTGTTGCGCACGAAGCGCTCCAGCCCGTTGTGCATGACGATGAGCTCGAGCATGGAGTTGTCGTGGCTGCTGCCGGCATAGGGCCGGCTGCCCTTGGGCGTGAGGTCGAATGCCACCGCCCACGACAGCGACACGACGGCGAGCGTGACGGCGGCGGCCATCATCCAGGCCAGCCGCTGGCGCCAGTCGAGCGTGCCGGCCAGCAGCCAGCCGGCCAGCAGCGCAGGCGCGCATACCAGCGCCGCCAGCATCTTGGTGTTGAAGGCGAGGCCCAGCAGGGCCATCGCCACCACCAGCGACAGGCCGCGCCCGCGCAAGGCGATCCTCGCCGCCAGCAACAGGAAGAAGATCAGCCAAGCATCGGTGTTGTTCGAGCGGTCGACCGCAACGGCGATGGGCATGATCGCCAGCAGCAGAGCCGCGACGACGGCGGCGGGGACGCCGACCGGCCGCACCAGGCGATAGAGCAGGGCCACCGAGGCGATGCCCGCCAGTGCCTGCGGCAGATGGATCGACCAGCCGCTGTACCCCAGGACGGCGGCAAAGATCGTCTGGATCCAGAAGGCCACCGGCGGCTTGTCGAGCGAGATGAAGCCTGCCGGATCGAACGAATTGTAGAAGAACAGCCAGACGCCCTGCAGCATGCTGCGCACGCCGGCAGCGTAGTAGGCGGTGCCGAAGCCGTTGTCGTCCAGCCGGACCAGCCGCAGCACGGCGGCAACCAGCAGCACGGCGGCGAAGGCCGCCCATTCAATCCGTCGTCTGCCCGCCAGGTCCGTCAATCGTCTCCCCTCTGGGGTCTACGCTGGATAAGGAGCGTTCATCCCAGGCCAACTGCGAGATTCTTCAGCGAGCAAGTCCGAGGAAGACGAGCACGGCTCGGTCCACGCGGGCCATCTCCGGTGCAGTCAATTGGCCAATCTTTCGCGCTAGCCTGGTGCGCGGCACCGTCGATACCTTATCGGCCATCACGCGCGATGGCAGTCGTAGACCATTGAACGGCGACGGCTCGATCAAGATACGGAACAGAGGAAGATTGCTCGGATCGCTCGTGAAGGGGCAGACAGTGATGGAGTCGTTCTCATCGTAGCGGTCGTCCTGGATAATCAGCACGGGCCGGGGCTTGCTGACGTATCCAGGACCACCAGCGGCCGTCCATAGTTCCGAGCGCTTCACTCGAACTTCAGTTCCGAAATCGCATCAATAAACGCTTGGTCGTCGGCTGCGTACGGACTCCGTGCGGCAAGGCGCGACTGTCGGCGCGCTTCCTTGATGAATTGTGGAGAACGAACATCCGGCACCCAAATCTGAATCGGGCGCAGCCCCTGGGCGCGCAGCCGCGCACGATGCGCGCTAACCTTGTCGCGAGATGACTTGCGGGCCGTGGACTTAGCCATTGCCGTGGCCTCCTAGGTTACATGTAACCTAATCGCTCCACGACCCAAATGCAAGGTCAGGCCGGCACGGCGGGGCCAACCACGTCATTCGGACTCCTATTCCGCTTTGATTCCGAGTTTCTTGATCAGGGGCACGACCAGTTTTTCCTCCTTGTCGAGCATCGCCGCCAGCTCCTGCGGCGTGCTGGATTTCGTCTCCGCCGTCAGGTCGGCGAACTTCTTGATGACGGCGGGATCGGCGAGCGCCGTCACCATGGCGGCGTTGAGCTTGGCCAGGATCTCGGGCGGCAGCTTGGCTGGCGCGAACAGGCCGGTGTAGGTGCTGAAGGTGAAGTTCTCCAGGCCCTTCACGCCCGATTCCTTCATGGTCGGCACGTCGGGCAGCTGCGGCACGCGCTGGTCGGACGACACGGCGATGGCGCGCATCTTGCCCGCCTTGATATGGCCGATCGCGGCGTTGACCTGGTCGACCTGCGCCGGCACCTGGCCCGCGATCAGGTCGAGATGGGCCTGCCCGCTGCCCTTGTAATGCACCAGCGTGTACTTGGCACCGGTCGCCTCGCCTAAAAGCTCGATGGCGATGTGGTTGGTCGTGCCGACGCCCGAATCGGCGACGGTGAACTTGCCGTCCCTTCCCAGCGCGATGAAGTCGGCCAGCGTCTTGATCGGCGAATCGGGCGGCACGACCAGCACGGCGGGCACGGCCTGGATGTGGCTGATCGGCTGGAAGGCCGTGCGCCAGTCGTAGGGCGCATTGCCGTAGATTGCGGGCACGGCGACCAGCGAGTTGGCCGAGACCAGGAGGTTGTAGCCGTCGGGGGCGGAGCGGGCGATGACGTCGCTGCCGATCATGCCCGAGGCTCCCGCCTTGTTCTCGACCAGCACGGTGACGCCTAAAACGTCTTTCAGCTTCTCGGCGATGATGCGCGCGGTGACGTCGATGTTCCCGCCCGGCGCATAGGGCGCCATGATGCGGATCGGCTTGTCGGGGTACTTGTCGGCAGTCTGGGCAGTGGCCGGGCCCGCGATGAGCAAGGCCAACAGGCCGAGAAACGCCGCAAACGAACGCATGATTTCCTCCCTCTTTCACTTTCCTCCCCTCGTTCATACGAGGGGAGGTGCCCGCGAAGCGGGCGGAGGGGTCATGAGCATCTCGAGAGGACTCCTGACCCCTCCGTCGCCGTATGACGGCGCCACCTCCCCAGCTTCGCTGGGGAGGCAAGTCTCTTAGCTTACCGGCCGCCCAGAACACACAGGATGTCGGCGCGCTGCTTCGCGTCGCGGATCGGCGGACTTCCCATCCAGGTGCCGGCGTACACCGCCTGGGGATCGCTGAGGTAGAGGTCGAGCTTGTCCTTGGTCCAGACCTCGCCCTTCGCGCGCGCTTCCTGCAGGACCGGGGAATAGTCGAACGCCGGATCGCCGGCGACCGGCCGGCCGATCACGGCCACGAGCTGCGGGCCGGGCTTCTGCCCGGCGTCCTTCGTAAGCGCATGACAGGCCTGGCAGTGCTCGAAGGCCTGCCGGTCACAAGTCTCGGCGCGAGCGCTGCCTGCTGCGGCCAGGAACGCGGCCGCCACCGCCATCCAGCGCATGCAATCAGGCTTGCGGCTTGTCGATGACGACCATGCGGTTGGTGCCGGACTCGCCGCCCCACGCCTCGCCCGGCCGTCCCGCCATCTGGCGCACGTTGGCGCCCGACTTGTCCGACGGGAAGGAGAGGAAGGTCTCGGTCTTGGGATCGAAGCGCACGATGGCATTGGCCGAGAAGTCGGTCAGCCAGACCGCGTCGCGGTCGTCGACATAGACCGAGTAGCAGCGCGGCCGCTCGCCCGGCAGCTTCCACTTCTTCCAACTGCCGTCTTTTGGATCGTGCATGGAGACGTTGCCGCTGTTCCATTCGCTGATCCACAGGCGACCCTGGCTGTCGGACCACACGCGGCGTGCGCCCTGCTGCGGCGTCGGCGGCTCGACGATGCGTGGCGCGCCAGTCGTGCGGTCGATCTCGGCGAGGTAGTTGCCGGCGAGCGACACGTACCAGACCGTGCCCTGCGGCGTGAGCGCGATGCCGTAGGGGCCATAGCCGCGCGGCGCGTCCCACACCTGCATCTTCTCGGTCTTGGGCTCGAAGCGGCCGATTACGCCACCCTGGCCGGTGAACCACAGCGTGCCCTGCTTGTCGAACACCAGGGTGTTGAGGTTGGCGTAGGACGGCCCACCATTCAGCTTCCAGAGCTGCACCCGATGATCCTTGGGATCGACGCGGGCGATCGAGTTCTGGCCGCCCTCGGTCACCCAGGCCGCACCGTCGGGCCCGACGATCACGCCATGCGGCGCCGCCCCCTGGCCGAGCGCCACGACCTTGAGGCCGCCGTCGCGCGGATCGAGCAGGTTCAAGGTGCCGTCGCGCTGGCCGCAGAACCATACCGTGCCGTCGGCGTTGCAGGCGACGTCGCGCGAGCCCGAGCCCGGCCGCACGTTGTAGGTGCGGATGCGATAGCCGTTGTGCTCGCGCGTCTCGACGGCGGCGCGCGCGGGATGGGTGATCAACGCCGGCGCGGCGAGCGCTCCGGCGGACAGGACGAGCAGGTGTCGGCGGCGCATGGGGCCTCCTCGGAAAGGGCAGGACGCGATTGTGCCCCTTCCGAGGGCCCGATCAACATGCCGCCAGCCTACTTTTCCGGCGAATCGTGCAGCCGCAGGCTCAACAACGCGTGAGCCAGCGTGCCGCCCGCCCGCACCGCCGCCGCGACGAACGCCGCCTCGGCGATCTCCTGCTTCGTGGCGCCGGCCTCGCGGGCGTGGCGCGTGTGGGTGTCGATGCAGTAGGCGCACTGCGTGGTGAAGGCGACGCCGAGCGCGATCAGCTCGCGGTACTTGCGCGGGATCGCGCCGTCGGCGCGTTCGGCCGCGTGGTTGAAGGCGAGGAACGTCTTGCCTTCGGCGGGCGCCAGCGCCAGCAGCTCCGGCACCAGAGCGAGGTCGGTCGGATGCTGGTAGCTCATGACGACCAGTATCCCGAGCCTAAAAGTTTTTCGCGCAACATCGTTCGCGCACGATGCAGCCGGCTCTTCACCGCCTCGACCGAGATGCCGAGCTGCGCCGCGGCTTCCGGCGCCGTCAGCTTCTCGATGTCGCGCAGGATCAACACCTCGCGATAGAGGTCGGGCAGGGCTGCGATCATGGCGCCGAGGTCGCGCCTGAGGTCGCTCGGCACCGGCTCGATGCGCAACGCCGACGGATCGGCGTTCTCCAGCGGCACGGTGCGCCGCTGCAGGCCGAGCAGGCGCCGGCACTCGCGCTCGACGATGCGGAACAGCCAGCTCGTGAAGGCGGCGATGACGCGCAGCGTGCCGATGCGGCGATGGAGCTGCCAGAGGGCGGCCTGGACCGCGTCCTCGGCATCCTCGGCATTGGCGCAGGTGCGGCGGGCAAAGCGCATCAGGTCGGGCTGCGAGACGGCGAGCAGGCGGTCGAGCGCCGCTGCATCGCCAGCCTTGGCCGCCGCCACCAGTCCGCCGTCAATGCCGGCGAGGCCGCTCACGAGAGCCGCCGTCCGGCGAGCGCACAGGCGGGGCAGAAGCCCATCGCGGCCGAGCCGAGCAGGCCCACGCCGCCCGCCAGGACGGCCCAGAATGGCCAGCCCGCCAGGGGCATGATTGCGGCCACGACCAGCAGGGCGATGCCGGAGGCGGCACGCAGGCCGCGCTCCCAGCCTGGGACATTGCGTCTAAAAGTCATCG
Organism: Reyranella sp.; assembly: GCA_021732285.1. GTDB lineage: Bacteria > Pseudomonadota > Alphaproteobacteria > Reyranellales > Reyranellaceae > Reyranella. Next base: position 2,711 of record JAKFVH010000287.1, on the reverse strand, counting down.
ATCGAGCCTCCTTCTTGGACTTACCCAGACCAAGAGGGCGCGCAATGCGGAAAGGGTTCAGGCTCGAAAAGAAAATCAGCGCTTCGAGCCGGCCATTGAGCGGCGCAGGGTTTCGTTGATGCGGGCCTGCCATCCGGGGCCGGCCTTTCGAAAATGTGTCAGAACATCGCGATCGAGCCGAATCGAGATCGCTTGCTTCTTTGCGGTCCCCGCCGGCCGACCTCGACGCACGACCTTACGGCCGACCATGACGTCGGCCTCCTCGAACCAGCTCCTATTCAGAGCAGGCGCATCGTCAGGGTCGCGCCAGGCTCGCTTCGAAGAACGCTTTCTCACGGCCATTTGCCTTCTTCATCGAAATGATGCGTCGCGCGTCGCCCCGCGGCGTCCAGACCAGAACCACTACGTCGGCTGCCAATCGGCCGATCGAGATGAATCTCGGCTCGCCGTAATCCCGACGATCGTCGACACGCGTCATATGCCGGTCGCCGAACACCAGCCCGGCAAGGGCGAAATCCAGGCCACGCTTCTCCTATGTCAGCGCGCGCTTGGCCTGGTTGAACGTAATGCGCACGATTTATCGTATATACAATAATTAAGCCGACGGCAAGGCCGGGGGCCGGTGCTGCGCCCAAGGCCGCGCCGCTTCCAGGAGCGAGCCCAGCCGCAGCACGTCGGTCTCGTAGCCCCAGCGGCCGACGATCTGCACCGAGGTCGGCAGGCCGTCGGCGCCGAAGCCCGAGGGCAATGCGAGCGCGGGATGGCCGGTGAGGTTGAAAGGGTACTGGTACGAGGTCCAGCCCTGGCGGGTGATGCCGCATTTCACGCCGTCGACCAGAACTTCGTCGTTGGCGGCGTCGTGGCCGACGTCGAGGGCGGTGCGCGAGTTGGTCGGCGTCACCAGGAAGTCGTAGCGCTCGAACAGCGACTGGATCTTGCGGAACAGCGCCGTGCGCGCGAACTGGGCGTTGCGGAAATCGGCCAGGCTGAATTTGCCGCCGCGCTCCATGAAGGCGAGTGTCACCGGGTCCATCTGGTTCTGCCACTTGGGCAGGTACTGGGCGCAGAACACCGCGAAGTTCGCCTGGTAGAGCACGCGGCCCTCGTACTCGATCCAGTCGATCTTCTCGCTCACCTCGTCGACGTCGGCGCCCAGCTCCTGCCAGGCGGCAAGGGCGGCGCGCGTGTTGGCGCGCACGTCGGCGGCGATGCGCGGATTGGCGGTGAGCTCGATGTAGCCGATGCGCACGCCCGACAGATCTTCGCCGGCGAGCTTGGGTGACAGCGCATGCTGCACGCCGCCCGCCAGCGTCCACGGATCCTTCTCGCTCGGGCCCGCCAGCACCGAGTGCATGATCGCGGCGTCGGTGATCGTGCGGGCAAGCGGCCCGGCATAGACGTTGTTGCCGAAGGCATCGCGCGTGGTGTCGGCTGGCACCGCGCCCAAGGTCGGCTTCAGGCCGACCAGGCCGCTGCACGAGGCCGGGCCGCGGATCGAGCCTGCGCCGTCGGTGCCGAGCGACAAGGGGCCGAGCCCGGCCGCCACTGCCGCGGCGCCACCGCCGCTCGAGCCGCCTGGCGTGCGCTCGAGGTTCCAGGGATTGCGCGTGATGCCGAAGGACGGTCCGTCGGTCAGGCCCTTTACGCCGAACTCCGGGGTTGTTGCCTTGGCGATGATAATGGCGCCGGCCGCGCGCAGGCGCCTGACCAGGATGTCGTCGGCCGCTGCCGGAGCGTTGTCCTCGAAGATCGCCGAGCCGTGCCGCGTCGGCACGCCCTTCACGTCTAAAAGGTCTTTTACGCTGATCGGCACGCCGTGCAGGGGACCCAGCGTCTCGCCCTTGCTCACCGCGGCTTCGGCCGTCTTGGCGTCGCGTCGCGCCTGCTCGTCCATGAGCACGCGAAAGCAGTTGAGCCGGGGATTGGCCTTGTCGGCGGCTTTCAGCACCGCATCGACATACTCGACAGGCGAAAGCTTCCTGGCGCGGATGAGGGCGGCGGCTTTGACAGCCGGCGTGAACAGGAGATCGTCGGACATGGCCGCACCATAGGCGATCCTCGACAGGCTCTGCCACCTGCGCTACGTCGCGCGCGATGTTCTCGCTGCCTATCCTCGCCGCGCTGGCCTTCATGGCCGTCGTCACCTCGTTCATTTCCGGCATCTTCGGCATGGCAGGCGGCATGCTGCTGATCGGCTTTTTGCTGGCGGTGCTGCCGGTGCCGGTCGCCATGGTGTTCCACGGCGTCATCCAGATCGCCGCCAATAGCTGGCGCGCCTGGCTGTGGCGCCATCACGTGAAGTGGAGCGTGGTGCTGAAGTTCGGCTCGGGGTCGGCGGCCTCGCTGCTCGTGTTCTCCTTCTTCGACTTCGTGCCGGACAAGGCGCTGGTCCTGATGGTGGTGGGACTGACGCCGTTCGCGGCGCTGGCCGTGCCGCAGCGCGTCGCCCCCGATATCGAGCGCGGCGGGCAGGCCTTCCTGGCGGGCGCGATCGGCGGGGCCATGCAGCTCGTGGCCGGCATCACCGGGCCCTTGCTGGACATCTTCTATGTGCGCACCGGCATGACGCGGCAGACCAACATCGCCACCAAGGCGGCGGCCCAGGTGCTGGGCCATCTCACCAAGGTCGCCTATTTCGGCGTCCTGATCGCCAACCCGGCCGGCCGCGACCTCGAGCAGTGGCTGGTCATGGCCTATGCCGCCTGCTTCGC